>NZ_JBAKGU010000010.1:0-145836 GCF_049065455.1 Microbacterium sp. SA156
CAACTACGTCGGCTCGATCACGATCGACCCCGATCTCCTCGAGGCGGCGGACATCCTCGAGCATCCGCTCGCGGGAGCGGGCTAGCCAGGGCTCGCAGGGCGCGGCGACACCGCGCGCGCCGTCCTCGGCATGCTCCTGGGCGCGACGCTCGTGGCCGCCGTCACGACGCCTGCCCTGTCGCTCACCGAGCCCGGGACGCAGGCGGTGCCGCACGGCGAGATGCACGGCGGGCACGCGCACTGAGAGCGAGGAGCCGCTGTCGGGAGATCGGGGTTGCATCTCAAGCCGCTTGAGGCCTCAGGGTGAGGACATGAACACTTCCGAGAACGCTCTCTCCTCCATCGGCGAGGTGGCGCATCGCACCGGACTCAGCGTCAGCGCCATCCGCTACTACGACGACGAGGGACTCGTCGACGCGACCGACGCCACCGACGGAGGCCATCGCCTCTACGACGTGGACGCGATCGCCCGGCTCGAGCTCGTCCGCACGCTGCGCGACCTCGAGACCGGTCTGCCGCAGGTGCGCCGCGTGCTCGCCGGGACGAGCTCGCTGCGGGATGTGCTCGCCGAGCATCTCCACGTGATCGAGACGCGGGCCGCGGATCTGGACGCGAAGCGCGCCGTCCTCCGCGCGCTCGTGCGACAGGAGGGCACGGCGGAGCGCGCGAACCTCCTGCGCAGGCTCGTGACGATGCCCGATGCCGAGCGTCAGCGGCTCATCGACGACTTCCTCGACGAGGTCACCGCCGGCCTTCCGCAGGAGGCGTCCGAGCGCATCCGCGACGTGCGGCCGGTGCTGCCGCCCGACCCGGCCCCCGAGCAGCTCGACGCCTGGCTGAGCCTCGCGGAGCTCCTGCAGGATGATCGGTTCCGCGCGGCGATCCGCTCCTACCTGCACGCGACGTACGCGCAGTTCCCCGGTCCGGAGATGTCCTCGCCTCCCGTGCAGGACTTCATCCACTCGGCAGGCGCCGACCTGATGCGCCGGCTCACGGCCGCTCACCAGGCGGGTCTCGCGGCGGACGATCCCCACGTGGCCTCCCTCGCCGCACAGCTGGTCGACGAGCTCGCCGGGACGTTCGGCGTCGCGGCCGACGACGACCTCCGCGCACGGCTCGCCGAGCGCTATCGCACGGTCGACAGCCTCACCCTCGAGGCCCTTGAGGACGAGGAGTACCGCACGACCGAGGGCCGCTATCTCGAGCTGGTCGCGATCGTCAACGGCGGCCCGCACCCGGATGCCGCCCTTCTCGACGGCGCCCACCGCACGCGGGGCGACGGAGACGGCCCGAGTCTCGGAGAGCTCGGCCGCTGGCTGGCTGCGGCGATCGCCGGAGGGTCGTGAGCGCAGGAACCCTCGGCTCTCAGGCGAGCACCCAGCCGCCGTCCGTCCGTCGCACCGCGCCGGCCAGCTCGAGCAGGCCGAGCGCGGCCTGCACGGCCTCCACGGCCATCCCGCTGCGCCGTGCGATCTCATCGACATCGCGTGGGGCGCGGGAGGCGAGCGCATCGCGGACGCGGACCTCCTCCGCGGATGGACCGCCCAGAGCGGTCGCGTCGTCGGCTCCCTCGCCGATCAGCTCGAGGACGTCGGCGGCCGACGTGATGCACTGCGCGTCGAACTCGCGCAGCAGGCGATGACAGCCGGCCGAGGTCGCACTCGTCACGGGTCCGGGCACGGCTCCGAGCGGCCGCCCGAGCGCCGCGGCGTGCCCTGCCGTGTTCAGCGTGCCGCTGCGCGCGCCGGCCTCGACGACGACCGTCGCGGCGCTCAGCGCGGCGATGCACCGATTCCGCTGAAGGAACCGCCACTTGGTCGGCGTCGCGCCCGGCGCCGTCTCACTCACGATCGCGCCGACGCGCGCGATGTCGGCGAACAGGCGAGCGTGCCCGGCGGGATACACGCGGTCGGCGCCGCCGGCGACGACCGCGACCGTCAGCCCGCCGACGCCGAGCGTCGCGCGATGGGCAGCGCCGTCGATGCCGTACGCGGCGCCCGAGATCACTCCGATGCCGCGGGACGCGAGCTCGCCCGCGAGCTCGGCCGCGACGTGCTCCCCGTATGGCGTCGCCGCGCGTGCGCCCACGATCGCGACCGAGCGTGCGATGCGCGAGAGGCCCGTCACGTCGCCTCTCGTCCACAGGGCGAGCGGCGCGTGCGTGCCGAGGTCGGTCAGCTGCTCGGGCCACCCCGCGTCCTCCGGGGTCACGAGCACCAGCCCCGCGCGAGCGCCCTGCGCGAGGGCCTGCGCGACGTGCGCGGGGTCGAGCCGCGGCTGCCACCGCGACCGAGCGGCCGCGAGCGCCTGCGCGCCCAGCCCGAGCTCCGCGAGCGATCCGTCGTGCAGCCCCGCCTCGACCATCCGCAGAGCCTCATCCGGACCGTGCGCCGCGACGAGCGCGCCCGCGGCCCCATCGCCCGGCTCGACGATGGCGGTCCACACCGCGCGCGCCAGACGGGCCGGCTCCTCCCGGCTGTGCGGCGCACCCGCTCGGCGCACGCGATCGTCGTCGAGCAGCGTCATGCCACGACCCCCTTCTTCAGGAACAGCGCCCTGCCCACATCCGCCGCGTCCGGCCGGTCCCTGCCGGCCAGATCGGCGACCGTCCAGGCGACCCGCAGCACGCGGTCGTAGCCCCTCAGGGTGATGAGCCCGCGCTGGAGCGCGGCGTCGAGCCCCCGCAGCGCCGCGGCGTCAGGCGCTCGCGGCCCGCGCCGCAGCCACGTCCCGGGGACCTCGGCGTTGATGCGCCAGGGCGTTCCCGACAGCCGCTCCCGCGCCCGATCCCGCGCCGCGAGCACGCGCTGCCGCCCCTCCTCCGATGACATGGCGTCTCCCGCGCGCGTCTGCGCGATGCTCGCGATCCGCTCGACGCGCAGATCGATGTCGATGCGGTCGAGCAGCGGACCCGAGAGGCGCTGCGCGTACCGGCGGATGATGTGCGGAGCGCACGTGCACGACCCGCCGCGCACGCCGTACTCCCCGCACGGACAGGGATTCATCGCGAGGACGAGCTGGAAGCGCGCCGGGAAGCGCGCGGAGAACCCCGCGCGGTGGATGTCGATCCGCCCCTGCTCGAGCGGCTGGCGCAGCGCGTCGAGCGTCGACGACGACGCCTCGGTCGCCTCGTCGATGAACAGCACCCCGCGGCTCGCGCGCGCGATCGCACCCGGCCGCACGGTGCGCGACCCGCCGCCGACGAGCGCGGCGGTCGACGCCGAGTGGTGAGGCGCCTCGAACGGCGGCCGCCGGTCGAGGCGCACGACCCGCTCCCCCGCGAGCGACCGCAGCGATGCGGCCTCGAGGGCTGCCTCGTCATCGAGCGGCGGGAGGATGCCGGGCAGACGGCGGGCGAGCATGGTCTTGCCCGCTCCCGGCGGGCCCGACATGAGCACGTGGTGACCGCCCGCCGCGGCCACGACGAGCGCCTCGACGGCGTCGCGCTGCCCCACGACGTCAGCGAGGTCGACGTCGTCCTCGTCGGCCTCGGGCGCCGGCGGGCCGGGGATCGGCGGGACGTCCGGCACCTCCACCTCGGAGCCGTGCCACGCCGCGACCTGAGCGAGCGAGATCGCCCCGCGCACCTCGGCGCCCGCGACGAGCTCGGCCTCCTCCCGGTTCGCCCAGGGGACCACGACCCGGGTGCGGCCCGCGGCGACCGCGGTGCGCACGGCCGGCAGGATGCCCGGCACGGGCCGCAGTCGCCCGTCCAGCCCCAGCTCGCCGAGATGCACGACCTCGGCCGCCGATGACCGGCGCAGGCGGTCGTCGGTCGCCAGCGCGGTCACCGCGATCGCGAGATCGAACGCGGTCCCGTGCTTCGGGAGCCCCGCCGGCGACAGGTTCACGGTGAGGCGCCGGTACGGGAGCATGAGCCCGCTGTTCTCGCACGCGCTCGTGACCCGGCGCGCGGCCTCGCCGAGCGCGCGGTCGGCGAGGCCGATGATCCGGATCTCCGGCTGATGCGACGTGACGTCCGCCTCCACCTCGACGAGCTCGCCCGTGAGCCCGGTGAGCGCGACCGCCCACGTCCGCGCGACCGTCATCGGAGGTCCTCGAGATGCTCGAGGACGGCCGTCCCGGGATCGGCTCCCACGATCGCGACCGCGTCGATCCGGAGGGATCGGCCGAGCAGCGCTCCGGGGTGCGCGCGTGTCCACGCCGCCGCGAGCCGCCACAGCCGACGCAGCTTGCGCCGGTCGACGGCCTCGAGCGGATGGCCGAAGGCCGTGCCCGTGCGCGTCTTGACCTCGACGACCGCGAGCCGTGTGCCGCGGCACGCGACGATGTCGATCTCCCCGTCAGCGCACCGCCAGTTGCGGTCGAGGATCTCGTACCCGATCGATGAGAGGTACTGCGCCGCGCGCTCCTCGCCCGCTCGACCGAGGTCGTCCTTCCGTGCCATGACGGCAGACTGCCTGGACGGACGACCGGATGCGGCGGCGGACGGCCGGGTGGGGAGACGGCGCGCCGCGGGGCGCGCCTGTGCAGACGGCGTCGCCGCGCGGGGATGCTACTTGCCGTCGAGCGAGAGCTCGTCGGGCAGCTCGAAGTCGCGGCGCGACAGCTCCTCGATGTTCACGTCCTTGAACGTGAGCACGCGCACCGACTTCACGAAGCGATCCGAGCGGTAGATGTCCCAGACCCAGACGTCCTTCATCGTGATCTCGAAGTAGAAGTCGGTCTCGGTGTCGTGACGGACGACGTCGACCTCGTTCGCGAGGTAGAAGCGGCGCTCGGTCTCGATCACGAACTGGAACTGCGAGACCACGTCGCGGTACTCGCGGAACAGAGCCAGCTCGAGCTCGCGGTCGTAATCCTCGAAGACATCGTCATCCATGGTCCTCCCATCCTAGGCGTCCGGGATGCCGCGTCGCGCCGCTCGAGGACGGCTCAGAACAGGGCGGGCGCGTCGGCGATCGCCCACGACCGGCGGTGGTGCGCGCTCAGACCGTGCTCGCGGATCGCGGCACGGTGCGTCGCGCTCGCGTAGCCCTTGTTGCTGGCCCATTCGTAGACCGGGAGCTCGTCGTGGAGTCCGGTCATGAGGCCGTCGCGCGCGACCTTCGCGATGACCGATGCCGCAGCGAGCGACGCGCAGTCGCGGTCGCCCTTGACCACCGTGCGGATGTCGAGCCCCGCGCCGCGCACGGGCGAGATGTAGTCGTGGTTGCCGTCGAGGAGCACGACCCCGGCCGCGGGCGCGTAGCCCTGCTCCTCGAGCGACGCGAGCGCGCGGACGGCCGCGAAGCCCAGGGCGCGGATGATCCCGATCTCGTCGACCTCCGCGGCCGTCGCCCAGCCGAGCGCGCTGGCCCTGACCCACGCGGCCGCGCGGTCGGCGACGTCCGCGCGGCGTCCGGCGGGGACGAGCTTCGAGTCGCGCAGCCCCTCAGGAACGGTGCAGGCGACGGCCTCCGCGTCCACGACGGATGCCCCGATGGTCACGGGCCCGGCGAGGGCGCCGCGCCCGACCTCGTCGAGCGCGAAGACGAGCGGCGCCTCCGCGAGGAGCGCCCGCTCGTGCGCGATGGTCGGCGCGACGACGGTCATCCCGCGGCGCTCGCCTTCTCCTCCTCGGCCTCGTCCTCGCGGTCGGGGATGCCCCGGAACACCTCGTGGTGCCCGTCGACCGTCCCGAAGCGGTCGAGCGGCCAGGTGAGGAGGAACACCCGGCCCACGACGTTGTCGATCGGCACGAACCCGCCGCCGGGCTGGTCCGTGTGGAAGCGCGCATCGCGCGAGTTGTCGCGGTTGTCGCCGAGCACCCACAGGGCACCCTCCGGCACGACGACGTCGAACGGGTCGTTCGAGGCCTGGGTGTCGCCCTCGGGCAGCTTGAGGTAGCCGAGCTCGTCGACCGGCACCCCGTTGACGGTGATCTGCCCCAGCGCGTTGCAGCACTCGACGTGATCGCCCGGCAGCCCGATGATGCGCTTCACGAGGTGGTCGTCCGAATCGCCGGCCGACAGCCCCACGAGGGTCAGGAGCGCGTCGACGGCCTCCATGAACGGCGACTGCTCGGGCGCCTTCGGCTGCGGATCGAGCCAGCCGCCCGGATCCTCGAACACGACGATGTCCCCGCGCTCGTAGCCCGTCCACAGCGGCGTGAGCTCGTCCACGAGGATGCGGTCGTCGATCTGGAGGGTGTCCTCCATCGACGCCGACGGGATGAAGAACGACCGGACGATGAACGTCTTGATGAGGAACGACACCACCAGCGCGACCACCACGATGACGGCGATGTCGCGCAGGAACATGAGGATGCCCCGTCCGCGCTGCTCCGGCTGCTCGGCGGTCGTGGTGTCGCTCGTCATGGGGTCCTTCGCGTCCGCGCCGCCGAGGTGACGGGGGCGTTCCTCCAGAATCTCACATGAACGCAGACACCCCGTGCCGCGGGGCACGGGGTGTCTGCTCGGATCGCGTGAGATCAGGCGTTCTCGCGCTTCTCCTTGATCTTCGCCTTCTTGCCGCGCAGCTCGCGCAGGTAGTACAGCTTCGCGCGACGCACGTCACCGCGCGTGACGACCTCGATGTGGTCGATGACCGGCGAGTGCACGGGGAACGTGCGCTCCACGCCGACCTGGAAGCTGATCTTGCGGACCGTGAAGGTCTCGCGCACGCCCGAGCCCTGACGGCGGATGACGACGCCCTGGAACACCTGGATGCGCGAGCGGCTGCCCTCGACGATGTTCACGTGCACCTTGACGGTGTCACCGGGGCCGAACGCGGGGACGTCGGAGCGGAGCGAAGCCGCATCGACGGCGTCGAGAATGTGCATGACGGTTCTCTTCCTGCGGCCGCCTCAGGTCGACCGCCTTCGAAAATGGGGTATCGCACGTGCATGTGGGATCCCGTGGACCCTCGGCTCCCCTGCGGCAGAGCGCGAAACGGCCCGCGCCGACGGGCGCGGTCGTCACAGCACGACATCCCATTGTCTCACACCAGGACCCGCGCCACGATCCGCGGGTGCCGCCCCTCGCCGCGCATCGGGGAGAATGGAGGTTCGAGCGAGAGGACACACCCATGATCGAACTGCGCACCCCGGCCGAGATCGAGCAGATGCGGCCGGCTGGCCGGTTCGTCGCGGAGACCCTCGCGACCCTCCGCGAGGAGACGAAGGTCGGCACGAACCTCCTCGCGATCGACCGTCGCGCGCACGAGCTCATCCGCCGGGCAGGGGCCGAGTCGTGCTACATCGACTACCACCCGTCGTTCGGCGCGAGCCCGTTCGGCAAGGTCATCTGCACGTCGATCAACGACGCGGTCCTCCACGGGCTCCCGCACGACTACGCGCTGCGCGACGGCGACCTCGTCACGCTCGACTTCGCGGTCTCGATCGACGGCTGGGTCGCCGACTCCGCTGTCTCGTTCGTCGTCGGCACCCCGCGCGACGAGGACCTCGCCCTCATCGACACGACCGAGCGCGCGCTCGACGCGGCGATCGCCGCCGCGACGGTGGGCAATCGCGTGGGCGACATCTCCGCGGCCATCTCGCAGATCGCGCGTGCCGACGGCCTCTCGATCAACACCGACTTCGGCGGCCACGGCGTGGGCCGCATCATGCACGGCGACCCGCACATCCCGAACGACGGCCGCCCCGGGCGCGGCTTCCCGCTCAAGCCGGGTCTCGTCATCGCGATCGAGCCGTGGTTCCTGCAGAGCACCGACGAGCTCGTCACCGACCCGGATGGCTGGACGCTGCGCAGCGCGGACGGCTCGCGCGGCGCGCACAGCGAGCACACCATCGCGATCACGGAGGACGGCCCGATCGTCCTGACGGACCGCTCGCACCTCTGACGCCGTCCTCACATCCGCCGCTCAGGCGGTTGTGAGCGAAACGTTCGCTCGGGGAAACCCCGGGCCGCGCAGACGGGAAACACCGCACTCCTACGTTCGTGTCACGACCTCGAAGTGACCCTCGAACGCAGGAGCCGCCATGACCGCCGTGGACCCCCTCCCCTCTCGCATCGTCGTCGTCGGCGCCGGGATGGTGGCGCATCGCTTCGTCGAGAGCCTCCTCAGCCGCACGACGGACCCCTGGCACGTGACCGTGCTCGGAGAGGAGCGCCGGCTGCCCTACGACCGGGTCGGCCTCACGTCGTTCTTCTCGGGAGCCACCCCCGACGACCTGACCCTCGACCCCGGCGTCTTCGACGACGATCGGGTCGAGCTCCTCCCCGGAGAGCCGGTCATCCGCATCAACCGCGCGGAGCGCACCGTCACGACCGCCGCGCGCCGCGACATCCCCTATGACACGCTCGTCCTCGCGACGGGCTCCTACGCCGCGAAGGTCGCCGTCGACGGCTCCGATCTCCCCGGCTGCTTCGTCTACCGGACGATCGACGACGTGCAGCGCATGCGCGACTTCGTCGCCGCGCGGTCGGCGCAGCTGGGCAGGCCGCTCGTCGGCAAGGTGATCGGCGGCGGGCTCCTCGGGCTCGAGGCGGCAGGAGCGCTCCAGGGCCTCGAGGTCGCCTGCACGGTCGTGCAGTCGTCCGACCGCCTCATGTCGGCCCAGCTCGATCTCGCCGGCGGCAACGCGCTGCGGCGCCTCATCGAGGCGCGCGGGATCGAGGTGCTGACCCAGGCCCGCACAACCCGCCTCGACCCCGACCGCTCGGGCAACGTCGCGGGGCTCGAGTTCCAGGACGGCTCCTACGTCGGCGCCGACATCGTCGTGTTCACGGTGGGCGTCCGCCCGCGCGACGAGCTCGCCCGTGCCGCCGGGCTCCCCGCGGACCCGCGCGGCGGGGTCGTCATCGACGACCGCTGCCGCACGGCCGACCCGTCGATCCTCGCGATCGGCGAGGTCGCGAGCTTCGACGGCCAGTGCATCGGCCTCGTCGCACCCGGGTACGCCATGGCCGAGGTCGCGGCGACGCGGCTGCTGGGCGGCGACGCGACCTTCCCTGGCTTCGACGACTCCACCAAGCTCAAGCTCTCGGGCGTCGACGTCGCGAGCTTCGGCGACGCGTTCGCGCGCACGCCGGGCGCTCTCGACGTCAGCTACGCCGACCCGGTGGCCGGCGTGTACAAGAAGCTCGTGCTGTCGGACGACGCCAAGACCCTGCTCGGCGGCATCCTCGTCGGCGACGCGTCGGCATACGGCTCGCTGCGCCCGCTTCTGGGCAGCGCGCTGGGCGCCGACCCCGTCGCCTACCTCATGCCCGAGGGCGGCGTCGAGGCGCCCGGTGGCGACCTCCCGGACGAGGCGATCATCTGCTCGTGCTCGAGCGTCACGGCGGGGCGCATCCGCTCGGCCGTGCACGACGACGGCTGCACCGACGCTGGCGAGGTGAAGGCGTGCACGAAGGCGGGGGCCACGTGCGGCTCGTGTCTCACCACGGTCAAGAAGATCGTCGGCCAGGAGCTCGCGAAGATGGGGCAGACCGTCTCGAACGCGCTCTGCGAGCACTTCGACATGTCCCGGCGGCAGCTCTTCGACGCCGTCCGCGTCTCGGGTCTCGACACGTTCTCCGCCGTCATCGAGCGCTTCGGGCGGGGGCGCGGCTGCGATATCTGCAAGCCCGCTCTCGCGAGCATCCTGTCCGTCCTCGTCGGCCGCCACGTGCTCGACGGCGAGAACGCGACGCTGCAGGACACGAACGACCACGTCATGGCCAACATGCAGAAGGACGGCACCTACTCGGTCGTCCCGCGGATGCCCGGCGGCGAGGTCACGCCGGAGGGCCTCATCGCGGTCGGAGAGATCGCGCGCGACTTCGGCCTGTACACGAAGATCACGGGCGGGCAGCGCGTGGACATGTTCGGCGCGCGGCTCGAGCAGCTGCCCGCCATCTGGGCACGGCTGATCGACGCCGGGTTCGAGTCGGGCCACGCCTACGGCAAGTCGCTGCGCACCGTGAAGTCGTGCGTCGGATCGACCTGGTGCCGGTACGGCGTCCTCGACTCGGTCGGCATGGCGGTGCAGCTCGAGCTGCGCTACCGCGGCCTGCGCGCCCCGCACAAGCTCAAGCTCGGCGTCTCGGGATGCGCGCGCGAGTGCGCAGAGGCCCGTGGCAAGGACGTCGGCGTGATCGCGACCGAGACGGGATGGAACATGTACGTGGGCGGCAACGGCGGCTTCACCCCGCGCCACGCGCAGCTCCTCGCCGAGGGCCTCAGCGACGCCGAGCTGCTCACGGCCATCGACCGCTTCTTCATGTACTACATCCGCACGGCCGACCGGCTGCAGCGCACGGCGCCGTGGTTCGAGGAGCTCGAGGGCGGCATCGAGGGCCTCCGGGAGGTCATCTTCGAGGACAGCCTCGGCATCTGCGCCGACCTCGACGCGGCGATGGCGGCGCACATCGACAACTACGAGGACGAGTGGGCGGCCACGCTCCGCGACCCCGAGAAGCTCAAGCGTTTCCAGTCCTTCGTGAACGCCCCCGACACCCCCGATCCCTCGATCGCGTTCGTGCCGGAACGCGGTCAGATCCGCCCCGCCAGCCCCGAGGAGCGCGCCGCCGGCGGCGTCCTCATCGCCGGCACGACCCTGGAGGTGCGTCGATGACGCTCACGCAGACCGATCCCGCGACGGCCCCCGTCGCCCGCTCCTGGGTGCGCGTGTGCGCCGTCTCCGACCTCGAGGTCGAGCGCGGCCGCGCCGCGCTCATCGGCGACACGCAGATCGCCCTGTTCCTCCTGCCCGGCGGCGCCATCCACGCCGTGTCGAACCTGGACCCGTACAGCGACGCGCACGTCATGTCTCGCGGTATCGTCGGCACAAGGCGTTTCGTCGAGACCGGACAGGACGTCGAGTCGGGGCAGGACACCCCCACCGTCGCGTCCCCGATGTACAAGCAGGTGTTCGACCTCCGGACGGGGGCGTGCCTCGACACGCAGGGCAAGGATCCCCGCTCGCTGCGGGTCTGGCCCGTGTCGCAGCAGGGCGACGACGTCTACATCCGATGGGAGTGAGCCGATGACCACGATGCTCGGCGTCTCGCTGTCCGGTCGCGACGTGCTCCTCGTCGGCGGCGGCGCGGTCACGGCGCGGCGGCTCCAGCGCTTCCTCGACGATGGCGCCCTGCCGCGTGTCGTCGCCCCCGACCTCTCGCCCGCGGTCCGCGACCTCGTGGAGGCTCACGGCGTGCCCTGGGCGCCGCGGCGGTTCCGCCGCGAGGACCTCGACGGAGCGTGGCTCGTGCACACGGCGACGGGCGACCTGCAGGTCGACCTGCGCGTGGCCGCGCTCTGCGAGGCGCAGCGCGTCCTGTGCGTCAACGCATCGGATGGCGCGCACGGCACCGCGCGGATCGCCGCCGACACGCGCTCGGGCGACGTGGTCGTCGGCGTGATGTCCGACGCCGGGGTCGACCCGGGTCGCGCGGCGCGCCTCCGCGACGCGATCGAGCGGCTCCTCGTCTCGGGACGCCTCCCGCTGCGCCGACGCCGCGGCGGCGCGGCCGGCCGCGTCGACCTCGTCGGAGGGGGCCCGGGCCCCGTCGACCTCATGACCGTGCGGGCGCGGCGGCTCCTCGCCGAGGCCGACGTCGTCGTCGCCGACCGGCTCGGCCCGGCGGATGCGCTGCTGCCCGAGCTCGACCCCGACGTGCTCGTCATCGATGTGGGGAAGCGCCCCGGCCACCATCCCGTGCCGCAGGACGAGATCAACCGGCTCCTCGTGGCGCATGCGCAGGCAGGGCGCCGCGTGGTCCGGCTGAAGGGCGGCGACCCGTTCGTCTTCGGCCGCGGCGGCGAGGAGCTCGCCGCCTGCCTCGCGGCCGGCGTGCCGGTCGAGGTGGTCCCCGGGCCGACGAGCGCCGTCTCCGTGCCGCAGGCGGCGGGCATCCCGGTCACGCACCGCGGAACCGCCGCGTCCGTGCACATCGTGAACGGCCAGGGCGAGATCGCCGACACGACGCTCGCCGCGCTCTCCGATGCCGCTGTCACGACGGTCTTCCTCATGGGCGTCGCGGCGCTCCCGCGCATCGTCGCGGCGGCGCTCGCGCACGGCGTGCCGGAGGACCGCCCGGTGGCGATCGTCGAGAGCGGGCACACCCCGCAGCAGCGCACGACACGCACGACCCTTGCCGCCGCGGTCGCCGATGCACGCGCCGCGGGGGTCCGCAACCCGGCCGTGATCGTCATCGGAGACGTCGCGCGCGCATCCCTCCTCCTCCCCGAACCCGAGCTGGCAGGTGACACCACCACGTGACCGCACGTCCTCCCCTCTCCGCAGCCCTCGACGGCTGCACCGTCGTCATCGCCGTCGACCGTCGCGCGGGCGAGCTCGCCGCCGCGCTCGAGCGCCACGGAGCGCAGGTGCGCCAGGCGCCCGCGGTGACGATCGTCTCCCACATCGACGACGAGGCGCTCGTCGACGCGACGCGCGCGCTCATCGCCAACCCGCCCGACATCGTCGTCGCCACGACCGGAGTCGGCTTCCGCGGCTGGATGGAGGCCGCCTTCGAGGCGGATCTCGCCGACGAGCTCGCGGCCGCCCTCTCACGCGCGCAGATCGTCGCGCGCGGCCCGAAGGCGCGCGGCGCGGTCCAGCAGGCGGGCTTCACCGCGGACTGGGTCGCGGAGTCCGAGACGTCCGCGGAGCTCGGCGAGTACCTCGTGACGCAGGGCGTCGAGGGGCGCAGGATCGCCGTGCAGCACCATGGATCGGGCGCCGACGGCCTCGACGAGCTGTTCGAGAGCCACGGCGCCGACGTCGTGAGCCTCACCGTGTACCGATGGGGCCCGCCGCCCGACCCCCAGGTCGTGCTGCGGTCGGTCATCCAGGCCGGCGACGGCGAGGTCGACGCCGTGCTCTTCACGTCCGCGCCGGGCGCGGCCGAGTGGGTCGCCGCGGCCTCCGCGGCGCACGCGCTCGAGGACATCCGCGACCGCGCAGCCCAGGGCCGGCTCCTCCTCGCCGCCGTGGGACCGATCACGGCCGGCCCCCTGCAGGACGCGCGGCTCCACCCCGTCGTCGCCGAGCGGGGTCGGCTCGGCTCCCTCGTGCGCACGGTCGTCGCCTACTTCGGCGCGGGCGGTGCCCCGCACGCGCAGACGAGCGCCGGCCGCTTCGAGCTGCGCAGCGGCGGCGCCGTGATCGAGGGGCGCTTCGTGCCGCTCTCGCGCACGGGCATCGACGTGCTCGACATGCTGTTCCGCGCGCGCGGCGCGGTCGTCACGCGCGCCGAGCTGCAGCACGCCCTCCCGCGCTCGAGCCAGAACTCGCATGCGGTCGAGATGGCCGTGGCGCGCCTGCGCGAGGCGCTCGGGGTGCCGGATGTCATCAAGACGGTGGTCAAGCGCGGCTATCGTCTCAACGTGGAGGACCAGGAATGACGACGCTCATCGCGTGCTCGCACGGCACCCGCTTCGAGGAGGGCCGCGAGGCCGTGCGGGCGCTCGTCGACGAGGTGCGCACGCTCCTGCCGGATGTGCGCGTCGAGCAGGCGTTCGTCGACGTCGAGGAGCCCGAGGTCGGCGACGTCGTCGCCCGGGTGGCAGCCGACGCGCCCGCCGTCGTCGTCCCGCTCCTCCTCTCGACCGGGTTCCACACCGAGGTCGACATCGCGCGCGCCGTGGCGCCGTTCCCGCACGTGGTCAAGGCCCCGGCGCTCGGGCCCCACGACCTGCTCGCGCTCGTCCTCGAGGCCCGACTCGACGAGGCCGACGCGCCAGAGGCCGGCCGACGCGAGGGCGATCACGTCGTGCTCGCGGCGGCGGGATCGACCAACCCGGCTTCGGTCGCCGATGTCGAGGGGGTCGCCGCGCGCCTGCGTCGCGTGCTGCCCGTCCCCGTGACGATCGGGTACGCGGCGGGCGCCGATCCGCGCATCCCCGACGCCGTCGAGGCCGCCCGCGCGGCCGGTGCAACGCGCGTCATCGCGGCGAGCTACGTCCTCGCGCCTGGCTTCTTCGCGAACCTCGTGCGCCAGGCCGGCGCCGACGTCGTGACCGCGCCGCTCGGCGCGGACCGCCGCGTCGCGGCCATCGTGGCGGAGCGGTACCGCGACGCGCTCGCGCTCCTGCCCGCGGCATGACCGCGGCCATCCTCCTCGCGGGCGGGCGGGCGTCCCGGCTCGGCGGCGTCGACAAGCCCCTGCTCGACGTCGATGGGCGCTCCCTCCTCGCCCGCGCGCTCGACGCCGCCGCGGGCTGCGCCCCGGTCGTCGTCGTGGGCCCTCCGCGTCCGGGAGTCGAGGGCGTCCTCTGGGTGCGCGAGGAGCCGGAGCACGGCGGCCCCGTCGCCGCGGTGGCCGCCGCGCTGCCGCATGTCGACGCCGAGAGCGTGCTCGTGCTCGCCACCGACCTCCCTCGCGTCGAGGAGGCGGTCCGAGTGCTCGACGACGCGGCGGCGCTCCTGCCCCCGGGCGACGGCGTGTGCCTCGCCGACGAGAGCGGGCGTCCGCAGTGGCTCGTGGGCCGCTACCGCACGCGCGCGCTGCGCGAGCGCGCCAAGCGCATCCCCGTCGCCGGTGCGTCGTTCCGCGAGCTCATCGCCGAGCTCTCGATCTCGGTCGTCCGCGCGCATGAGGGAGTGGTCGCCGACGTCGACACCTGGCAGGATCTGGAGCGGGCACGCGGCGAAGGGCGGCACCATGACCGAGACCACTGACCGGACCCTCCCTCCGGAGGCACTCGACACCTGGGTCGACGCCGTGTGCGAGCGGCTCGACCTGCCGCGCGAGGAGGTCTCGATCGCGCTCGTCCTCGACCTCGCGCGTGATGTGGCCCACGACGTCGCGCGGCCGGCCGCGCCCGTGAGCGCCTTCCTCGCGGGCCTCGCGGCAGGACGGCGCGGCGGATCCGCCGACGAGGCGGAGGCTGCCGTGCGCCTCGTCGCGGCTCTCGCCGCGGAGTGGCGCGACGGCGCGGCTCGGTAGGGCCGCCTCGCGGCGCTACTCGCCCGCGCGGAGCTCGTCCGGCAGGAGGTCGGGGCGGATGCGGCGCGTCCGCTCGATGCTCTGCTCCCTGCGCCAGGCGTCGACCGCACCGTGGTTCCCGCTCAGCAGCACGGGCGGCACCTCGAGGCCGCGCCAGACGGCGGGCTTCGTGTAGATCGGGTACTCGAGCAGCCCGATCTCGTGCGACTCCTCCACGAGGCTCTCCGGGTTGCCGACGACCCCCGGCACGAGCCGCGCGACGGCCTCGATCATCGCCATCGCGGCGACCTCGCCCCCGTTGAGGACGTAGTCGCCGAGGCTCACGAGCCGCACGCGACCGCGCTCGGCGTAGTGGTCGATGACCCGCTGGTCGATCCCCTCGTAGCGCCCGCACGCGAAGACGAGCTGGCGCTCGTCGGCGAGCTCGCGCGCGACGGCCTGCGTGAACCGCTCCCCCGCGGGCGACGGGACGATGAGCACCGCGTCGTCGCCGAGCACGTCGTCGAGCATCTCGCCCCACGGCTCGGGCTTCATGACCATGCCGGCCCCGCCGCCGTACGGCGTGTCGTCGACCGTGCGGTGCCGGTCGTGCGTCGCATCGCGCAGATCGTGGACGCGCAGGTCGAGCAGCCCGCGATCGCGCGCCTTGCCGATGAGGGAGACGTCGAGCACATCGAAGAACGCCGGGAAGATCGTGACGATGTCGATGCGCATCCCCCCAGTCTAGGAGCGCCGGAGCCGTGTTTCCGGCATGTCACACGACGATCATCGCGGCCGGGCGCGGCGCGTGACGGGACGGTGATGCGTCCGTCACCGCCTCCCCCGCACGCGGAAACATGCGCCCCCTAGCGTCGGAGGCGCATCCCTTTCCGCTGTCGGACCTCTCATCAGGAGACGCCATGGCCACGCCAACGAGCACCACCCCCGAGAGCACCACCCTCCCCTCATCCGCCTCGTCTCTCGTCGTCCGCCCCGGCCGCTGGGTCGACGGCTGGGACGCCGAGGATCCGGCGTTCTGGCAGAGCACCGGCCGGCGCATCGCGCGGCGCAACCTCGGATGGTCGATCTTCGCCGAGTTCCTCGGCTTCATCGTCTGGCAGCTCTGGAGCATCGTCGTCGTGATGCTGCCGAGCGCCGGGTTCGCGCTCGCGAGCGGCGAGCAGTTCTGGCTCATCTCCCTGCCGAGCCTCGTCGGCGCGACGCTGCGCTTCCCGTACACCTTCGCGGTCGCGCGCTTCGGCGGCCGCAACTGGACGATCGTGTCGGCGGGGCTCCTGCTCGTCCCGACGATCCTGCTCGGGATCGTCGTCCAGAACCCGGACACCCCGTTCGGCGTGCTGCTCCTCGTCGCCGCGCTCGCGGGCGTCGGCGGCGGCAACTTCGCGAGCTCGATGGCGAACATCACCTACTTCTTCCCCCAGCGGGAGAAGGGCTGGGCGCTCGGCCTGAACGCCGCGGGCGGAAACATCGGCACGTCGGTCGCGCAGCTGCTCGTCCCGATCGTCGTGACGCTCGGCGCGGCCGGCACGCTGAACATCCAGCTCGCCGGATGGATGTGGGTTCCGCTCATCCTTGTCGCGATGTGGGGCGCATGGCGCTTCATGGACAACCTCTCGACGGCGAAGGCCGACGTCGCGGGCGCGGCCGCCGCGCTCCGCGAGCCGCACCTGTGGCTCATGGCACTCCTCTACATCGGCACGTTCGGCTCGTTCATCGGCTTCGCGAGCGTGTTCCCCAAGCTCATCGCCGATCAGTTCCCCGCGTTCTCGACCTTCCAGGTCGGCTCGGCGTCGCTCACGCTCGCCTTCCTCGGAGCGCTCGTCGGATCGGTCGCCCGCCCGTACGGCGGCCGGCTCGCCGACCGCATCGGCGGCGCGCGGATGACCATCGCCGCGTTCGCGCTCATGATCGCCGCCACGCTCGCGCTCATCCTCACCCTCCCCCTCGGGAGCTTCTGGATCTTCCTCGCGTGCTTCCTCGTGCTGTTCCTCGCGACGGGCATCGGCAACGGCGCGACGTACCGGATGATCCCGAGCATCTTCGCCGCGCGCGGCGCGGCCACGGCCGGAGAGGCGCACTCGGTCGGCACCCAGCGCAAGGCCTCGGCGGCGCTCGGGCTCATCTCGGCGATCGGCGCCTACGGCGGCTTCGTCATCCCCCAGGTGCTCAACGCCTCGCAGGCCGCGACGGGCGGCTACACGCTCGCCTTCTGGGGCTTCATCGCCCTCTATGCCGCGCTGCTCGCGATCACGGCGCTCGTGTACGCCGTGCCGCGCGCGTCGCTCGCGCGTCACCGCATCTGAGTTCCGCGCGGATACGACGATGGCCCGGTCTCGAGACCGGGCCATCGTCGTATCCGCGCTCAGTAGACGTCGCGCACGTACCGGCGGTCCGCCGTCAGCTCCTTCTTGAACTGCAGGGCGTCGTCCTCGCCCAGGCCGCCGTGCACCCGCGCGATCTCCAGCAGCGCGTGGTCGACGTCCTTGGCCATCCGCTCGGCGTCGCCGCAGACGAAGACGCTCGCGCCCTCCTGGAGCCAGCGCCACAGCTCGGCGCCGTGCTCGCGCATGCGGTCCTGCACGTAGATCTTCTGACGCTGATCGCGCGAGAACGCGGTGTCGAGCCGGGTGAGGAAGCCGTCCTCGTGCATGCCGACGAGCTCGTCGCGGTAGTAGAAGTCCGTCGCCTCGTGCTGCTCGCCGAAGAACAGCCAGTTGCGCCCCGTGTGCCCGTCGGCGCGTCGATCGTGGAGGAAGCCCCGGAAGGGCGCGATGCCCGTGCCAGGGCCGATCATGATCATGGGAGCGGCGGGGTCGGCCGGGGGTCGGAAGTGGGCCGAGCGCTGCAGGTAGATCGGCACGGCGCCCTCCTGCGCCCGGTCGGCGAGGAAGGTCGAGCACACGCCGCCGCGCGCGCGGTCGTCGTCCGTGCGGAAGCGGACCACCGACACCGTCAGCTCGACGCGGCCGTGCCCCTCCTTCGGGCTCGACGAGATCGAGTACTGCCGCGGCGCGAGCCGCCCGAGCACCTCGACCCACTCCTCGGGAGCGGCCATCACGGGGAACTCCCGCAGCAGGTCGGCCGCGTGCATGCCCCACAGGTGCTGCTCGAGGCGGTGCCGGCTGTCGCGGCGCAGGAGCGCGGCGAGCGTCGTGTCGCGATTGCGCTCGGACACGAAGGCGAGGAGGTCCGGCCCGATCCGGGTGATGTCGAACCGCGTGCGGAGCACGTGCTCGAAGAGCTGGTCCTGCCCGTCGACGTGCACCACCGCCGCCGGGTCGAGCCCGGCGGCGTCGAGCCAGTCGGCGACGACCTCGGGGGCGTTGTCGCACACCACGCCGAGCGCGTCGCCGGCCTCGTACGAGACGCCCGCCTCGGCGAGGTCGAACCCGATGCGCCGGACCTCCTTCTGCGAGCCGTCTCCGCTCAGCAGGACGTTGAGCGCGAGGGGCGCGCCGAGCGGGTTGCGTCGCGTGAACGGCGCCGCGGGAGCGGGTGCGGGCGCAGCGGGTGCCGCCGCCGGCGGCGCCTCGGCTCCCGCGATCGCGGAGAGCGCCCGCTCGAGCCACTGCGCCGCGGGGAGATCGTCGAACGGCTCGCAGTCCACGCGCTCGACGAGCGCGACCGCGCCCAGCTCGCGCAGGCGCTGGTCGATGCTGCGCCCGTGCCCGCAGAAGTCGTCGTAGGTCGAGTCGCCCATCGCGAGCACGGCGTACGGCAGGCCGTCCAGCCGGGGCGCGTCCTCTCCGCGCAGCTCATCCCAGAAGGCGGAGCCGTTGTCCGGCGGCCCCCCGGTGCCGAAGGTCGAGGTCACGACGAGGAGGCGCTCGACATCGGCCAGGTCCGCGGCGCGGAACGCGTCCATCCCGACGAGCCGCCCGCGCATGCCGCGCTCGGCGACGGCCGCGACGCACGCGTGCGCGAACTCCTCGGCGTTGCCCGTCTGCGACGCCCACAGCACGGTCACCTCGGGTCCCGTCGGCTCGGCGCGCGCCGCCGGGACGCGCGAGTAGACGCCCGCGAGCACCCCGTCGAACCATGCGCGCACGTCGTCGGAGAGCGGAGCCGTCGCGGGCAGCACCGGCACGAGCCCGGCCGGCGGCGGGGTCGAGGCCAGCCCCGAGAGGAAGCCGGCGAGGTAGACCTGCTCGGCGGGCGCTGGCTCGGGCGCCGCGACCGCGAAGGCCGGCAGGCCCGGCGCCGCGGTCGCCTCCGGCGCAGCGGGAGCGGCGGACGCGGCCGGCGCGATCCGGCGCACCGACACCGCGGCGATCTTGAACTCGGGCTGGCGGGAGTCGGCGTCGACCGCGTCGCTCGTCACGGCGTTCACGGTGCGGTCTTCACCGTGCTCGTCGTTCCAGTGGAACGGCGCGAACAGGCCGCCGGGGCGCACGCGGTCGGTGACGACCGCGGGCGCGACGAAGCGCCCGCGCCGTGACGCGACCTCGAGCTCGTCGCCGTCGCCGATTCCGAGCTCCTCGGCATCCGCGGGGTGGATCTCCACGAACGGGCCCGGATTCAGCCGGTTCAGCTTCGCGATCCGCCCGGTCTTCGTCATCGTGTGCCACTGGTGCTGGAGGCGTCCGGTGTTGAGCACGAAGGGGAACGCGTCGTCGGGCATCTCGGCGGGCGCGACATGCGGCCGCGGCAGGAACTGCGCGCGCCGCGACGGCGTCGGGAAAGCCAGACGCGGCGTGGTGCCGTCGGACGCCGTGTGCGGGCGCTGGCTCACGCCGTCGTTCAGGTAGCGGATCGGGTGTCGGTCGGCGGCGTCCTCGGGAGGGCACGGCCACTGCACGGGCCCGCCGCGGAGTCGCGCGTAGTCGATGCCGCGCACATCCCACCCCGTCTGCGGGTTCCAGAACCGCCGGATCTCGTCGAAGACCTCTTCCGCCGACGCGAACGCGAACCCCCGCTCGTACCCCATCGCGCGTGCGACGTCGCAGATCGTCTGCCAGTCGGGCCGGGCATCGCCCGGCGCGTCCGCGACCGCCTGGACGAGCGTCAGCGTCCGGTCGGAGTTCACCGTCACGCCCTCCGACTCGACCCACAGCGTCGCAGGCAGGAGGATGTCGGCGTACGCGGCGGTCGCGGTCTGCGCGAACACGTCCTGCACGATCACGAGCTCGGCGGCCCCGAGTGCGCGGATGACCGTGTCGCGGTTCGCGACGGAGGCGACCGGATTCGTGCAGATGATCCACGCGGCCTTGATCCGGCCATCCGCCATGTCGCGGTACATGTCGATCGTGCCCGTGCCCGACTCCGCGCGGATCGCGCCCGCCTCGAGCCCCCAGATCCCCTCCGCGAACGCGCGGTCCTCTGCGCTGAAGACCGCACGCTGTCCGGGGAGACCCGGCCCCATGTAGCCCATCTCGCGCCCGCCCATGGCGTTCGGCTGGCCCGTGAGGGAGAACGGGCCGCTGCCGGGACGGCAGATCGCGCCCGTGGCGAGGTGGAGGTTGCAGATGGCGTTCGTGCTCCACGTGCCGTGCGTCGACTGGTTGAGCCCCATCGTCCAGAGCGTCATCCACTCGCCCGCCTCCGCGATCCAGCGGGCGGCCGTGCGGATGTCCTCCTCGGCGAGGCCCGTGATGCGCGCCACCGCGTCGGGCGGGTAGTCGGCCAGGAGGGGCGCCATCGCGTCCCACCCCTCGGTGTGCTCGGCGATGAACCGCTCGTCGATCGCGCCCTCCGCGACGAGCAGGTGCAGCAGGCCGTTGAGCAGGGCCAGGTCGGTCCCCGGCGCGATCTGGAGGAACAGGTCGGCCCGGTCGGCGGTGGCCGTGCGGCGCGGGTCGACGACGATGAGGCGCGCGCCCGCCTTCAGGCGGTCGGCCATCCGGAGGAAGAGGATCGGATGGCAGTCGGCCGTGTTCGATCCGATCACGAGGAAGAGGTCGGCGCGGTCGATGTCCTCGTACGAGCCGGGAGGCCCGTCCGCGCCGAGGGACTGCTTGTAGCCGGTCCCGGCAGAGGCCATGCACAGCCGCGAGTTCGACTCGATGTGGATCCCGCGGATCCACCCCTTGACGAGCTTGTTGGAGAGGTACTGCGCCTCCATCGACATCTGGCCCGAGACGTAGACCGCGACGGCGTCGGGGCCGTGCTCGTCGATGATCGCGCGCAGGCGTCGTCCCGCCTCCTCGATCGCGGTGTCCCGTGGCACGGGCACCGCGTCGGCGCCGCGCGAGGGCCGCAGCAGGGCCGTCGTCATGCGCCCGGGCGCCGCCATCAGCTCGGCGTGCGTGGCGCCCTTCGTGCAGAGGCGGCCGCGGTTCGTCGGGTGCGCGCGGTCGCCCGACGCGGTCGCGACCGCCGCGCGGCCCGACGCGTCGGGCCGCGTCTCGACGACGATGCCGCAGCCCACGCCGCAGTAGGAGCAGACGGTGCGTGAGGGCATGCACCGATGATGCGCGAGGGAGGTTCCGCTCCCTTTCCCGCGCCGTTTCCCCGTCGTGACGTTCGCCGCACGGGCGGCGCAGGCCGATTGTGAGGCGCCGCGCGCGGCGCGCCTCAGGTCACTCCGACGCGGGCGCGCTCTCCGTCGAGGCGTCGTCGTCGGCGAGGTCCTCGAAGAGCCCCGCGGGCGGCGTGATCGCGATGCGCCCCGCGGCGATGTCGACCTCGGGGACGATGGCCGAGACGAACGGGACCATCACCTCGCGCTCGCCGGACTTCACGATGAGGAGATCCTGTGCGGGGAGGTGGTCGACGCGCGCCACGCGGCCGACCGAGACGCCGTCGCGGACGACGTCGAGGCCCACGAGCTGGTGGTCGTACCACGCGTCCGGCTCGGGCTGCTCGGCGTCGTCGTCCTGGTCGATCCAGAGGATGGCGCGGACGAGGCTCTCCGCCTCGTCGCGGTCGTCGACGCCCTCGAAGAACACGACGGGGGCGGAGTTCATCCAGCGGAACTCGCGGACCGTGACGGAGCGGCCGTGCCACTTCGACTGCTCGGGCACCTGGAGGGCGAACGAGGCTCCCGGGACGAATCGTCCGTCGGGGTCGTCGGTGTACAGCTCGAGCTTGAGGGCGCCCTTGAGGCCGTGGGCCTTGAGGATGCGCCCGACGCGCAGCTGGTTCTTCGCGGAGCCGGACCGGTCGGCCATCAGTCGTCCGCCACGTCGACGCGCACGCGCCGTCCGTCGGCGAGCGCCGAGATCACGGTGCGAAGAGCCTTGGCCGTGCGGCCGCCGCGCCCGATGACGCGCCCCCGGTCATCCGCGTGGACGTGCACTTCGAGCACATCCCCCCGCGACGACGACGAGGCGACGATCCTCACGTCGTCCGGGTGATCCACGATCCCCTTGACGACGTGCTCGAGCGCGGCAGCCAGCACGACGACTACTCTGCCGACTCGGCGTCGGCCTCGGCGGCGGGAGCCTCGGCGGGCTCCTCCGCCTTCTTCGGCGCCTGCGGCTTGACGACCGACTTCTTCGACGAGTCGGGCGCGTACGCGGCCTTCTCCTCGGCGGTCTTCAGCGTGCTCTTGGCGTCCTTGTCGCCCTTGAACGTGCCCCAGTCGCCCGTGATCTTGAGGATGGCGCGGACCTGCTCGGTGGGCTGAGCGCCCACGGAGAGCCAGTACTGCGCACGCTCCGAGTCGACCTCGATGAACGAGGGCTCCTCGGTCGGGTGGTACTTGCCGATCTCCTCGATCACGCGACCATCGCGCTTGGTGCGCGAGTCGGCGACGACGATGCGGTAGTAGGGCGCACGGATCTTGCCCAGGCGCTTGAGACGGATCTTGACAGCCACGATTCTCCTGTGTGGTGAAGAGGGATCGAACGTCGCCCTGCGCGTGGGGTGCACGCCGGCGGAAGCTCTGAGGGTGGTCCGGCTGCTGGATAGAGGGTCGAGCAGCTGGTCCGACCCTCCATTCTGCCAGATGACGCACCGAGGCGCGAACCATCCGCCACGCGAGTCGTCTGTGCGAGGCTGAGCGCATGACGCTGCGCTTCGCCCGCTCCGCCCGCTCGTCCGTGGGCGTCGAGTGGGAGCTCATGCTCGCCGATCGCGACAGCGGCGAGCTCGTCGGGCGCGGGCCCGAGATCGTCGACGCGCTCGCCGCGGCGACCGAGCGCGAGCGCTTCACGGTCACCGGCGAGCTCCTGACCAACACGGTCGAGGTGACCAGCGGCGTGGGCACGACGGTCGCCGAGGCCCTCGACGACATCTCCGCCGCCGTCGACGTCGTCCGCGCCCACGCCGACCCGCTCGGCGTGGCGCTGCTGTCGGCGGGGAGCCATCCGTTCGCGCAGTGGTACGACCAGACCGTCACCGACAAGACGCGATATCACTCCCTCATCGAGCGCACGCAGTGGTGGGGGCGCAACATGATGATCTGGGGCGTGCACGTGCACGTCGGCGTGGAGGACGTCGCCAAGGTCATGCCGATCGTCGGCGCGCTCACGACGTTCCTCCCGCATTTCCAGGCCCTCTCCGCGTCGAGCCCGTTCTGGGCGGGCGAGCGCACGGGGTACGCCTCGAACCGCGCCCTCGTCTTCCAGCAGCTGCCGACCGCGGGGCTCCCCTGGCAGCTGGACGCGTGGTCGGACTTCGAGGGGTACGTCGACGACATGACGCGAGCGGGGGTCATGGCCGACGAGACCGAGGTCCGCTGGGACATCCGCCCGGCGCCGCGCTGGGGCACGGTCGAGGTGAGGGTGTGCGATGGGATGTCGACGGCCGCCGAGCTCGCCGCGGTCGCCGCCTTCACCCAGACGCTCGTGGAGGCCTTCTCGCGCGCACTCGACTCCGGGCGGACCCCTCTCGTCCTGCAGCCCTGGTACGTGCGCGAGAACAAGTGGCGGGCCGCGCGGTACGGACTCGACGCCGATGTCGTCGTGGATCGGTCGGGCGCGCAGCGGCCGGTGCGGGACCATCTCGCGGAGGCGCTCGATGATCTGCTCCCCATCGCGGAGCAGCTCGGATGCGCGGCCGAGCTCGCGGGCATCGGCGACATGCTCGAGGGCGGAGCGAGCTACGCACGGCAGGCCGCGGTCGCCGATGCGACGGGCGGAGACCTGCGCGCCGTCGTCGCGCACCTCATGGCGGAGTTCGCACAGGGGCGCGCGCTCCCTCCCACCCCGCGGGGGTGATGCACGGGCGGCGGGTGCATTAGGGTAGCCTAAGCTCAGTACCCGACGCCGAGGCTCCGGCCTCACGATGAAAGGCACCCCTGTGCGTTCCACACGTGCTGTCGCGCTCGCCGCGACCCTCACCGCCGCCGCCGCCCTGACGGCCTGCGCCTCCTCCTCCGCGACCACCGACCCCGACGCGGACGCGGGTTCGCCGGCCGAGGACTCCTTCCCGGTCGAGATCGAGCACGCGCTCGGCACGACGACGATCGAGAGCGCGCCCGAGCGCGTCGCCGCGATCGGATGGGGCAACCACGACGCGGCCCTCGCCCTCGGTGTGGCCCCTGTGGGCGCCGACGACCAGACCTGGTCGTTCGACCAGAGCGACGGGCTCGGCCTCTACGAGTGGTCGCTCGACGCGTACGAGGAGCTCGGCGCCGACGAGCCGGTGATCTTCGACACGTCCGCCGGCATCGACTTCGAGGCGATCGCCGACACCGCGCCCGACGTGATCCTGGCCGCTCACTCCGGGATCACCGAGGACGACTACGCGACGCTCAGCGAGATCGCGCCGGTCGTCGCGTACCCGGACGTGCCCTGGTACACGCCGTGGCGCGAGACGATCCGCCTCGACGGCGCGGCCCTCGGGCTCGCCGACGAGGCCGAGGCCCTCATCGCCGACATCGACGAGCAGATCGCCGAGGCGACCGCGGACGCGGGCTTCGCGGGCAAGACGGCCGCATTCCTGTCGCTCAGCGCGGCCGACCTCTCCACCGGCTCCGTGTACGCCGCGGGCGACACGCGCGCCGCGTTCCTCGGCGACCTCGGCTTCGACACGCCGACCATCGTCGAGGAGGCCGGAGCCGACGGGTCGTTCTACGCCGACTTCAGCGCCGAGAACGTCGACCGGCTCTCCGACGTCGACGTGATCGTCGCGTACGGCGGCGACGACCTCCTCCCGGCCCTCCAGGCCGACCCGCTGTGGAGCACGATCCCCGCGGTCCAGAACGGCGCGGTCGTCGCCGTCGGCATGGGCGACGCCCTCTCCAGCGCGGTCTCGCCGACCGCCCTGTCCATCCCGTGGATGCTCGACGAGTACGTCGGGCTGCTGAGCGACGCGGCGGCGAAGGCCGAGTGACGCTCGCGGAGCACCGCACCGCCTCCGTCTCGAAGCCGGAGGCGGTGCGGCGCGTCGCCCTCGTCATCGGCGGCGTCCTCGCGATCGCCGTCGCCGCCGTCCTCTCGCTCGCGTTCGGCTCGCGGACGGTCGCCCTTCCGGAGATCCTCGAGGGCCTCGCGGCCTGGACGCGGGGGGAGGTCGCGCAGCAGCTCGGCGCGATCGCCGTGCAGGAGCGCATCCCCCGGACCGTGCTCGCGCTCGTCGCGGGGGCCGCTCTCGCGCTCTCCGGCGCGCTCATGCAGGCGGTCACGCGCAATCCCATCGCGGATCCGGGCATCCTCGGCGTCAACACCGGCGCCTCGCTGTTCGTGGTGTGCGGCATCGCCTTCCTCGGCATCTCGTCGACGTGGGCGTACCTCGGCCTCGCCCTCGCGGGTGCGAGCCTGGCCGCGGCGTTCGTCTACGTGATCGGCTCGATCGGGCCCGGCGGAGCGACGCCCATCAAGCTCGCGCTCGCCGGCGCGGCGACGACCGCCGCGCTGTCCTCGCTCGTGAGCGCCGTGCTGCTGCCGCGCGCGCAGGCGATGAACGAGTTCCGCTTCTGGCAGGTCGGCGGCGTGGGCGGCGCGAGCTGGGACACGATGGCCGTGATCGTGCCGCTGCTGGCCGCGGCCGCGCTCGTCGCCCTCCTCGCCTCGCCCGCACTCAACGCGCTCGCCCTCGGCGACGACGTGGCGGTCGGGCTCGGCGTCCGCGTCGGGCGCACCCGGGCCATCGCCGCCGCGGCCGGCGTCGTCCTGTGCGCGGGCGTCACGGCCATCGCAGGGCCCATCGCCTTCGTGGGCCTCATGGTGCCGCACGTCGTGCGTCTCCTGTCGGGCCCCGACCAGCGGTGGCTTCTCCCCCTCTCCGCCGTCGGCGGCGCCGTCCTCCTCACCCTCGCCGACACGATCGGCCGGGTGATCGGCTCGCCGGGCGAGGTCGAGGCCGGCATCGTCACCGCCTTCCTCGGCGCCCCCGTCCTCGTCCTCATCGCGCGGCGCACGCGCATGAAGGCCCTCTGACCGAAAGCCCGCCATGACCGTCCTCGCTCCCGCGCCCGCGACGCCCGACGTCGTCGAGCCGCTGCGCGCCGGCCGCCGGCGCCGCTCACGGCGCCGCGCGATCGCCGTCGCCGTGCTCGCGGTGCTGCTCGTCGCCCTGTTCGGCGCGATGCTCATGCTCGGCCGCACGATCTACCCCGTGGGCGACGTCCTCGCCGTGATCCTCGGCGCGGATGTCCCCGGCGCGTCGTTCACGGTCGGCACGCTGCGCGTCCCGCGGGCCATCGCCGGGGCGCTCGCGGGGCTCGCGTTCGGCCTGGCCGGCTCGACCTTCCAGACCATGCTGCGCAATCCGCTCGCGAGCCCCGACGTGATCGGCATCACGTCGGGAGCGAGCGCCGCCGCGGTGGTCGCCCTCGTCGTCCTGCACTGGTCGGCCGGCGCGACGATGCTCCTCTCGCTCGTCGTGGGAGTCGGCACAGCCGCCGTCATCTACGCGACGGCCAGGGGCGGGGAGTCGACCGGCGGCCGGCTGATCCTCATCGGGATCGGCATCGGCGCGATGCTCGACTCGGTCGTGGCGTTCGTCATCTCGCGCGCGGCGGAATGGGATGTCCCGGTCGCGATGCGCTGGCTCACCGGCAGTCTCAACGGCGTCAAGATGGACGACGTCGTGCCGCTCGCCGTCGCGGTCGCGACCCTCCTGCCCCTCGTGCTGCTCCTCTCGCGGGACCTGCGCGCGCTCGAGCTCGGCGACGCCTCGGCCACCGCGCTCGGCGTGCGCGTCGACCGCGCGCGCATCCTGCTCGTGCTCGCCGCCGTCGCGCTCGCGTGCTTCGCCACCGCCACCACGGGGCCCATCGCGTTCGTCGCGTTCCTGGCCGGGCCGATCGCCGCGCGCATCGTCGGCCCCGGCGCCTCACTCGCCGTGCCGGCGGCCCTCGTGGGCGGCTGCCTCGTCCTCGGCGCCGACCTCCTCGGCCAGTTCGCGTTCGACACGAAGTTCCCCGTCGGCGTGATCACGGGCATCCTCGGCGCCCCCTATCTGCTCTTCCTCCTCGTCCGCACGAGCCGCCTCGGAGGTTCCTCATGACGGTGCAGCACACCCTCGAAGCACAGTCCCTCGTCGCCGGCTACGGCGGCCGCACGATCGTCGACGGCGTCGACCTCGTCGTCCCCGCCGGGCGCATCAGCGTCATCGTGGGCGCCAACGCGTGCGGCAAGTCGACGCTGCTCAAGACCATCTCCCGGCTGATCCCCGCGCGCAGCGGCGGCGTCGTCCTCGACGGGCGCCGCATCGACGAGGTCCCCACCAAGCAGCTCGCGCGCACGCTGGGGCTCCTGCCCCAGCAGCCGATCGCGCCCGAGGGCATCGCCGTCGCCGACCTCGTCGGACGCGGCCGCCATCCGCACCAGAAGCTCTTCCGCTCGTGGACCGCCGAGGACGAGCGCGCGGTCGCCGAGGCGCTCGAGGCGACCGGCATCGCCGATCTCGCCGACCGGTCGGTCGACGAGCTGTCGGGCGGCCAGCGCCAGCGCGTGTGGATCGCCATGGCCCTCGCACAGGAGACGGGCATCCTCCTCCTCGACGAGCCCACGACCTTCCTCGACGTCACGCACCAGATCGAGGTGCTCGATCTGCTCACCGACCTCAACCGGCGCCGCGGGACGACCATCGTCATGGTGCTCCACGACATCAACCTCGCGGCCCGGTACGCCGACCACCTCTTCGCGCTCCGCGCCGGACGGCTCATCGCCTCGGGCGCACCCGGCGACGTCGTCACGAGCGAGCTCATCTCCGACGTGTTCGACCTCGACGCGCTCGTCATCACCGACCCGGTCTCGGGCACGCCCCTCGTGCTCCCCCGCGGCCGCCACCACGTGCTCCCCGCCGCGCTCACGGCCGAGCACTCCACCCCGACAGGAGTCTGACGTGTCCGACATGGAGTTCTTCCGCGTGTCCGTCGCGCGCATCGCCGACCTCACCCCCAGCTTCCGGCGCTTCACGTTCACAGGCGAGCAGCTGCACCGCTACGGCGACCCCGGCTTCGACCAGCGCATCAAGGTCGTCTTCCCGAGCGCGACGGCGTCGATCGACGACATGCCGACGGGCGAGGACTGGTACACGACCTGGCGAGAGCTCCCGGTCGATCGCCGTCCTCCGTTCCGGACCTACACGACGCGCGCCGTGCGCGGCGACCTCCGCGAGGTCGACGTCGACATGGTCGCGCACGACGTCTCGGGCCCTGCCTCGGCGTGGATCCAGAGCGCGCAGGTGGGCGACGAGCTGCTCATCCTCGCGCCGACGGTCGAGCGCGAGGGCGTGAGCCTCGGCGTCGACTTCGTGCCGCCGGCCGAGGTCGAGCACGTCCTGCTCGCGGGAGACGAGACGGCCGCGCCCGCGATCGCGGTGATCCTCGAGCAGCTCCCCCGCACCGCGCGGGGCACGGTCGTCCTCGAGGTGCCGGACGATCGCGACGCCGCCTACCTGCCCGACCACCCCGGGTTCGCGGTGCACGTGACAGGGCGCGGCTCCCGACAGCGCAACGAGCACCTCGTGCAGACGGTGCGGGATGTCGCGCCCGCGCTGTGCGCGCCGGGCCGCGGCTCCGAGGTGGAGGAGATCGACGTCGACAGCGAGATCCTGTGGGACGTGCCGACGAGGAGGAAGGGCGCGACGGCGCTCCGGAGCGCTCCGCTCTACGCGTGGCTCGCGGGCGAGTCGGCCGGCATCAAGACGCTGCGGCGTCACCTCGTGAGCGAGCACGGCGTCGACCGCCGCGCCGTGGCGTTCATGGGCTACTGGCGTCTCGGCCGATCCGAGATCTGACCGGGGGCGCTCTCAGCTCGCATCGAGGAGGCGGTTCGCGAGGGCCTCGTCGAGCACGACGTCGGTGGCCAGCCCCGCGCCGAGCGCGGCGCGCAGGCTCGCGAGCTTGTGCGCGCCGGCGACCACGCACACGCGACGCGGCACGCGGCGCAGGCGGTCGAGGGTCGGGCCCGTCGCGCGCGCGTTGAGCCGCACGTCGCGCCAGCTGCCGTCCGCCCGGAAGAACACCGTCGCGACGTCGCCGATGACGCGGTCCTCCGAGAGGCTCCGGTAGTCGTCCCTGTCGAGGTAGCCCCCGACGTAGACCCGGCTGGGGACCTCGGCGGACGGCGAGCCCAGGCTGAAGAGCGCGAGATCCATGCGCGCCTGCAGGTCGAGCACCCGCCGGGTGCTCCGCTCGCGCCACATCGCCTCACGCGTGGCCGGGTCGTCGAAGAACGCGGGCACCGGGAACTGCTGCACCTTCGCGCCGAACGCATGCCCGAACCGCTGCAGGATCTCGCTCGAGTACTCGACGCCGGTCGTCTGCGTGTTGCCCGCGCCGTTGAGCTGGACGACGGTCGTGTTGTGGGTCTCCTTCTGGGGGAGGTTGCGGCTCACGGCGCTCAGCGTCGATCCCCATGCGACGCCCACGATCATGTTCGAGTCGACGAACTGCGCCGTCAGACGCGCGGCCGTCATCGCGACGCGCTCGAGGCGATCGACCTCGCTCACGTTCGCGGGCACGGGCACGACGTGCGCGGCCACCCGGAACCGCTCGCTCACCCGCTGCTCGAGCATGCCCCCGCGCTCGAGCGGCGAGTTGATCCGGATGTCCACGAGCCCGATGTCCCGCGCGTGGCTCAGCAGGCGCGAGACCGACGAGCGGGACGTGCCGAGCTCGCGCGCGATCGCCTCCATCGTGCGGTCCTGCATGTAGTAGAGCTGCGCGGCCTTGAGCGCCTGCACGAGCTTCGCGTCCCGGGCTCCCGGCCTCTCCGCGTCCATTCCGCCACCTCTCCGCCGCGCCCCCGCTGCACATATGTGCAGTCGAGTTGTGCACTTGTGTCCTCGGGTCCGAGGCTATACCCGAACCGACACAGAAGAGAGGTCGACGATGATCGATTCCCGTCCTTCCGCCGAGCGCCCGTCCGTCGCGGCCGTCCGCGAGACCGGCCGCACGACGGTCCTCATCATCGGCGGCGGCATCAACGGCATCTCGACCTTCCGCGACCTCGCCCTGCAGGGCGTCGATGTCGTGCTCGTCGAGCGGGGCGACTTCGCCTCGGGAGCCTCCTCGGCGTCGAGCCACATGATCCACGGCGGCATCCGCTACCTCGAGAACGGCGAGTTCCGCCTCGTCCAGGAATCGGTCCAGGAGCGCAACGGACTCCTCAAGATCGCCCCGCACTACGTCAAGCCGCTCGAGACGACGATCCCGATCTACTCGACCTTCTCGGGCATCCTCTCGGCGCCCATGCGCTTCCTCACGCACCGATCGGGCAAGCCGCAGGAGCGCGGGGCCGCGCTCATCAAGATCGGCCTGACCATCTACGACACCTTCTCGCGCGACGGCGGCATGGTGCCGCGGCACCGCTTCCTCGGCCGCCGCAGGTCGCTCGAGGAGCTTCCCGCCCTCGACCCCAGGATCAAGTACACGGCGACGTACTTCGACGCGTCGATGCACGACCCCGAGCGCCTCGCGCTCGACGTCCTGCTCGACGGCATCGCGGCGCACCCGGGGGCGCAGGCGCTCAACTACGTCGAGGCGGTCGGCCGCACCGACGACGGCGTGATCGTGCGCGACCGGGAGACCGGCGAGACGTTCCCCATCGCGGCGGACGTCGTCGTGAACGCGTCGGGCCCGTGGACCGACCTCACGAACGAGGCGCTCGGCACCGAGACGCGCTTCATGGGCGGCACGAAGGGCTCGCACATCGTCCTCGATCACCCCGAGCTGCTCGCGGCGACCAAGGGGCGCGAGATCTTCTTCGAGCACTCGGACGGGCGCATCGTGCTCATCTACCCGCTCAAGGGCCGCGTGCTCGTGGGGACGACCGACATCGACGCCGACCCGAGCACGCCGGCGGTGTGCACCGAGGAGGAGGTCGACTACTTCTTCGACCTCATCCACCACGTCTTCCCCCAGATCGCCGTCGACCGCGGCCAGATCGTCTACCGTTTCGCGGGCATCCGCCCGCTCCCCCGCCACGAGGACACCGCACCCGGCTTCGTCTCGCGCGACTACCGGGTCGAGATCGACCGCTCGGGGCGCGTCCCGCTCCTCAGCCTCGTGGGCGGCAAGTGGACGACCTTCCGCGCGCTCGGCGAGTCGCTGTCGAACACGGTCCTCGACCTCCTCGGCCGCACCCGCACCGTCAAGACGGCCGGTCGCCCGATCGGCGGCGGCCGCGACTTCCCGCGCACGCCGGCCGACCGCCGGGCGTGGACCTCCGCGCACCTCGCCGGAGCGGGCGAGCGCGCCGACGCCCTTCTCACGCGGTACGGCACGCGCGCCGCGGCCGTCTGGGACTTCATCGCCCAGGGCGACGACGCGCCGCTCGCGCGCGGCGACCTCTCCACGCGCGAACTGGCGTGGATGGTGCAGGACGAGCACGTCGTCCACCTCGCCGACGTCGTGCTGCGCCGCACGAGCATCGCCTTCACCGGAGGCGCGGACGCGGACATCCTCGACGAGCTGGCCGACGCGCTCGCGCCGCTGCTCGGCTGGGACGCCGCTCGGCGCGATGATGAGGTCGAGCAGGCCCGCACGATCCTCAACGACTTCCACGGACTCACGATCCCCGACCGCACGCGTCACTGACGCACGGGCGCAGGGGCCTCCCTCCTCGGGGCCCCGACCGGAGACATCTCCGCTCACTCCCGTGCGACGGCAGAGGGGCCGCCGCACTCACGAAAGGTCGAAGAAGACATGAACGAAGTGAACCTCGGGCTCTACTTCCTGTCCGAGATGGTCGGAACGGGGATGCTGATCCTGCTCGGATGCGGCGTCGTCGCGAACGTCGTGCTCGCGAAGAACAAGGGCTTCGGCGGCGGCTTCCTGATGGTGAACTGGGGATGGGGCCTCGCGGTCTTCGCGGGCGTGCTCGCCTCCGCGTACTCCGGCGCGATCCTCAACCCCGCCGTCGGCATCGGCCTGCTCCTCGCGGGCAAGATCACCTTCACGATGTTCCTCGTGGCCACGGCCGCCGAGCTCGTCGGCGCGATCATCGGCGCTGTCCTGTGCTGGGCGGCCTACCGCCAGCACTTCGACGTCGAGGAGGACCCCGCGAACAAGCTGGGCGTGTTCTCGACGGGCCCGGCCATCCGCTCCTACGGCCACAACCTCATCACCGAGATCATCGGCACGTTCGTGCTCGTGTTCATCATCTTCGCGTTCGCCGACTACGGCGACATCGAGGTGGGCGTGCCCGGCGGCCTCGGCCCGCTCACGGCCCTGCCGGTCGCGCTGCTCGTCGTCAGCATCGGCGCCTCGCTCGGCGGCCCCACGGGCTACGCGATCAACCCGGCCCGCGACCTCGGTCCGCGCATCGCGCACGCCATCCTGCCCATCAAGGGCAAGGGCTCGAGCGACTGGGGCTACTCGTGGGTCCCCGTCGTGGGCCCGCTCATCGGCGGCGCGATCGCCGCCCTCGCCGCACCCGCGCTCCTCGGCCTCGCCGCCTGAGCACCCGCCATCCGCATCCGCGTTCAAAGGAGAATCACCATGGCCGACTACATCATCGCGATCGACCAGGGCACGACGTCGAGCCGCGCGATCATCTTCGACAAGAAGGGCAGCATCGTCGCGACCGGTCAGAAGGAGCACGAGCAGATCCTGCCGAAGGCCGGCTGGGTCGAGCACGACCCGATCGAGATCTGGCGCAACGTGCAGGAGGTCATCGGCCTCGCGCTGAGCCGCGCAGACCTCACCCGCCACGACATCGCGGCGGTGGGCATCACGAACCAGCGCGAGACGGCCGTCGTGTGGGACCGCACGACGGGCAAGCCGGTCTACAACGCGATCGTCTGGCAGGACACGCGCACGCAGGACATCGTCGACCGCCTCGCGGCCGACGGGGGCGGCGACCGGTTCAAGCAGGTCGTCGGCCTCCCGCTCGCCACCTACTTCTCCGGCACGAAGATCACCTGGATCCTCGAGAACGTCGAGGGCGCGCGCGAGAAGGCCGAGGCGGGCGACCTCGCGTTCGGCACGACCGACTCGTGGGTGCTCTGGAACCTCACCGGGGGGACGGACGGCGGCGTCCACGTCACCGACGTGACGAACGCCTCGCGCACGATGTTCATGGACCTCGAGACGCTCGAGTGGCGCGACGACATCCTCGAGGCGTTCGGCGTGCCGCGCTCGATGATGCCCGAGATCCGCTCGTCCTCCGAGGTCTACGGCGCGGCCGAGAGCTCGTCGCTCCTGCGCGAGACCCCCATCGCCGGCATCCTGGGCGACCAGCAGGCCGCGACCTTCGGCCAGGCCGCCTTCCAGAAGGGCGAGAGCAAGAACACCTACGGCACGGGCTGCTTCCTCATCTTCAACACGGGCGAGGACATCGTCCACTCGAAGAACGGGCTCCTCACGACCGTCGGCTACAAGCTCGGCGACGGGCCGACGCACTACGCCCTGGAGGGCTCGATCGCGGTCACGGGCTCGCTCATCCAGTGGCTGCGGGATCAGCTCGGGATCATCCAGACGGCGCCCGAGGTCGAGGAGCTCGCGCGCCAGGTCGAGGACAACGGCGGCGTGTACATCGTCCCCGCGTTCTCGGGCCTGTTCGCTCCGTACTGGCGGCCGGATGCGCGCGGTGCGATCGTGGGCCTGACCCGCTACGCGAACCGGAACCACATCGCGCGCGCCGCCCTCGAGGCCGTGGCGTACCAGACGCGCGACGTGCTCGACGCCGTGAACGCCGACGCGGGCGTGGACCTCACCGAGCTCAAGGTCGACGGCGGCATGGTCGCCAACGACGCGCTCATGCAGTTCCAGGCCGACGTGCTCGGCGTGCCGGTCGTCCGCCCCGTCGTCGCCGAGACGACGGCGCTCGGCGCTGCCTACGCCGCGGGCCTCGCCGTGGGCTTCTGGAACGGCCTCGACGACCTGTCCGCGAACTGGCAGGAGGACAAGCGCTGGGAGCCGACGATGGAGGAGGGCGAGCGCGACCGCCTGCTGCGGCAGTGGCGCAAGGCCGTCACGAAGTCGATGGACTGGGTCGACGACGACGTCGCGTGACCTGTGCGCACGGCGGGCCCGGAGGAGCGATCCTCCGGGCCCGCCGTCGCGTCAGGGCAGCAGGCTCTCGCCCAGGGGCGACGGGTTGACGGCGACCTCCCATCGGAAGCCGTCGGGGTCGGCGAAGTAGCCGGAGTAGCCGCCCCACTCGCGCTGCTGCGCCGCGACGACGGCCGTCGCGCCGGCGGTCCGCGCCTGCGCGAGCACGGCGTCGACCTGCGCGGGCTCGGCGACGTTGTGCGCGAGCGTGACCGGCGGTGTGCCTCCGCGGGTGACCGCGCCGATCTCCTCCTCGGCGTGAGCGCGATCCCAGAGGGAGAGGAGGAGCCGCTCCCCCACGCGGATCATGAGCACCTCGCCGGGCGCCTCGAACTCGGCGCGCCATGCGAGTCCTTCGATGTAGAACCGCCGCGAGGCCGCGACGTCGTCGACCACGAGCGTGATGAGGCTGATCCGCTGGTCCATGGCGCCAGTCTCACACGATGAGCGGCAGGAGCGCACGCGCCGCCGCGCGCGGGGCGCGGGCGTCCCACGCGACGTGCTCGGCGCGCACCGGACCGTCGCTCACGGGCACCGCCGCGATCGCGCGGTCGTCCCTCGGGACGACCCCCGGCGGCAGGAGCGTGACCGCGAGGCCCGCGGCCGCGAGGCCGCGCAGATGATCGGCCGTGCCCGCCTCGAACGCGACGTCGCGCGCGATGCCGGCCGACGCGAACGCATGATCGGACTGCTCCCGCCCTGAGGTGCCGGAGGGGAAGTCGGCGAAGACCGCGTCCGCGAGGTCGGCGAGCGAGAGGATCTCGCGGGACGCGAGCGGATGGCCGCCCGGCAGCACCGCGACCAGGGCCTCCCGTGCGAGCACCCGCGAGGCGACACCCTCGGGCACGAGGCCGTCCCGCAGGCCGAGGAGGGCGACGTCGAGCGCGCCCGCGCGCACGGCGGGCACCATCTCGTCGCTGTTGCCCATCCGCAGCTCGACGCGCACGTGCGGATGCTCCGCGCGGAAGCGCCCGAGCACCGCCGGGACGTCGACGGCCGTGACCGTCGGGATGACGCCCATGCGCAGCGTCCCGCGCACCTCTCCGGCGGCCGACGCGGCCTCCTCCCTGGCGCGGTCGGCTGCCAGGAGCGCCTCGCGCGCGTGCGCCGCGAACGCCTCGCCCGCCTCCGTCACGCGCACCGCCCTGCTCGTCCGCGCGAACAGGCGCGTCCCGATCTCGCGCTCGAGCGCAGCGATCTGGTGACTGAGGGCCGACTGCGTCACGTGGCAGCGCGCCGCGGCGCGCGTGAACCCGCCCTCCTCGATCACGGCGACGACGTAGCGCATCTGCTGGAGCTCCATGCATCCATGATCCCGCTTCATCATTCAGATGAGAAGGATGCGTTGGACTCATCCCGATAGCGGGGCGGAGGCTGGAGCCATGAGCGCTCCCGTCACCGTCCTCCTCACCGCCCTCGCGCCGATCGCGTGGGGCACGACCTACATCGTGACGAGCGAGCTCCTGCCGCCAGGGCATCCCCTCTTCGCGGCGCTCCTGCGCGCCCTGCCCGCGGGGCTCCTCGCGCTCGCGATCGGCCGCGCGCTGCCCCGCGGCGTCTGGTGGGCTCGCGCCGCGCTCCTGGGCGCGCTGAACATCGGCGCGTTCTTCCCGCTGCTCTTCCTCGCGGCCGAGCGCCTTCCCGGCGGCGTCGCCGCGGCCGTCGGCGGCGCGCAGCCGGTCATCGTCGTGCTCCTGTCGGCCGTGGTGCTGCGCACCCCGGTGCGCCCGCGGCCGCTCGCGATCGGCGCGGCCGGCGCGGTCGGCGTGGCGCTCGTCGTCCTCGGGCCGAGCGCCGCTCTCGATCCGATCGGCGTCGCCGCGGCGATCGGCGGGACCGCCTCGATGGCGCTCGGGCTCGTCCTCACGAAGCGCTGGGGGCGCCCCGAGGGCGTGGGCGCGATCTCCTACGCCGGCTGGCAGCTGACGGCGGGCGGTCTCGTCCTGCTGCCGGCCGTGCTCGCCGTCGAGGGCGTCCCCGCGCGCATCGACGGCGCTGCGGTCGCCGGGTACGTCTGGCTCGCGACGGCGGGCGGCATCGTCGCGTACACTCTGTGGTTCCGGGGGATCCAGCGGCTGCCGGCATTCGCCGCGGGGCTGCTCGGCCTGCTCTCGCCCGTGGTCGCGACGCTCATCGGCGTCGCCGTGCTCGGCGAGACCTTCACGCCCGTGCAGGCGGCGGGGATCGCGCTCGCTCTCGGCGCGCTCATCATCGGCCAGGTGCCCGCGCGGCGCGCCCAGGTCGTGGGCGGGGCCTGACTCAGCCCTTGCCGAAGAGCTTCTGGATCTCGACGAGATCGGCCTCGCTCGGCGCCGGCGCGCCCGCGCCGAGACCGAAGCCCGAGCCGCTGGGCGCGGGCGCCGCCGGCAGAGCGGCGTTCTCGGCGGCGCGCTTGGCCGGGTTGCCCGAGCGCGACCCCTGGCCCTTCTTGCCCTTCTTGCCGCGCTTGGCGGAGGCACCCGGCCGGCCCATGCCGGGCATCGCGCCCATGCCGGGGATGCTCGGGGTGCCGCCGCGGGCGACGGTCTTCATCATCTTCGCCGCCTGCTCGAAGCGGTTCACGAGCTGGTTGACGTCGGTGACCGTCACGCCGGAGCCCTTCGCGATGCGCAGGCGGCGGGAGCCGTTGAGGATCTTCGTGTTCGCGCGCTCCGCAGGCGTCATCGAGCGGATGATCGCCTCGGTGCGGTCGATCTCGCGCTCGTCGAAGTCCTCGAGCTGCTGCTTCATCTGGCCCATGCCCGGGAGCATCCCGAGCATCTTCTTCATCGACCCCATCTTCTTCAGCTGCTGCATCTGCTGCAGGAAGTCGTCGAGGGTGAACTGGTCGGTCGCGAACTTCTCGGCGACCTTCCGCGCCTCCTCCTCGTCGAACGCCTGCTGGGCCTGCTCGATGAGGGTGAGGATGTCGCCGAGGTCGAGGATGCGGCTCGCCATGCGGTCGGGGTGGAAGTCCTCGAGGTCGTCGAGGCCCTCGCCGGTCGACGCGAAGATGATCGGGCGCCCGGTCACGGACGCGACCGAGAGCGCCGCGCCGCCTCGCGCGTCGCCGTCGAGCTTCGACAGCACGACGCCGGTGAAGTCCACGCCGTCCTGGAAGGCCTTCGCGGTGTTGACCGCGTCCTGTCCGATCATCGCGTCGATGACGAAGAGCACCTCGTCGGGCTGCGTCGCGCGGCGGATGTCGGAGGCCTGCTTCATGAGCTCGGCGTCGACGCCGAGACGGCCGGCGGTGTCGATGATCACGACGTCGTGCTGCTGGCGGCGCGCGTGCTCGACGCCGTCGCGCGCGACCCGCACGGGGTCGCCGACGCCGTTGCCGGGCTCGGGCGCGTAGATCGCGGCCCCCGCGCGCTCGGCGACGACCTGGAGCTGGTTCACGGCGTTGGGGCGCTGCAGGTCGGCGGCGATGAGGAGCGGCGTGTGGCCGTCCTTCTCGAGACGCTTGGCGAGCTTGCCGGCGAATGTCGTCTTGCCCGAGCCCTGAAGGCCCGCGAGCATGATGACCGTCGGCGGGTTCTTCGCGAACGCCAGACGGCGCTGCTCGCCGCCGAGGATGCCCACGAGCTCCTCGTTGACGATCTGCACGACCTGCTGCGCGGGGTTGAGCGCCCGGTTGACGTCGTCGCCCAGCGCGCGCTCGCGCACGCGCCCCGTGAACTCCTTGACCACCTGCAGCGCGACATCCGCATCGAGGAGTGCGCGGCGGATCTCGCGCACGGTCCCGTCGACGTCCGCGGGCGAGAGCTTGCCCTTCGTGCGGAGGTTGCGGAAGGTGTCGGTGAGGCGCTCGGAGAGCGTGCCGAAAGTAGCCATGATGGGTCGATTTTACCCGGCGCCGGACGTCGACGCGCGCGGCGGGTCGACGGGGACGGAGCCGAGCGCCTCGGCGACGACGTCGCCGAGCGAGCGCGCTCCGGGCCCGACGTGCGCCCAGTGACGCAGCGCGCTCATCACGGCGCCCGCGTACGCGGCTCCGAGCACGTCGGCCGGGATGGACGCCCGACCGGCGTGCCGCAGCGCGGCGGCGACGGTCGCGGCGATCCGCGCCATCCGCACCGCCGACTCGCGCTCGAGGTCCGCTGCGATGCCCATGGCGTCGGCGTTCGCGATCGCGAGGGCGAGCGCGTCGGGCCGCAGCCCGTCGGCGAAGGCGCGCAGCGCCTCGACGATCGCGGGCCCGTCGACGCCCGGAGCGTCCAGCGCGCGCTCGAGGGCCGCGGCGCGCTCGTCGAAGCCGGCCCACAGGAGCGCCGACTTCGACGACGCGTAGTTGAAGAAGCTGGAGCGGCTCACGCCCGCGCGGTTCGCGATGTCGGCGATCGACGTCGCATCGAAGCCCTGCTCGAGGAAGAGCTCGCACGCGGCCTCGGCGAGCATCTCGAGCGAGGACGCGCGCGGTCGCCCCGCTCCCCTCGTCCTGGCCATCCGTTCCAGGCTAGCCGCCGTCAGACCGCCTGGGCGAAGCCGAGGTCGGCCGACGCCGCGATGTGCGCGAGGTGCTCGGGGATCTCCCGCCCCTTCGAGATCATCGACTGCGCCCAGAGGCGCCCGGCACGGTACGACGACCGCACGAGCGGACCCGCGAGCACGCCGAGGAACCCGATGCGCTCCGCCTCCTCCTTGAACCCGATGAACTCCTCGGGCTTGACCCAGCGGTGCACGGGGAGGTGACGCGGCGACGGCCGCAGGTACTGCGTGATCGTGATGATGTCGCAGCCCGCGTCGTGGAGGTCCTGCAGCGCCTGGACCACCTCGTGCGGCTCCTCGCCCATGCCGAGGATGAGGTTCGACTTCGTGATGAGCCCGGCGGCGCGCGCCTGCGTGAGGACGTCGAGCGAGCGCTCGTAGCGGAACGCCGGCCGGATCCGCTTGAAGATGCGCGGCACCGTCTCGACGTTGTGCGCGAACACCTCGGGACGCGCGTCGAAGATCTGCCCCAGGAGCGCGGGATCCGCATTGTGCTCGTTCGCGAGGAGCTCGACGCCCGTGTTCGGGTTGAGCTCGTGGATCTTCCGCACGGTCTCGGCGTTGAGCCACGCGCCCGTGTCGGGCAGGTCGTCGCGGGCCACGCTCGTCACCGTCGCGTAGCGCAGGCCCATCCGCTGGACGCTCTCCGCGACGCGGCGCGGCTCGTCGGTGTCGTACTCGGCCGGCTTCCCCGTGTCGATCTGGCAGAAGTCGCAGCGGCGGGTGCACTGCGAGCCGCCGATGAGGAAGGTCGCCTCGCGGTCCTCCCAGCACTCGAAGATGTTGGGGCATCCCGCCTCCTGGCACACCGTGTGCAGGTCCTCGCTCTTCACGAGCGAGTGGAGCGCCTGGTACTCGGGGCCCAGCTTGGCTGTCGTCTTGATCCAGGACGGCTTGCGCTCGATCGGCGTCTGCGCGTTGCGCACCTCGAGCCGCAGCAGGCGGCGTCCGTCGGGAGCGGCGCTCACGCGGTCACCTCCGCGTCCTCGGCGGCGAAGGCCGACACGACCGAGTCGACGACGTCGGCGGGCGAGATGATCCGGCCGGCGTGCGAGCTCATCGTCGTCACCCCCGCATCGGTGATGCCGCAGGGGATGATGCCGCCGAACCCCTCGAGCGTGTTGTCGCAGTTGATCGCGAAGCCGTGCATCGACACGCCCTGCGCGACGCGCACGCCGATCGCGGCGACCTTCTCCTCGCGGAGCACGCCCTGCACCCACACGCCGCTGCGGCCGTCGACCTGGAACCCCTCCACACCGTGCTCGGCGAGCACGCCGATGAGGATCCGCTCGAGCCGCCGCACGTGGTCGACGACGGCGAACCGCTCGGGCAGGCGGAGGATCGGGTAGCCGACCAGCTGGCCGGGCCCGTGCCAGGTGATCTTGCCTCCGCGGTCGACGTCGACGACGGGAGTGCCGTCCTGAGGGCGCTCGTGCGGCTCGGTGCGCTTGCCCGCCGTGTACACGGCCTCGTGCTCGAGCAGGATGAGCGTGTCGGAGCGCTCGCCGGCGACCACGTCGGCGTGGATGCGGCGCTGCAGGGACCAGCCCTCCAGATAGGGAACGTAGTCGGGCGCGAGACCCGCCAGCAGGACGTCCATCACGGCGTCTCCTCCTCGGTGTTTCTGGATCCCGTCCAACAATACCCGCCGCCGCGCCCCGGGGCTGCCGGCGCCGGTAAAGTTGGACGCTGTCCACCTTTCCCGTCGAAAGCAGCCATGTCCTCACGCGCCCTGTCCGCCGCCGTCCTCGTCCTCCCCGTCGCGCTCCTCGCGGCCTGCGCTCCCGCGGCGCCCGGCGACGGCGCGGCGTCGCCATCCGCCGGCGGAACGCTCGTCTACGCGACCGGCGATGCGGAGCCCACCTGCCTCGACCCGCACGTGGGCGGCAACTACCCGCAGGCCCTGCTCAGCTCGCAGTACCTCGAGCCGCTCTTCGGCCGCGACGCCGACGGCACGATGCGACCCTGGCTCGCGACGGACTGGGAGACGTCGGAGGACGGACTGACCTGGGACATCACGCTGCGCGACGACGTCTCGTTCACCGACGGAACGCCCTTCGACGCCGAGGCAGTCAAGGCCAACATCGAGCACCTGCAGGACCCGGACACGGCGTCCTCGACGGGCTACCTGGCCGTCGAGCAGATCGAGCAGATCGAGGTCGTCGACGACACGCACGTGCGCTTCCGCCTCTCGACGCCGAAGTCCGCCCTCCTCGAGGCCCTGAGCCAGCCCTGGACGGCCATGGAGTCGCCGGCGGGCCTCGCACGCGGGCAGGAGGAGAACTGCCTCGCCCCGATCGGGACCGGCCCCTTCGTCGTGCAGGAGTGGACCCCTCAGCAGAGCGTCACGCTCACGCGCAACGAGGACTACGTCGCGTCGAACCCGCACGCCGACCACGACGGGCCCGCGCACCTCGACGGCATCGAGTGGCGCTTCATCCCCGACGCCGCCACGCGCCAGGCCGCACTCGCCTCGGGCGAGGTCGACGTCATCGACAACCCGCTGCCCGCCGACATCGTCGCGGCCCAGCAGCAGGGCATCGAGCACATCGACGCGCCCCGCCCCGCCTCGTCCAACCGCATCGAGCTGAACACGGCCCAGCCCCCGTTCGACGACGTGCGCGTGCGCGAGGCCTTCATCCGCGCCGCCGACCCCACCCCCGGCATCCAGTCGCTGTTCCTCGGCACGGCCGAGCGGTCGTACTCGCCGCTGTCGAGCGTCGAGCCGCTCGCCTACTCCGACGAGGAGCTCTTCGCGACCGATCCCGACGCGGCAGCGGCGCTCCTCGACGAGGCGGGCTGGACCGAGGCCGACGACGACGGGACGCGGATGAAGGACGGGGCGCGCCTCACCGTGCGGTTCCCCGTCTCGACCGACCAGTCGACCGCGGCAGAGCAGTCGCTCTTCGAGCAGATCCAGGCCAACGCCGCGGCGGTCGGATTCGACGTCGTGCTCGACCCGGTCGACCTCTCCACCTGGTACGGCGCGCTCGGCGCGCACGAGTACGAGGCCGTGAGCGCGCCCTACACGATCGTCGGACCGGACGTGCTGCGCATCCTCTACCACTCGTCCGGAACGGTCCCCGCGCCGTCGGGGTACTTCGCGAACCACGCGATGCTCCAGCTGCCCGAGCTCGATGCGGCCCTCGACGCCGCGGCGTCGACGCTCGACCCCGACGAGCGCGCCGAGCGCTACACCGAGGCGCAGCGCATCGTGCTCGAGAGCTTCGCGATCCTGCCCCTCTACGACCAGCAGAACCACTTCCTCGTGGGCGGCGCGACGGGCGTCACGACCCTCGGCACGGTGGCCACGCCCACGTTCGTGAACGCGCGCCTGGCCGATTGAGCCGGATGGCCGCCCTGCGCTGGATCGCCGCGCGCCTCGCGCGCGCGGCGCTCGTGGTCTGGATCGTCGCGACGGTCGTCTTCTTCGCGCTGCGCGCGACGGGCGACCCGCTCGAGGCGATCCTGGGCGGCCCCGGATCCCAGGCCGGGCCCGAGGCGGTCGCCGCCGCGGAGCGCGCGTACGGGCTCGACCAGCCGCTCGTCGTGCAGTACGCCGTGCAGCTCGCGCGGGTCGCGACGCTGCAGCTCGGCGACTCCTATGCGCGCCGCCAGGGCGTGGCCGAGCTCATCGGGCAGCAGCTGCCCTCGACGCTGCTGCTGGCCGTGCTCGCCCTCGGTCTCGCGTGGGTGCTGGCCGTCGCCGGCGCGATCGTCGCCACGTCGGCCCGCGGCCGTGCGGGCCGCGTCGTCGGCGCCGCGCTCCGCGGCGTCGAGGTGACCGCGACGGTCATGCCGCAGTTCTGGCTGGGCGCGGTGCTCATCCTCGTCTTCGCGTCGACGTTCGGCGCCCTCCCCGCCACGAGCGCCGGCAGCTCGCCCGCCGAGCTCGTGCTCCCGGTCGTGACGCTCGCGATCCCGATCGCCGGCTTCCTCGCCCAGGTCTCCCGCGATGCGCTGCTCGAGGCCGATCGCGCCCCGTTCGCGACCACGGCGCGCGCTCGGGGCGCCGGCGAGCCGCGCGTGCTCCTGCGCCACACCCTGCGGCACGCCGCGCTGCCCGCGATCGCGCTGTCGGGATGGGCCTTCGGCAACCTCCTGAGCGGAGCGGTCGTCGTCGAGGTGCTGTTCGCGCGCCCGGGTCTCGGCCGACTGCTCCAGGAGGCCGCGCTCGCGCGGGACGTGCCCGTCGTGATCGGCGCCGTCTCGATCGTCGCGCTCCTCTACGTCGCGGTCGTCGTCCTCTCCGACGCGGCCGAGCTGCTCGTCGACCCGCGCCTGCGCGGTCCGCGGCCGGGTGCCGTCCGCATGCCCGACGTGGCGGTGGGCTCGTGAGGTCGCGCCTCGGCTGGTCGGGCGCGGCCGCGCTCGCGTGCCTCGCTCTCCTCGGCGTGGCGATCATCGCGCCGTCCGTGCTCGCGCCGCAGGATCCGCTCGCGATCGACCCGGCATCCGCGTTCCGCCCGCCCTCCCCCGGCCACCCGCTCGGCACGGACGAGTCGGGGCGCGACGTGCTCGTCCGCATCGTCCACGGCGCGGCGGCGTCGGCGGGCATCGGCGTCTGGGCGACCGCGCTCGGCATCGGCCTCGGCGTCGCGATCGGGTTCGCCGCCGGCCTCGGTCCGCGCTGGCTCGAGGCGGCCCTCGGGCGCGTGGTCGAGGTGCTTTTCGCCCTGCCCACGCTCGTCATGGCGCTCCTCCTCGTCGCGGTGCTCGGCCCCGGCACCCAGAGCTCGGTCCTCGCGATCGGGCTCGCGACCGCTCCGGGCTATGCGCGGATCCTCCGCTCGCGGGTGCGCGGCGTTGCGCGCAGCGACTACGTCGCCTACGCGCGGCTCGAGGGGACCCCTCCCCTGCGCGCCTTCGCGCGCCATATCGCGCCCAACACGCTCTGGCCCCTCGTCGCGACGGCGACCCTCGGCATCGGGCAGGCCATCGTGTGGGTGTCGGCCCTCAGCTTCCTCGGGCTGGGCACGCCGCCGCCGTCGCCCGAATGGGGCGCCATGCTCGACGCGGGCCGTGTCTACATCTCGTACGCCCCGTGGCTGACGATCTTCCCTGGCCTCGCGATCGTCGCCACCGCCACGGCGCTCACCGTCGTCGGCCGCCGCCTGGGAGGGGCAGGCCGATGAGCGTGCTCGACGTCGCCGATCTGCGCGTGCGCCTGCGCGGGGCGGGCGAGGTGCTGAAGGGGATCGACCTGACGCTCGACGCAGGCGAGTGCCTCGCCGTCGTCGGGGAGTCGGGCGCGGGCAAGTCCGTGCTCGCGCGGACGCTCCTCGGCCTCACCCAGACGACGCCCGGCGCCGCGGTCACGGCATCGCGTCTCGCGTTCGCGGGGCGGGACGTGCGGCGGCTCGGCGGGCGCGGATGGCGCCGGCTGCGGGGCGCGGACATCGCACTCGTCCTGCAGGACGCGCTGCAGTCGCTCGACCCCCTGCGCACGATCGAGGACGAGGTCGGCGAGGCGCTCGCGGTGCGCCGCGTGCCGCGGCCCGAGCGCAGGCGCCGCGTGATCGCCGCCCTCGAGAGCGCGGGGCTGCCCGATGCCGCCGGCCGGCTGCGGCAGCGTCCCGGCGAGCTCTCGGGCGGCATGCGCCAGCGCGCGCTCATCGCGTCCGCCATCGTCGGCGGCGCGCGCGTCATCGTCGCCGACGAGCCGACGACGGCGCTCGACGCGACCACCGCGGTCCGCGTGCTGGATCTGCTCGCGCGCCTGCGGGACGAGGGGGCGGCTCTCCTCCTCATCAGCCACGACCTCGGCGCGGTCGCGCGTGTCGCGGACCGCGTCGCGGTCCTCGACGCCGGACGCATCGTGGAGGCCGGCGCGGCCGAGACCGTCCTCGCCGCGCCGACCCACGCGGTCACGCGCGCGCTGCTCGCGGCGCGTCCTCGCGGGCCGCGGCCCGCGCCATCCTCCCCTGCCGGCCCCGTGCTGCTGCGGGGCGAGGGCCTCGTCCTGCGGTATCGCGGGCCATCCGGCGCGCCCACGGCGGCCGTGGACGGCGTGGACGTCGTCGTGCGCCGCGGCGAGACGCTCGGCGTCGTCGGCGAGTCGGGCTCGGGCAAGTCGACGCTCGCGCGCCTCCTCATCGGAGCGGTGGCGCCCGATGCGGGTCGGCGGGTGCTCGCCGCCCCGGCGCCGCGCGTGCGCCTCGTCCCGCAGGATCCGCTGGCCTCGTTCGACCCGCGCCACGACGTCGCGCGCATCCTGCGGCACTCTCATCGGGATGGCGCACCCGCGCCCGCGCAGCTGCTCGCGCGGGTAGGCCTCGACGCGTCGATCCTCGCGCGGCGCCCGGCGGAGCTGTCCGGAGGGCAGCGCCAGCGCGTCGCCATCGCCCGGGCTCTCGCGGGCCGTCCCGACGTGCTCGTCTGCGACGAGCCGGTCTCGGCGCTCGACGTCACGACGCAGGCCGGCATCCTCCGGCTGCTCGACGGCCTCCAGCGCGACGAGGGCCTCGGCATCGTGTTCATCTCGCACGACCTCGCGGTCGTGCGCCTCGTCAGCGACCGCGTCGCCGTGATGCAGGACGGGCGGATCGTCGAGACGGGCGCCACCGAGGACGTCTACGCCTCGCCGGCGCACCTCTTCACGCGCGAGCTCATCGCGGCGTCGCGCTGAGGCGCGCTACTCGGCGCTCGTGACCGAGTGGATGCTGCCGTCGCTCGTGAGGTTCACGAGCAGCACGTCGTCGGTCGCGTCGGGGTCGAGCGCGTACTCGAGCACCGCGAACGGGTCGGATCCGCCGTGCTCGTCCGCGAGGATCGTCATGCTCATGAGATTGAGCGAGCGGATGATGTCGACCGCCGGATCGCCGGAGATGTCGACGAGGAAGTCCTCGAGGCCGTCGCCGAGCGTCTCCTGCTGCATGAGGATGTACTCGGTCACCTCGCTCGCGCGGTTGTCGACCTCGCCGAGCATGGCGATCCGGCTGCGGCGGTCGACCTCCTCGAGCGACGACACGATCGCCGCGGCGGCGTCCAGCGCCTCCTGCGACACGTCCTCCTGATCGGGCGCCGTCAGGTCGACGGACACGGTCTGGTCGCCGAGCTCGACGTTCTCCGACCAGAAGATCGAGCCGTCGGGACCGGACTCCAGCAGTCCGAAGAAGTCGTGTTCGATCGCCATGTCGCTTACTCAACCATCCGAGCCGTCAGTCGACAAGCGACGCGGCGAACACGTGCGGCGTGAAGCCCGTGAGGTCGCCGATCCCCTCGCCCTGACCGAGCAGCTTGACGGGGATGCCCGTGCGCTCCTGCACCGCGAGCACGAAGCCGCCCTTCGCCGATCCGTCGAGCTTGGTGAGGACGAGACCGGTGACCCCGGCGTGCTCGAGGAACGCCTGCGCCTGCATCACGCCGTTCTGCCCGGTCGTCGCGTCGAGCACGAGGAGCACCTCGCTGATGGGGGCCTGCTTCTCGATCACGCGCCGGATTTTCGTGAGCTCGTCCATCAGGCCGCCCTTGGTGTGCAGGCGGCCGGCGGTGTCGACGAGCACGATCTCCGTGCCCGTGCGCTTGGCGTGGTCGATCGTCTGGAAGGCGACGGACGCCGGATCCTGCCCCTCGCGCTCGGGGCGGACGATCGCTGCCCCGCCGCGCTCCGCCCACGTCGCGAGCTGGTCGACGGCGGCGGCGCGGAACGTGTCGGCCGCGCCGACCACCACCGACCGGTTGTAGCGGCGCAGGAAGTGCGCGAACTTGCCGATCGTCGTGGTCTTGCCGACGCCGTTCACGCCGACGACGAGCACGACCGCGGGGCGCTCGGTGAGCTTGAGCGTGGTGTCGAATCGCGCGAAGTGCTCCTCGAGCGTCTCCTTCAGCATCCGCTGGAGGTCCTTGGGGTCGGTCGTGCGGTACCGATCGACCTTCTCGCGGAGCTCGTCGACGATGCGCTCGGTGATCTCGGGGCCGAAGTCCGCCGTGATGAGAGCCGTCTCGAGGTCCTCCCACGTGCCCTCGTCGATCGTGGGCTTGACGAACATCCCGCGCAGCGCGCGCCCGAGTGACCACTTCTCCGCCATGCTCCCAGCCTAGTTCGCGGCGCGCGGGCGGCCGACCGTCAGCGGCGGGTCGACGCGGTGACCGTGAAGCGGGTGCTGCGGCCGACCTGGCGCGTGGGGCCGACGATGCGCTCGAGCGCTGGCCGGTACGCGAGGTGCGAGTTCCACACGCACCAGAGCTCGCCGCCCGGCCGCAGCACGCGCGCGGCGTCGGCGAAGAGGCGCGGTGCGATCGCGTCGGTCACGGCGGCTCCGGAGTGGAACGGCGGGTTGAGGATGACGAGGTCGGCCGAGGCGTCTGCACGCGAGCCGAGGCCGTCGTCCTGCACGACCGCGATGCGGTCGGCGCCGTTCGCGGCCGCGGTCGCGCGGGCGGACGCGACCGCGGCCGCCGACTGGTCGCTCGCGACGACCGCGGCATCGGGATGCGCGAGCGCGTACGCGGTCGCGAGCACGCCCGTCCCGCAGCCGAGGTCGATCGCGTCCCGGACGGCGGGCATGTCGGGGAGGAAGCCGAGCAGGAACCGCGTGCCGATGTCCACGGAGGCCCCCGCGAAGGCCGCGCCGTGCGCGCACACCGTGAGGCCGACGTCGTCGTGGCGGACGCAGCGCGGCCAGCCGCCCGATCGCCGCGGATCGGGGCCGGCCGCGTGCAGGACGCGGCTCTTGCTCGCCGCCCTGCTCGCCCTCACCTCGCGGAAGTGCCGCGCGAGCACGTCGTTCATGCCGAGCGTCATGTGCTTGATGCGCCCTCCCGCGACGACGCGCACGTCGGGCGCGGCATGCGCCGCGATGAGCCCCGCGATCTCGTCGAGGGCGTCCAGGGCGCGCGGCAGCTGCACGAGGACGACCCGCGCGTCGCGCACGAGGTCGGCGTCGAGCGCGTGCATCGCGAGGGGTGCGAGGTCGATGTCGAGCGCCCGGGCGTTGCGCTCGAGCGCGCGGCGGCCGGTGATCGCGTCCTGGTGCAGTCGGATGGCCCTGGTCGGGTGCGCGCGCAGCAGCGGGAGCGACAGCCCGCCGTATCGGTCGCCGATGACGACGACGGGTGCGTCGCCCGCGTCGGCCTCGGACAGGATGAGGCGATCGCTCGCGTCTGCCGCGACGAGGTCGTGCGCCTCGACGTCGGGGGCGCGGCGCAGCCGCGGTGCGATCGCGTCGAACGCCTCGAGCGCGTTCACGAGGCCACGCGATCGCCGACGCGCTGGCCGACGACCGCCGAGACGCCGTCCTGGCGCATCGACACGCCGTAGAGCGCGTCGGCGATCTCCATGGTGCGCTTCTGGTGCGTGATGACGAGCAGCTGGCTCGAGGCGCGCAGCTGCTCGAAGACGCCGAGCAGCCGGCCCAGATTCGCGTCGTCGAGCGCGGCCTCGACCTCGTCGAGGATGTAGAACGGGCTGGGGCGCGCCTTGAAGATCGCGGTGAGGAGCGCGACCGCCGCGAGCGACCGCTCGCCGCCCGACAGCAGGGACAGCCGCTCGATCTTCTTCCCCACGGGCCGCACGGTGACCTCGATGCCGGTCGTGAGCATGTCGTCGGGGTTCGTGAGCGAGATGCTGCCGGTGCCGCCGGGGAAGAGGATCGGGAACACCTCCTGGAACGCCGCTCGGGTGTCCTCGAAGGCCGCGGCGAAGATCGTCTGCATGCGCTCGTCGAGATCGGCGATGATCGTCATGAGGTCCTTGCGGGTCTGGACGAGATCGTCGAGCTGCTCGGTGAGGAAGCGGTGCCGCTGCTCGAGTGCGGCGAACTCCTCGAGCGCGAGCGGATTGACGCGCCCCAGCTGCGACAGCTTCCGCTCGGCCTCGCGGAGGCGGCGCTCCTGCATGCGCCGGTCGTAGGGGATGGTCGAGGGCTCGTCGGCGTCGTCGTCTCCCGTCGCGGAGCCGAGATCCCCGATGTCGCGCGGCACGGGCTGGTCGGGGCCGTACTCCGCGACGAGGATCTCCTCGGAGAGGCCAAGCTCGCTCGCGACGCGCTCGAGGAGGCTCGTGAGGTGGAGCTTCTTCTCGTGGATCTGGAGCTCGATGCCGTGCACGCTCTCGGTGAGTCCCGAGAGCCGCTCGCGCAGGCGCCCCTCCTGCTGGCGCAGGTCGCGCAGCTCGGCCGTGACAGCCGAGCGGGCGCTCTCGGCCTCGGCGAGGGCGAGGCGGGCCTCGGCCGCTGAGCGGTCCACGGAGTCGAGCACCCGCGGGAGCTCGGCGGTCACGCCCTCCGCGACCTCGCGCTGGGCGCGCCGGATGACCGCTCGCCGCGCGGCCTGCTCGGCGGCCGCCTGCTCGCGCTCGCGCTGCCGCTCGAGCTCGACGACGCGCGCCTCCGCCGCGCGCACCCGCTCGCGGAGGGTCTCCACCTCGAGGCGAGCGGCCATCTCGCGCTCGCGCGCTGCCTCCACCGAGGCGAGCAGGCCGTCCCGCGCCGAGGCGTCGAGGATGGGGCGGGGCTCCTCGAGGGCGCGCTCGAGCTCCGCGGCGGCCTCTGAGGCCTTCGCCTCGGCGTCGGACACGGCCCCGGCTGCCTGCGCGAGACCCGCCTCGAGGCGCTCGCACTCCGCGATCGCGGCCTCGTGGCGCACGGTCACCCGGTTCACGTGCTCGGCGTGCTGAGCGAGCTGGGCGTCGTGCTCGCGGAGCTCCTGGAGCCGCTCGCGCGTCGCGCGCCGCGCCGCCTGGAGGCGCTCCGCCGCCTCCTCGCGTCGCGGTCCGAGGTCGTCGAGCGTGCGCTGCACCTCGGCGAGTCGTTCGGACGCGGCGTCGCGCTCGGCCTGGAGCTCGAGGCGCGAGCGGCTGCCGCCGGAGCCGGCGCGCAGGGTGCGCGCCGTGCACACCTCGCCGGCGCGTGTCACGACCGTGATGCCGAGGTCATCCGAGCCGGCGGTCGCGAGCACCTCCCGCGCCGCGTCGAGGTCATCGACGATGACGACGCGGGCGAGCAGCCCGAGGACGCCGTCCGGCGCCGTCACGACCGCGTGCGCGGGCGTCGCGCCCCGCGGCGCGGCGACGGGGTCGCCGGCTCGGCCGCCCGCGATCACGATGTCCACGACGCCGACATCGACCGCGTCGCGCGCGGCCTGGAAGGCGGCCTCCTCGTCGTCGACGAGCATCCCCTCCGCGAGCGGTCCGAGCACAGCGGCGACGGCGGCCTCGTACCCGCCCGCGACGTGCACGCTCTCGCCGACGAGCCCGCGCACGCCGGCGCCGCCGCGGGCGATCAGCTCGGCGGCCCCGCCCTGCACGTCGAGCGCGCTGCCCAGCGCCGACACCTTCGCCGTGAGCGCGTCCGCCTCGCGCTCTGCCGCACGATGCGCCTCGCGGAGCTCCTCCACGGCGGCCTCCGCTTCGGCCGCCTCGCGCTGCGCGTCCTCGTAGCGCGCCTGCAGGTCGGCTGCGGTGCCCTCGGCGACGGCGATGTCCTCGAGCGCCTCGAACGCTTCCGCCGCCTCGCGCCGGCGCTGCTCCGCCGCGTCGAGCGCGTTCTGCTGCCGCAGCACGCCGCCGCGCACCGCCGCGAGGGTCTGCTGCGCCGCTTCGGCGGCTCCCCGCAGCGTCGTGATCCGCATGTCGTGCGCCGACACGAGCGCGCTCTGCTCGGCGATCTCGACGTCGAGCGCATCCAGCTCGGCCCGCGCGGCGGCGACCTGGCGGGTGGCCTCCTGCGCCGCGTCCTGTGCGGCGCCGACGCCGTCGGCGATCTCCACGATCTCGGCGCGGGCGTCGTCGATGTCGCCGCGGCTCACCGTGACCTTCGCGTCCGCGTCGTCGTCCCGCTCGCCCAGGAGCGCGAGACGCTGGTTCGCGAGGGTGTAGAGGCCGCGCAGACGCTCCTGCACCTGCTCGAGGCCGAAGAGGATGCGACGCGCCTCATCCACCGCCTCGGCGTTCTGCTCCCGCTCGAGCGCGGCGATCCGGGCCTTCGCGGCGTCGGCCTGCTCCTGCAGCGCGAGGCGCTCGGTGTGGCGCTCGTGCTCGTCCCTGGCGTGATCGGCGAGCGCGTGCCGCAGCTGCACGACGTCGTCGGCGTACAGGCGCGCCTTCGCGTCGCGCACGACCGCCGCGATCGTCTGCGCCTCCCGGGCGATCTCGGCCTGGCGGCCGAGCGGCTTGAGCTGTCGGCGGATCTCCCCCGCGAGATCGCTCAGACGCGTGAGGTTCTGCTCCATGGCCTCGAGCTTGCGGACCGTCTTCTCCTTGCGGCGACGATGCTTGAGGATGCCGGCCGCCTCCTCGACGAAGCCGCGGCGTTCCTCCGGCGAGGCCTGGAGCACGGTGTCGAGGCGTCCCTGTCCCACGATCACGTGCATCTCGCGGCCGAGTCCGGAGTCGCTCAGGAGCTCCTGGACGTCGAGGAGCCGACAGGACTCGCCGTTGATCGCGTACTCGCTCTGGCCGCTGCGGAACAGCGTGCGGCTGATCGTGACCTCGCTGTACTCGATCGGGAGCGCCCCGTCCGAGTTGTCGATCGTGAGCTGCACCTCGGCGCGGCCGAGAGGGCCGCGGGTCGCGGTGCCGGCGAAGATGACGTCCTCCATCTTGCCGCCGCGGAGGGTCTTGGCGCCCTGCTCGCCCATCACCCAGGCGAGCGCGTCCACGACGTTCGACTTCCCGGAGCCGTTGGGCCCGACGATCGCCGTGACCCCCGGCTCGAGCGCGAACGTCGTGGGCTGAGCGAACGACTTGAAGCCCTTGAGCGTGAGGCTCTTCAAGTGCATCCGCGCGGCTCCCTTCCCTGTCGTCGCCCTGGAAAATCAGGTCTCACGGTACCGGACGGCCCCTGTGCGGGACGCGATGCGCTGCGGCTCGGCGCGACGAATCCTGGGAATCCGCTTGACGCGGCCCGCGCCATCTGCGTAACGTGTGTGATCGCACGATCACCTCTGGGCGCTCCGCCCAGCGAACCGGCACGAGAGGAGGAAGCCGACATGGATATCACCACGAACCCAGGTGCAGCGCGCATCGCGCTCTCGGCTTCCGTCCCCGTCGGCTTCGCTCGACGTCAGGTCGCAGGGATCGTCGCAGGCGGACTCCGCCGCGCAGGCCGACTCTCCTAGCGAGAGGTCTGCCCTGAGCCCGCACGCGCGGCTCATCCGTCCCTGAGACCAGGCGACAGCCGTCTCTCCGCGCCGCCTCCGGCGTCCGCCTCCGAGCGCCACCCGGGCCGCTTCCCGCCCCGCGCTCCGCACCCGTCCCCGGCATCGCCCGGGGTCGTCTCCCCGTTCCCATCCGGAACATCTCTCTCCCACGAAGGAATCACCGTGAACACGATTCACCTGTCCCCGTCCGCCCATCCCCCGCAACCGAGCGGCATGCCGCGCGCGCTCTCGGCCATCCCCGAGCGCACCCCGCGCACCTCGGCAGCTGACCGCATCGCGATGCGCATCGGCCTGTGGCTGCTCCTGTGGAGCACCCGCCCGTCCGAGACGCCCGAGCAGACGCGCGCGCGGTACGAGCGTCAGCGCCTGGCGGCCGCCGCGCGCGCCGAGCACGAGGCGCAGATCCAGCGGATCACCCTCGTGTACGGCCTGGGCGGCATGCGATGAGCGCCCGCACGACCGCTGCGCACCCGACGCCCCGCGGAGCCTCCCACTCCGCGGGGCGCCGGCCCGCCGCCCGCTCGGCGGGTCGCCCCTCGATCGCGTTCGCGCCGATGCACCTTCCCGGATCGGTCGAGTCGCCCGACGCGGGCGAGTTCCTGGCGTTCACGAGCGCCGCGAACGCGATGTGGCGCAGCGACTCGGGCACCGATCTGTTCCGCGAGGACCCGGCGGAGTGGCTCGTCGGCCTCCGCGAGACGACCTACGTCGACAAGTCCGGCATCGTCGCGCGACGCGGCGAGGAGATCGTCGGCTTCGCGGGGCTCGCGTGCCCGCGCGCTGCGAAGCGCACGGCGCACGTCGACATCGTGATCCACCCCGATCGCAGAGACGACGACGAGGCCGACGCCCTGCTCGCCGAGATCGAGCGCCGCGCGCGCGAGCGCGGGCGCACGTCGCTGCGGGCCTTCGCGTTCGCCTCCGCCGACGCGGGCGGAGACCGACTCCCCTCTCCCACCGGATCCGGATCCCTCCCGCGCGATGCCTGGCAAACGCGCTTCCTCGTGCGCAACGGCTACGCGCTCGGCCAGGTCGAGCGGGCGAGCGTCTTCGACCTGCAGGGCTCGTTCGAGGCCGTCGACCGGCTTCTCGAGGCCGCGGTCGCGAAGGCGGGCCCCGACTACCGGGTCGCGTGGTGGCAGACGCCGACGCCCGAGGAGCACATCGAGGGCTACGCGGCCGCCATCTCGCGGCTGGACGAGGACGCCCCGAGCGGAGAGCTGCCCGTCGAGGCCGACCCCTGGGACGCGCAGCGCATCCGCGATCGGGAGGACCTCAAGCGCCGCGCCGGGCAGACGATGGCCGTGACGGTCGTCATCCACGAGCCGACGGGGCAGGTCGCGGCGTACAACGAGCTCGTGATCGGCGCCGATCGGACCGCCCCCACCGAGAACTACGGGACGCTCGTCATGCCCGAGCACCGCGGTCGCCGCCTCGGCACGATCGTCAAGTGCGTCGGCCTGCGCCGCTGGCGCGAGCTCGTCCCGACCTCCCCCGTCGTCCGGACGTTCAACGCCGAGGAGAACCGCTACATGCTCGACGTGAACGAGGCCGTGGGCTTCCGCCCCGCCGCGTACACGGGCGAGTGGACCAAGGAGCTGACATGACGCTGCGCATCGACCGCCTGACGGCCCCCGAGAGCCTCGACGCGCCCGACGCGACCGACTTCCTCGAGTTCGTCCGCCTCGGCAACGCCGCGTGGCGGCGCGACTCGGGCACCGACCTCCACGACGACGACCCGGCCGACGTGCTGAGCCGCTGGCAGGAGCAGACCTACCACGTGATCACGCCGCTCGTCGCGCGCGAGGGCGACCGCATCGTCGCAGCGGGCGCGCTCGACGCCGAGCGCTCGAAGCAGCGCACCGCCGAGATCGACGTCGAGGTCGCCGACGGGCACGACGCGGCAGGGGACGCGCTCCTCTCGGCGCTCGAGGAGATCGCGGCGGCGCAGGGGCGCTCCGTCCTCCAGGGGTGGACCATCCACCGCGCCGGCGTCGAAGGGGAGCAGCTCGTCCCGCCGACGGGTGCCGGCGCCATCCCCGCCGAGGACGCGTCTGCGCAGCGCATGCTGCGCGCGGGATTCGCGCTCAGCCAGGTCGAGCGCAACAGCGTCTTCGATCTGCAGGGGCCCTACGATGCGGTCGATCGCCTGCTCGAGGCGGCGCTCGAGAAGGCCGGGCCGGAGTACCGGGTGGTGTGGTGGACCGGCGCGACCCCCGACGAGCACGCCGAGGGCTACGCCCGCGCCATCGCGCGGATGAGCACCGACGTGCCCGCGGGCGAGATGGTCACCGAGGAGTCGGCATGGGACGCCGAGCGGGTCCGCGCGCGTGACGCGCGCCTCGCCGCGGCCGGGCAGCTTCTGGGCGTCACGCTCGTCGTGCATGCGCCCACGGGCGAGGTCGCGGCGTTCAACGAGCTGCAGATCGGCGCCGACCGCACCCGGCCGACGTCCCAGTGGGGAACACTCGTCATGCCCGAGCACCGCGGGCGTCGCCTCGGCGCCATCGTGAAGTGCGTGGGGCTGCGGCGCTGGCACGAGGCCGTTCCGGAGTCGCCGTGCGTGTCGACGTTCAACGCGGAGGAGAACCGGTTCATGCTCGACGTCAACGAGGCGGTCGGGTTCCGTCCGGCGTCCTACGCGGCGGCCTGGGAGAAGACCCTCTCGTGACGCGGATGGCCCGGGTGCGCGCCCGGGCCATCCGCTCGCGGGTAGCGTGGTCAGGTGCGCTACACGGTCATCGGAGGCGGCGTCGGGTGCGCCCGCTTCGTGAAGGGTCTCCGCGAGCACGTCCGGCGGACGGGCGGCGACGACCGGATCGACGTCGTCGTCAACACGGCCGACGACTGGTGGGTGTCGGGGCTGCGGATCTCCCCCGATCACGACAGCCTGCTCTACGCGCTCGCCGGCGTGAACGACGCCGAGCGCGGCTGGGGCCGCGCCGGCGAGACCGAGCGCGTGGCCGCGGAGCTCGCCGCGTGGGGCGCCGCTCCCGAGTGGTTCACGCTGGGCGATCTCGACCTCGGGACCCACATCGCGCGGACGGCCTGGCTGCGCGAGGGCGCGAGCGTGTCCGAGGTCTTCCAGCGGCTCGCGCAGCGCTGGGATCTCGGCGTGCGGCTTCATCCCGCGACCGACAGCGAGATCGACACGCACGTGCGCACGGAGGATGGCCGCCGGATGCACTTCCAGGAGTGGTGGGTCCGGCACCGCGCCGGCCTCCCGGCGGTCGGGTTCGAGCAGGCCGGGATCGCCGCGGCGGTGCCGACCGCGGGAGCGCTCGAGGCGATCGCGGAGGCGGATGCCATCCTCCTCGCGCCGTCGAACCCCGTCGTGTCGATCGGCCCCGTGCTCGCGGTCCCCGGGATGCGCGACGCGGTGCGCGCGGCGCGAGCTCCCGTCGTCGGGGTGTCCGGGATCATCGCGGGCGCCGTCGTGCGCGGCATGGCCGATGCCTGCCTCGCGGCGATCGGGGTCGACACGTCGGCCGGGGCAGTCGCGCGTCACTACGGCCCGCGCACCGACGGAGGCCTGCTCGACGGCTGGCTCGTCGACACATCCGACGCCGCTGAGGTCGCGCCGCTCGAGCGTGCGGGGATCGCCGCGCGAGCCGTGCCCCTGTGGCTGCGCGACGCCGACTCGTCGGCGCAGGTCGCCGCGGACGCGCTCGCGCTTGCGGCGGCGGTCGACCGCTGAGTCAGTGGACGCGCCGCGGCCGCACGCCGAGCTCGAGGGCCTCCGTGCCGAGGCGGAGAGCCTGCGCCGACGGCTTGTTGAGCAGCTGCGAGATCGCCGACGGCGACACCCCCTCGATGCGGGCGATCTCCTTCTGCGGGTACCCGCACCACTGCAGGAAGACGGCACGGCGTCCGCGCGGCGAGATGTCGGCGATGAGGCTGTCGCGCGCGACGAGGTAGGCGTTGATCGGCCCCTCCATCGCGCGATCGTGCGCAGACGAGTCGGGGTCGACGAGGAACCACGAGCGCACGGCGGACAGCTGCGACCGCTCGATCTCGTGCGCCCGGTTGACGGCGTCGCGTGCCGCCCACCATCCGGGGCCGTCCTGGATGCGGTCGGCGAGCTTCGACTCGACGGTGACGATGCCCCCGAGCCCGATGCCGAACCGGCAGCCGACGTTGTCGGGCAGCGCGAGCTGCAGGTAGAGCGTCGACAGCAGGGCGTCATCGATCGTGCGGAAGGCGGCCTGGAACTCGTCTCCCACGGTCGGGTACCACTTCTGCAGGGCCCAGGGGTATGTTCGATCCACCTCGACGGCCGCGTTCTCGATCTCGCGCTGCACGGCGTCTCTCGACGTCGATGCGCGCGAGGAGATGATGTCCGCGATCACTGCCACCGCCATCCGTGAAGCATATCACTGAACCAGAGCCACAATTAAGCGAATTTGCTTAATTCTGCGAGGTGTTCAGCGATGTCCTTCACTGCTCAGCGCGGCCGCTGGCACCTCGGGCAGTAGTGACTCGAGCGGTTCATGAATGCCTCACGGCGGATCGCTCCGCCGCAGCGCGGGCAGGGCTGGCCATGCCGCCCGTAGGCGTTGAGGCTGTGCGCGAAGTAGCCAAACTTCGTCAGTAGTCCACGCTGATGAAGGCATTTCTGTCCAACTTCGCCCTTCTCTTACTCTCGACCGTGATTCCGGGGAATGTCGAGCGCAAGACCATCTGAGGCGGCGTCGGCTTCGAGCGCTCGTGCGGAGTGAGCCTCCCCAAAGACGAGACGGCGTACGGTGGCCCAGTCCTCCGAACGCCACGCATTGAAAAGTTCGAGCGCAGTGATCACGGGTTCAGATTGTGCGGCGACGAACTCGGGGCGTGTATACGGGCGTGCTTGACGTTCCTGAGGGATGAGGCGGTGCTGGTGGTTGATGATCAGTGCACCCCCATCGACGGGAGTCGATCCCGGGAGGTGCGGCCATTCGCGGAGGTGACGCATCAGATCCTCGTAGGCGCGCTCTGGTGCGCTCCCCGCGGATGATTTGACCTCGACCAGGCGAGCGCACCCTTGGAAGCTGCACAACAGGTCGGCGTTCTTCGTATCGCCAAGGAGCTCGTCAACATCGGTGACCGTGATGTCGGCTGCTTCGAGGACGATACGTGCCGTGTCTGCAAGTCGCTGTCCGCTCCCATACAGCAGGCCGTCGCGGACGCTGATCGCCGCGGCTTCGGCTGTCTCGAGCTCTTCGACAAGCCGTGTCCTGCTCGCACGGTACTCGGCATCGAGTTGAGCAAGCGCAGCCCGTGCCTGCTGCTCTCGGGTCGTCATCAAGGCGGGGTCTGCACCGAGATTCCGCCGTGCGCGCAGCATCGTGCCGGGGACGAGTTCAGGGAGGGCCTGTTCGACGAGCCAGTTCAGGAGCGGTGCCCACGGTGTCTCCACGGGCACGATGTAGCGGCGCTCGACACTGTCAGGGGAGGTCCAGACGGCGACGACGGGCTCGCCGAGCTCGGTTTCGACGATCGACGCAAGCTCGCCTTGTGGTGGGAAGGACACACGTCCGTCGTGTTGTTCCCAGGTTTGCCCTTCGAGTTCGAGCGCGCGCCACTTCGGCGCCGGCTTGAGGCTGAGCATGCGCAACGCGAGCAGGTGATCGATGTCGTCGAGGTCGGCCGCCGCGCGGACCTTTGCGCCAAGACCGAGGGGGCGGCTGCTGATGTTGGATTCGACGCGTCCGAGTGAGAGCGAGTCATCGTGCGAGGAGAAGAGGTTGCGGGGGTAGTCCGTCTCCCCGGTCGATCCGATGGGGCTGATGACGATTGCGAGCTCACCGCGGCTGGCAGCTCCTTCGCGGAATCGGTCGAACTCGTCCGCCCCCTGGTTGTGGTAGATGCTCGGTTGCAGCGCCGCAACGCAGTCAGCGGTGTCGAAGCCCACCCAGCGCGGTTCGATTCTGGATGACGTCCAATCGACGTCGTTGCGCGCGATCGTGGGGCGTCGCTTGTCCCGGAGCCACGCTCCGGCGTCGTCTCCGGCCGCTCGTTGGCGAGCCTCGATCTCGTCCCACATGGATGGCGGTTCAGAGCCCACGTGAACGGCGATCGGTAGTTGGCTCATGCGTGCACCGCCGTCGTCGAGACGGTGAAGAAGTGCGTCAGCGACTGCATCTTGCGGAGGTACATCGGGGCGATCGTCAGGTGCACGCGCGCGGTGTCCTCATCGATCTTCCTCCCCGTCGGATGCCCCACTTCGTTGCGGGTGAGTCTGATCAGGTCGGCGATGGCATCCAGTGTGAGCGGATCAGCTAGGCCGTCAGGCAGGCTGCCGCGTGCGGGTTCGACGCGCTTACGGAATTCGGTCCACAGTGCGAAGTAGTTGCTTCTCGGGCGATCCAGTTCCTTCGCCATGGCCGGCGCACCCGAGATCGTGGATGCAGCGAATGCCGTCGCCATGACGAGGAATGCGCGCTCGGCGGCGACACCGAGCATGACCGATGTGGCCAGATAGCAACGGGCGTTGAACGATTGCAGCGCCTCCGTCAGATAGAGCTCGACGAGCTCATCAAGGTCGGGAATCTCCCGCCGAACCCGATCGAGGTATCCATCCGGATCACGTGGTTCCCAGGTGCCGCCCTCCGCAATCCTTCGTCCGTCTGCGGAGAGCCGCCATTGCCAGTTGTCGGTTCCCGAGCTTTGACCGGCGGTGTCGAGGTACACCAGTCCGTCGGCGACGAGCGACCACAGCGCTTCCCACACTTCGGTCTCGCTGCAGCCGGCTTCTCTTCGTACAGCTGACGGCAAGTACGGACGTCCAAATCGACTGCTGTCACCGGCAGCGAGTTGCCGAAGAATGACTCGCCGAACTTTTCCCGTCATCCTTCTATTCGACCATCTTCAACTGACGCAGACCGGCACGACGCGGCGGTGATCGGATGGCGTGTCGGTGCCCCGTGGCAGGATCAACGTGGCCATCACTCTCTTCGCATTGGAGGCGTTCGTGCCTGAGCTACATCCGACGACCTTCTTGCAGGCCGCCGCCTGGGTGCCCGACGATGACCCCAAACGCCCTTGGGAAGAGGCAGCCGAATTGGCCGCCGAATGGATTTGGGCCCGAAGTGAAATCGAGGATGTGCCGCCGCTGCTCGTCACGAACACGTTCCAGAACGCGGTCGGCATACGATGCCTCGGCGACATCGCCCGTCGCGGCGGTCAAGCCACGCCGCAGGGAAAGCAGCGGTTTGCACCGGGGCCCGCCCTCGCCTACGTGCCAGATGCGAGATCGCTTCGGTTCGCGCTCGACTTGGCGCATGGCTACTCGCTCGCGGTCGTCGAGAGCGTCAGCTTCCCCCTCTCCGAATGGGCCGCGGGCGCCGGCGCGCTCAACCTGCTTGATGGTTCTACCAGCGCTATCAGTCTGCCCGCCGATGTCGTCGCTGATCTCGACCGAGCGGTCTTCTTCGGCGGCAACAACGGCTGGAGCGGCTCACACGAGAAGGCGCATGCACGAAGCCGCCTCGCCACACACATCGAGGCCGGTCGGCTCACCCCCGACGAAGCGGCCGCATACGTCATGTCGCAAGGGGTTTCCGACAAGGGCGCCACCCGATTGCGCGTTCTGCTTGAGAAGCATTCATGAGTGCTGATCACGGATGACACAGCAGACTTCGAATGCCGGCCGAAAGCCCTCGACCAGGCACCATGTGGTTCCACGGTTCTATCTGGATGGCTTCGCCCGACAGCGCCAGATCGGTGTCGTCCAACTCCCCGGCGACCCCCGGTTCCTGCAGAACGTGTCGGACGCGACCGTGCAGAACAACTTCTACACCGTCGCCGGCCACCCAGATGGATCGGATGTGTTCGAACGGGCGATGGGCCGCGTGGAAGCAGAAGCCGCGACTGTGCTCCGCAAGGTGGTCGACGACGGAGTCTGGCCGCTGCACGTTGACGACCGGGAGACACTCGCCACCCTCATCACTCTGCAGATGCTCCGAGAGCCGACGCAACGCCAGCAGATGCGGAACACCGCCATTGCAGTCGCACGCCTCCTCGTCGACACGGCGCGTCCCGAATGGCTCCAGACACTCGCGGCGGAGAAAGGGGAGCAACTCAGCTCGGAAGACGCTGCGCGCCAACTCGAAGAGCTGCAGGCAGCAGGTGCGATCGATGCGACGGTATCCCCTGCCAGCCACGCCGGTCAGATCGGATACCTGCTGCCCCGCCTCATCCGCTACATCACGGGACGGCCCTGGGCACTCGTTCGATTCGCCCGCCGTGGCCTCATCACGTCGGATTCCCCCGTCTCGCTGGTCCCCGATCCCTCAATGCCACCCCACATGCGCATGGGACTGATGACCGCACGCGGGTTCACGTTCCCGCTCAGTCGGCGTACCGCGCTCGTGATGTCGTCTCCCGAACCGTTCATCAACGCGGGCCGCCACGTCGACGAGGTAGCTGCCGGCGCATTCGACCTCGTTCGGACCGGGTCGACCCGCGACGAGCGCGCGATCAATCTCTCAACCGCATTCGGGGCACGAGAGCGGATCTACCACCACCCCGACGACAGGGCGTTCGTTCCTGAGGTCCTCCCCGACCCGGTCAACGACACCTTGTCTGCGGACGACATCTTTCACGACTTCGACGAATCGTGGTTGGCTGACGATTCGTCCGCAGAGTAGCGTCGACGTCCGCGGCCGTCCGCTCGAATCAGTTGAAGTGGAACGTGCGATAGGACGACCGCACATTGAACCGTCGGCCTTCCTTCCGGCGTTGCAGGAACCCTGCGATGGTGTCGACGTCGTCTCCGCGCATTCCGAGTGCCCGGCACTTGGCTCGCACCTGGTCGACGGTAATCGAGGCCCAGCGCTCGGGCCGGTTCATCATGTCGGCCTTGAGCTTGTCCTCTTCGTTCCACTTCAGGCCCGACGAGTATCCGGCGGCCATGTCGGCGACGTACTCGAGGATGCGGTCAACGCCATTCGGCAACGGCTCGAGAGCGATCTCCGAGCGCGGCGACGGGGCGATCGTCTCGCCTGGGAGCAGCTGGATCGGTTTCACGTCCTCGATCCACTCGGCTGTCTCCTCGACGCCCCATTCGATGACGACGATCGCGTCGGCATCGGCGTTCCACAGGTCGTTCAGATGCTGACGATCAGGCCAGGCGTAGAGCACTCGCTGACCGTCGAAGTCTCCTCCGTGAAATCCGCGCCAGGCGTGGTGATGCACGTTCGGCTGCGCAATCAGCCGCTTCAGGCTCTCGCTCTCAACAGCCCGCCGCGGCGTCACGATCACCACAGATCCGCCCGGCTGCGCAAGAAGCCACTTCACCGCACGTGTGTTCTGCGCTTCGCGCGAGTCGTTCTTGCCGAGTCGCGAGACTGCAATCGGAGTCGCATCCATCGACTACCCCCATCAATTCCTACTGTTCACGTTAGCCAGGGGCTCTGACATTCGACTCGACTGAGTGCTCTCCTGAACTCTTGGTAAGGTCGCGCTTGGCGCGCGTCGAAAAGGCGCCTTGATACGGCCACTAGGGTGACTCCCATGCGTCTAATGCACGGGATGGTGGTCCGGTGGGCCAAATGAAGCGATGGCTCGAAGAGATCGAGGCGCGCGGGTGGAACGATGTGGACAAGGTTGTCTGCACTCGATGCGTCACGGACTACGCGCTCGTCAAGGGTATTCGAGCCGACGACTGCTCTGCAGTCTGCGACTACTGCGACTCGCGTCCCACCCCGCCCGACGCGAGCGCGCCCGTCTCAGTCATCCTCGACCTGATCGTCGACGGCTTTCGGACCGAATATGAAGACCCCGTGGAACAGGTCCTCTGGTCGTCCGCCGACGGCGGCTTCCAGATGGCACTCGATGACACCTACGATCTCCTCGAAACACACGAGGTCACCGAAGACGGGGAACTCATTAGTGACCTCGCCACCGCGATTGGACAATCTGAATGGGTCCAGCGCGACCCCTACGCCGTCGCGCCAGCAGACGCTCTTCGATACGGGTGGTCAGAGTTCCGTGACCACGTAAAGCATCGGCGGCGATACTCGTTTCTACTTCAGGGCCCCACGGCGAGCCAGGGCGCTGGCGAGATCACGATCAACGACGTGCCGGCTGCCGTGCTCAACGCGGTGAGCGAGGCCGGTCAAGTGCGAACGCTACCCGCCGGGACGAAATGGTGGAGACTGCGACCGCACGACGCGAACGAAACCTATGAGACAGCTGGAGACCTAGGTACGCCGCCCGACAGCGTTGCCCGCGACAATCGAATGAGCGGCAAGGGAATCGGTGCGTTCTATGGGGCGTCTACCGCGCTGGGCGCCCAGCGCGAGGTCGCAAGCTACGCAGATCCTAGGCACGTCGGGACCATCGGTCAGTTCGAGTTGCTTCGCGACATTACTGTTGTTGACCTGACCAACGCTCCTCGCGTTCCGTCGCTGTTCGACGTTGAGGACCGGCACCGTCGACCGGCGATACGGTTCATGCACGACTTCATTGAAGATGTTCGCCGCGTCGCCGACCCGACCGACCGCCTCGATCTCGACTACATCCCGACGCAGATCATCTCCGAGTTCTTCCGGTATGAACTCGACGATCCAACCGGGCCCGTGCTTGGCGTCCTCTGGCGCTCGTCGAAAGACACCGAGGTCACCTGCTGCGTCATCTTCGCTTCGAATTCGGAGATGACTGACCTCTCCACGGCACAGCGTTCGCACCTCCTCGGACTAGATCCTGACTCCGTCAGCGTAATCAGCGCTCCCCTCGCCGAGGGCATTTAGCGGCCGCCAGAGTTGGGACGTGCGTAGAGTCGATCAATGGAATACGAACGGGTCCTCGGCCCCGATGCCGTTCCCGGAGCTGAAAGGGTCGACGTTCCCGCCGGATCGAGTCGCCCCACCAATCGGCGACGCTCAACATCCCCGCGGCTCGTACACCGCGCCTCCGACGACTGGCGGTATCTCGTCCGCGTCGAGCGCCCGCACAGCGATGACGGGCGCAGTCGTGCGGGTCTCGGGCTCGAAGAACACGAGGACCGCAGCCGCCACGGGTAGCCCGAGGTTGCGCACACGAACGCGAATGGGCGGTCGTCAGCGAGCTGTGGTGTGCGGGTGACGTCGAACGAATCGTCGAGCCGCAACGAGATCGGCACCGGGAACGAGCGCCAGTTGCCGTAACCGAGCGCACCGTCGACCTGATTGAGCACCGGCAACGACCCGATAGTGGAGCCGTAGCCCTGAGGCGCCGTTTACCGGATCGCGTCCCTCGACGGCATCATCTCCCGTTGACGTTCACGTGTCCAACACTGGTTGCATCACTGTTTCCGCTCGAAGAACAGGCAAAAGTACGGGCGGCCGGGACAGACATAGCGTCCGCCTGAGACGATTACACGTGCCTCCTGGCGACCGTACGGTCCGTCGGCGCGCCGTAGGGTCGAGCCCGTGGACATCCGCCGCATCGTGTGACTTCCCGTTCACGTTCACGTGTCCAAGACTGCTCAGATCACCGTTTTCGCTGGCAAACCGGGCAAAAATGTGAAGATCGATTCATGAATGAAACGCGTCTGATCGGCTTCTCGCAACGTCCGCAGAGCTCGCCTTCGCGGCCATATACCTGAAGACTGCGAGAAAAGTACCCGGCCTGCCCGTTGACGTTCACGTACTGCGCGTCGAAGCTCGTGCCGCCCTCCGCGAGGGCCTTCTGCAGCACCGCGCGGATCTCGGCGAGCAGCGTGCGGACGGCCCGCGTCGAGAGCGCCGACGCGGGCGTCTCCGGATGGATGCGCGCGGCCCAGAGCGCCTCGTCCGCGTAGATGTTGCCGATGCCGCTCACGACCGTCTGATCGAGCAGCACGCGCTTGATCGCCGACCTGCGGCGGGCGAGCCCTCGCGCGAACGCGGCGTCGTCGAACGCGGGATCCAGCGGATCGCGCGCGATGTGCGCGGCCTGCGATGCCACGAGGGGCGCATCGCTCCCCCATCCGCCCGGCGCGCCATCCGCCGTCGGCACGAGCGCGTCGACGGCGAGCGATCCGAACGTCCGCTGATCCGCGAACACGACGGCGAGCTCGCCGTGAGCCGGATGGTCGATCGCGAGCCGCACGCGCTCGTGGCGCTCGCGCGGAGCGCCGGGTGCGCGCAGGAGCAGCTGCCCGCTCATGCCGAGGTGCCCGATGAGCGCCTCCGCCGGCTCGATCGCCGCCGACTCGAGCAGAAGCCAGAGGAACTTGCCGCGACGCACGGCGGCCGTCACGGCGCGTCCGCTCAGGCGCGCGGTGAAGTCGTCGTGGGAGCCCACGTGCCGGGTGAGCGCACGGCCGTCGAGCACCTCGACTCCCGCGATGGTCGATCCCACCACGGCGGGCTCGAGGCCCGCTCGCACGACCTCGACCTCGGGGAGCTCAGGCACCGACGGTCCGCGCGCTGAGCGCGTGCCAGGCCGTGAGAGCCGCGGCCATCTCGGCCTGCTTCTTGCTCGTGCCCTCGCCGGTCGAGGCGTGATCGCCGACCTCGACCGTGGCAGTGAAGCGACGGTCGTGGTCGGGGCCGCGAGAAGCGACCGAGTACGACGGCGCTCCCAGGCCGAGGCGCGCGGCGAGCTCCTGAAGGCTCGTCTTCGGGTCGATCGCCGCGCCGTAGCGCTCGGGGTTCTCCAGGAGCGGCTCGATGAGGCGCAGCACGAGGGCCGACGCCTCCTCGGGCCCCGCCGACAGGTACGCGGCGCCGAACACGGCTTCGGTCGCATCGGCGAGGATCGAGTCCTTGTCGCGGCCGCCCGTCTGCTCCTCGCCGCGGCCGAGACGGAGGTGCTCGCCGAGGCCGATGCCGCGTGCGACCTCCGCGAGGGCGACGGTCGAGACGACGCTGGCGCGGCGCTTCGCGAGCGCGCCCTCGTCGAGGTCGGGGAACCGGCGATACAGCATGGTGGTGACGGCCAGCCCGAGCACCGAGTCGCCGAGGAACTCGAGTCGCTCGTTATGCGGGATGCCGCCGTGCTCGTACGCGTACGAGCGGTGTGTCATGGCCAAAGCGAGAAGCTCGGCGTCGATCTCGACGCCGAGCTTCTCGGAGAGTGGCCGCATGCGCGCCACGGAGTCGTATCCGCCACTCAGGCGTCGGCGACCTTGCGGCCCTTGTACTCGAGGAACAGCTCGGTGCCCTGCGAGTCGGTGACGACCTTGGCCTGGTGCGGGCGGCTGTAGACGACCTTGCCGTTCTCCACCGTCTTGACGAGGGCCGGAGCCTCCGCCTTCCACTGCGCGCGACGCGAGCGGGTGTTCGAACGGGAGACCTTCCGCTTCGGGGGGTTACCTGCCATGACTAGCTCTCTTCTGTGCTCGGGGCGGCGGAGTCCGCCGATCCATTCTGGTCTGTGAGTTCTCGGAGCGCGGCCCACCGAGGATCGACAGGCGCCTGCTGCGCGGTGCCGGGGCTCTGCGTCAGCCGCTCGCCCGTGACCGGGTCGAGGCCGGGGCAATCCGGCTGACACACCGGCTGAAACGGAAGCGACAAGACGACCGCATCCCTGACCAGAGTTTCAAGATCCACGTGGTCGTCTTGAACCTCGAAGTCAGCAGTTTCCTCACCAGGATACTCGAAAAGCTCCTGGAACTCGACTTCGAGCGGTTCGGCGATGTCGCGAAGGCATCGACCGCACACCCCCTCGAACTCCGTGTCGAGCTCCCCCGACACGAGGATGCCCTCGTGCACGGATTCGAGACGGACGTCGAGCTCGAGCTCCTTCCCCTCCGGGATCGAGACGATCCCCTCGCCCCACTGCTCGGGTGCGGGGATGGTCAGCGTGTGCTCGCGCATCTCGCCCGGCTTGCGGACGATGTCGCGGACGGGCAGCACGAAGGGCCCGGTTTTACGCGTTCTCACGGGGATCAATCGTAGTCGCGCCCGGGACGACGAGGGCCGTGGCGCGCGCAGGGACGCGCGGTCAGAAGTCCTTCGAGGTCGCGCTGCGGAGGTAGCGGGCGACCGCCGCCGGCACGTAGGGCGAGACGTCCCCGCCCAGGCCGGCCACCTGGCGCACGAGCGAGCTCGACACGACCGAGTGGGCGGGATCGGCGAGGAGGAACACCGTCTCGACGCCGGCGAGGTGGTTGTTGACGACCGCCATGGGCGTCTCGTACGCGACGTCGCCCTGCGAGCGGATGCCCTTCACGAGCACGCCGGCGCCCACCTCCTGCGCGTAGTCGACGAGCAGGCCCACGCTCCACGATCCGACGATGACCTTGCCGGGGATCTGCGCCTCCTCGACCGACTGCTCGAGAAGCTGCAGCCGCAGCGCGATCGGCAGCATCCCCTCCTTGTCGGGGTTGTGCACGACCAGCACGTGGAGCTCGTCGTAGAGCGAGGCGGCACGCCGGATGACGTCCAGGTGACCGAGGGTGGGCGGGTCGAAGGACCCCGGGACGACGGCGATCCGGTTGCTCATGCGATCCAGCCTAGCCAGGAGCCCCATCCGCGCCCGGGCAGCGCCGCGCCCGCGACACGCCGCGCGGGGCGCATGCTCAGCTCTTGCTCAGGGCCGCGCGCTCCTCCTGCGTGACCCGGCGCGCCAGGGCGTCGGCGAGTCCGGGATGCCGGGCGAGGTCGGGGTCCGCCGCGAGGACGCGGTCGGCTTCCTCCCGCGCCAGGGCGATGAGCGCCTGGTCCTTGACCACGCGGAGCAGCCGAAGCGATGAGCGCACGCCCGACTGCGCCTCTCCGAGCACGTCGCCCTCGCCGCGCAGCTCGAGATCGACCTCCGCGAGCGCGAACCCGTCGAGCGTCGCCGCGACCGCCTCGACGCGCTCGCGCGCCGGCGTTCCCTCTGTCGCCTCCGTCACGAGCAGGCAGAGTCCGGGCACTCCCCCGCGTCCGACGCGTCCGCGCAGCTGGTGGAGCTGGGAGACGCCGAAGCGGTCGGCATCGAGGATGACCATGGTCGACGCGTTCGGGACGTCGACGCCGACCTCGATCACGGTCGTCGCGATGAGCACGTCGACGCGGGCGGCCGCGAACTCCTGCATGATGCGGTCCTTCTCCTCGCCCGGCATGCGGCCGTGCAGGGTCGCGAGCCTGAGCCGCCCGACCGCGGGGTGCCGCCCGAGCATCTCGGCGACCTGCGCGACGCCCCAGCGCGGGCCGGAGCCGCCCTCCTCCGCGGTGGCCTCCGGGGCGTCGTCCTCGGCGGCGGCCTTGCCCTTCGCCGCGACGTCGATCGCGGGGCACACGACGAAGACCTGGTGCCCCTTCTCGACCTCCTCGGCGACGCGCTCCCAGACCCGGTCGAACCAGCGCGGGCGCTCGGCGACCGGAGCGACGAAGGTCTCGATGCCGGCGCGGCCCGCGGGCATCGTGCGGATGGTCGACACGTCGAGGTCGCCGAAGACCGTCATCGCGACGGTGCGCGGGATGGGCGTGGCGGTGAGGACGAGGGCGTGCGGACTCGTTCCCTTCGCGCGCAGGGTCTCCCGCTGCTCGACGCCGAACCGGTGCTGCTCGTCGACGACGACGAGCCCGAGGTCGGCGAACGTCGTGCCCTCGCTGAGCAGGGCGTGCGTGCCGACGACGATGCGCGACTGACCCGACGCCACGCGGAGCGCGGCCTTCCGTCGCGCCGCCGCCGGCATCTGGCCGGTGAGGAGCGTGGGCATGACCTCGGGAGCCAGCTGCGGCCCGAGCATGCGCGTGATGGAGCGCAGATGCTGGCCGGCGAGCACCTCGGTCGGCGCGATCAGCGCCGCCTGGCCGCCGGACTCGGCCACCTGCAGCATGGCGCGCAGCGCGACGAGCGTCTTGCCCGACCCCACCTCGCCCTGCACGAGCCGGTTCATCGGCCATCCGGCGACGAGGTCGGCCGCGATCCGCTCGCCGGTCTCGCGCTGGTCGTCGGTCAGCGCGAACGGCAGCGCCGCGTCGAAGCGCTCGAGCAGGCCGCCCGGCTGCGCCTCGCGGCGCGTGGCTGCGAGAGCCCTGACGTCACGGCGCTGCTGAGCGAGTGCCGTCTGGAGCACGAGCGCCTCGTGCCACCGCAGCGCCTTGCGCGCGCTGTAGGCGTGCCCCTCGTTCGCGGGTCGGTGCACGCCGTCGAGCGCGTCGCGCGCGCCCATGAGCCCCTCCCGCTCCCGCAGGTCGTCGGGGAGCGGCTCGGGCACGTCGCCGAGGCGGGTCAGGCACTGCTCCACGAGCTTCTGGATGGCCCAGCTCGTGAGCGCGGAGGTCGCGGGATACACGGGGATGAGCCGGCCGGCGAACTCCTGCGCGCGCGCATCGGCATCGCCCTCGTCGTCGAAGAGCTCGTACGCGGGATGCGAGAACTGACGCTCGCGACGGTACTCGCCCACCTTGCCCGAGAAGACGCCGCGACGACCCGGCCGGAGCTCGCGCTCGCGCCAGTCCTGATTGAAGAACGTGAGCGACATCTCACCCTGGCCGTCGCCGATGATCACCTCGAGGAGGCGCCCGCCGCGGCTGCGCATGGGGCGCGACTGCACGCGCCGCACCTCGGCGACGATCGTGACCGTCTCACCGAGCGGGAGGTCGCGGATGGGGGTGAGCTCGCCCCTGCTCATGTAGCGGCGCGGGTAGTGCGCGAGCAGGTCGCCCACGGTCGCCATCCCGAACGCCCGCGAGAGCAGGCCGGCGGACTTCGCGCCGACGGCCTCCGTGAGCGAGGAGTCGAGCGAGAGCGGCATGCGTCGAGTCTAGAAGGGGCCCCGGACGCGGACGCCGCGCCCGCCGAGGATATCGTGGCAGGGTGACGAGGATCATCGCGGGCCGCGCGGGCGGCGCCCGGCTCGACGTGCCGCGCTCGGGCACCCGCCCCACGAGCGACCGCGTGCGCGAGTCGCTGTTCGGCGCGCTCGAGGACACCGGCCTCATCGAGGGCGCCGCGGTCGTCGATCTGTACGCGGGATCGGGAGCGCTCGGTCTCGAGTGCGCGAGCCGCGGCGCCGCGTCGGTCGACCTCGTCGAGCGGTCCCGGCCGGCGGCCGAGATCGTGAAGCGGAACGTCGAGGTCGTGCGGCGCGCGATGGGCTCGAGCGCGCCCCGCGTGCGCGTCCACCCCATCGCGGTGCGCGCCTTCCTCCGCGGCACGGCGCCCGGCATCGACATCGCGTTCCTCGACCCGCCCTACGACCTGCCGCCGCGCGACCTCGACGACGACCTCGCGCTGCTCGCGCCGCTGCTCGCGCCGGGCGCGCTCGTGATCGTCGAGCGCGCGACGCGCTCCGGTTCCCCCGACTGGGCCGCCGCCGGCCTCTCCGCGTGGCGCGAGAAGGCGTACGGCGACACGACCCTGTGGTGGGGCGAGCCGCTCAGCGCCTGAGCGTCGTCAGCCCGCGGCCGCATCCCAATCGCGGTACGGATCCCAGCCGCCCGCGCCGAGGTACGGCACGCCGTCCACGTGGACCGATGCCTCGTCGCGCGGGATGACGCGTCCGATCGGGCGGAATCCGGGGGGCAGGGCGCCGGCCGGGAAGGTCGCCAGCAGCGCGTGGTCCTCCCCGCCCTCGAGCGCGATCCGCGGATCGTCCCCGAGGTCGGCGCTGTCGATCGCGATCGTGACCGCCGAGGCGTCGGCCATCCGCCGCGCGTCGAGCGCGAGGCCATCCGAGACGTCCATCATGGCGGTCGCGCCGGCGCGCGCGGCGAACGGCCCGAGGCCGATCGGCGGAGCGGGCCGCAGCTGCGCCTCGAGGACGCCCGTGTCGCCGTCCCGCAGCAGGGCGGGGTCGACGGGCAGGGGTGCGCCATCGGCGTCGCGGAAGCGCGCGAAGAGCACCTGCAGGCCCCGCGCGGCTCGGCCGAGCTCCCCCGCGATCGCGACGACGTCGCCCGCGCGGGCGCCCGAGCGCAGCACGGGGGCGCGTCCCTCGAGGTCTCCGAGGGCGGTCACGGCGATCGTGAGCACGTCGCTCGCGGTGAGGTCGCCGCCCACGACGGCGCAGCCGGGCGCGAGGGCGTCGCACGCGTCGCGGAGGCCGTCGGCGAGAGCCTCCACGAACGACGCGCGGGTGTCGTTGGGCATCGCGAGCGCGACGAGGAGCGCCGTCGGCCGCGCCCCCATGGCCGCGACATCGGCGAGATTGACGGCGGCCGACTTCCAGCCGAGGTCGTAGCCGCTCGACCACGCCAGCCGGAAGTCCGGTCCGTGGATGAGCGTGTCGGTCGTCGCCACGACCGACCCGGACGGCGCGGCGACGACCGCGGCGTCGTCGCCGGGCCCGACGAGGCCCGCGCCCGCGCGGCCCGTGCGCGCCAGGATCCGTCGGAGGATCTCGCCCTCGCTCAGCTCGCCGACCGTGGGATCCTCATGCATCCCTCCAGCGTAGGCGAACGCCCAGGACGCCCGAACGTAGGCTGGTGGGGTGAACCGCCGCCTCGCCGCCGTCTCGTGCCTCGCCGCCGTCGTCGCGCTCACGGGGTGCGCGCCGACCGTTCACCTCGAGGCGGCTCCGCGCGCGAACGACCCGCTGTGCGCCGAGGTCTCCGTGCGCATGCCCGACTCGGTCTCGGGCCTCGAGCGCCGCTGGACCGACGCTCAGGCGACCGCGGCGTGGGGCGAGCCGACCGCGGTCATCCTCTCGTGCGGATACGACGCTCCCGCCCCCACCACCCAGCAGTGCGTGACGATCGACGGCGTCGACTGGATCGTCGACGAGAGCGAGCGGCCCAATCTGCGCATGACGACGTACGGCCGCGAGCCGGCCGTGCAGGTCTACGTCGACACGACCGTCGTGTCGGCCGACGCGGTGCTCGCGGGCAGCGCGCTCGGCAGCGCGGTCTCCACGCTGCCGCGCGCGGCCCAGTGCACCGACCCCGACGCCGCGCCGGAGGGCGAGGACGCGCCGACGACCGGCACGCAGCCGGAGGACTGACCCGGCTCAGGCCGCGCGGGCGCGGCCCAGCTCGACGAGCTCCGTGATGAGCTCGGAGTACGTCATCCCGGACGCGATCCAGCACTTCGGGAACATCGAGATCGGCGTGAAGCCCGGCATCGTGTTGAGCTCGTTGACGACGATCTCGCCCTCGGGCGTGAGGAACACGTCGACGCGAGCGAGCCCGCGTCCGTCGACGGCCTCGAAGGCCCGGATGCCGACCGCGCGGATCGCCTCGATCTCGTCCTCCGACAGATCGGCAGGGCACACGACGTCGACGCCCTCGCCGCCGAGGTACTTCCCCTCGAAGTCGTAGAAGTCGCGCGTCGTGAGCACGATCTCGCCGGGGAGCGACGCGCGCGCCTCTCCCCCGTCGCGGCCCTCGAGCATCGCGACCTCGATCTCGCGCCCCCCGATGCCCTTCTCGACGAGCACCTTGTCGTCCTCCGCGAAGGCGATGCGCATGGCCTCGTCGAGCTCCGACGCGTCGTGCGCCTTCGAGACGCCCACGCTCGAGCCCGCGCGCGCTGGCTTCACGAACAGCGGGTACCCGAGCGCGTCGGCCTCGGCGCGGACGGCGTCGGGCGCCGTGCTCCAGCGCGACCGCCGGACGGTCGTCCACGGCGCGACGGGCACGCCCGCCGCCTGCAGCGCGATCTTCATGAAGTGCTTGTCCATGCACAGGGCGGAGTCGAGCACGCCGCCGCCCGCATACGGGAGCTCGAGGATGTCGAGGAAGCCCTGGATGGTGCCGTCCTCGCCGTGCAGGCCGTGCAGGATGGGCAGCACCGCGTCGACCGCGCCGAGCTCACGCTCGAGGCCATCCGCGTCGCGCACGCGCAGCACGCGGTCGCCGCCGCCTGCGGGCCAGATCACCCGCGTGCCGTTGTCGACGACCTCCGGCAGCCTCTCGGCGTCGAGCCGGAACTTGCCGGGGTCGTCGTCCTCGAGCACGAAGACGCCGTCGCGGGTGATGCCGATCGGGATCACGCGGTAGCGGTCACGGTCGATCGCTCCCAGCACCCCGCCCGCCGTCGCGGAGGAGATGGAGTGCTCGCTGGAGCGCCCGCCGAAGAGCACCGCCACTGTCGCCGTCGTCATTCGTCGTCCTCTCGCCCTGGGGGGTGTCGTCGTCTGTGGTGAGGTGCGGCGCGATGTCGCGCGGATCGAGCGTGCCGTCGAGCACCATCCGCACCTGCTCGACGATGGGCATCTCGACGCCCTTCGCCTTCGCGAGCTTGAGGATGGGGGCGACCGAGCCGAGGCCCTCGGCGGTCTGCTCCATCTGCTTCACGACGTCCTGCAGCGTGTAGCCCTGCCCGAGCAGACGTCCTGCCGTGTTGTTCCGGCTGAGGGGCGACTGGCACGTCGCTATGAGGTCGCCGAGCCCCGCGAGGCCCTGCATCGTCTCGGCCTGCGCGCCGTACGCCACCGCGAAGTCGGTCATCTCGACGAGGCCGCGCGTGATGATCGACGCCTTCGTGTTCTCGCCGTATCCGACGCCGTCGACGATGCCGATCGCGACGGCGATGAGGTTCTTCAGCACGCCGCCGAACTCGGTGCCGATGACGTCGGTGTTGACGAAGCTGCGGAAGTACCGGTTGCGCGCCGTGCGCGCGATCCGGTCGGCGGTCTCCTGGCTCGACGACGAGATGACCGCCGCGGTCGGCTGCTCGCGCGCGATCTCGAGCGCGAGGTTCGGGCCGCTCGCGACGGCGATGCGCGCGGGGTCGCAGCCGAGCGCCTGCTCGATGACCTGGCTCATCCGCAGACCCGACTTCTTCTCGACGCCCTTCATGAGGCTCACGACCGGCACGTCGGACGAGCCGATGAGCGGGCGCAGCTGCTTGAGGGTGTCGCGGGCCGACTTGCTCGGCACCGAGAGGTAGATCTGCTCTGCGCCCTCGACGGCCTTCTGGAGGACGTGGGTGGCACGGATGGACCGGGGCAGGTTGATCCCGGACAGGTACTGCGAGTTGCGCTTGGCCTGGTCGATCTCGTGCGCGAGCTCGGCGCGACGGGCCCACATCGTGACCTGGGCGCCGCCGTCGGCGAGGATCTTGCCGAACGTCGTGCCCCAGCTGCCCGCGCCGAGGACGACGACGCGCTCGGGGATCACAGCTTGCCCGTCTCGGCCTGGCCGTGCTGCGTCGGGTCCCACCGCTCGGGCGGGGCCTTCTCGCCGCGCAGCTCCTCGAGCAGTGCGGTGATCGCGGCCATGAGGCGCTCCGTGCCCTCCTGGATGGCGGCCTGGTCGGTCCGCCCGCGCAGGTCGGACACGTCGAGGGGCTCGCCGATGAGGACGGTGATCGGCTTGCGCAGCGGGAGCAGCGACAGCTTGCCGTAGCGCGGCATGACCGCCTGCGTGCCCCACTGCGCGAGCGGGATGAGCGGGATGTCGCCGGCGAGGGCGAGGCGGATCGCGCCCGACTTGCCGCGCATCGGCCACAGCCCGGGGTCGCGCGTGAGGGTGCCCTCGGGGTAGACGATCACGCCGCGCTCGCTCGAGGCGAGCTCCTTCGCCTGCGCGAGCGCCTGCGCGGCCGCGCCGCGGGATCGCGCGACCGGGACCATCCCGGAGGCCTTCAGCACCCATCCGACGACGGGGATGCGGAACAGGCTCTCCTTCGCGAGGAACCGGGGCGCGCGCCCGGCCCGCCACGTCGCGATCGCGACGATGAGCGGGTCGATCTCGCTGTGGTGATTCGGCGCGAGGACGAACGCACCGCGACGGGGCAGGTTCTCCGAGCCGCGGAGCTCGATCCGCGCGAGCAGCCCGACGAGCGGGATGACGATCGCCGCGAGCGGCCAGAAGATGCTCGGGCGGCTCTTCTCAGGTGAGGCGGGAGCGCCCACCGTCACCCCACGACGTCGAAGTCGGCGCCGAGAGCGGTCAGCTTCTCGAAGAACTTCTCGTATCCGCGGCGGATGATGCCGACGCCCGACACGCGCGACGTGCCCTCCGCCGTGAGAGCGGCGATGACGTGGCTGTATCCGCCCCGGAGGTCGGGGACGACGATGTCGGCGCCGCGCAGCGGCGTCGGCCCTGTGATGACCGCGGCCTGCTCGAGCGCGCGACGCGGCACGCGACGGTAGGGGCCGTCGAGCCCGCGCGGGTGCACGACGATGTCCGCGCCCATCTGGTTGAGCGCCTCGATGAACCCGAAGCGGTTCTCGTAGACGGTCTCGTGCACGACGGACGTGCCGTGCGCCTGGGTGAGCGCGACGATGAGCGGCTGCTGCCAGTCGGTCATGAAGCCGGGGTGCACGTCGGTCTCGACGATGACCGGCTTGAGCGGGGCCTCGCCGCGGCGGAAGCGGATGCCCTCGTCGGTGATGTCGAAGTCGCCGCCGACCTTGCGGTAGACGTTGAGGAACGTGAGCATCTCGTACTGGCGCGCGCCCTTGACGAAGATGTCGCCGTCGGTGGCCAGCGCCGCCGAGGCCCACGACGCGGCCTCGTTGCGGTCGAACAGCGAGCGGTGGTCGTAGCCGCGGAGCTCCTGCACGCCCTCGATGAAGATGACGCGGTTGGGCTCGTAGGAGATGATCGCGCCCATCTTCTGGAGGACGCCGATCAGGTCCATGATCTCGGGCTCGATCGCCGCGTTGCGCAGCTCGGTGACGCCGTTCGCGCGCACGGCCGTGAGGAGCACCTGCTCCGTCGCGCCCACGCTCGGGTACGGCAGCTCGATGTCGGCGCCGTGGAGGCCCTCGGGCGCGGACAGGCGGATGCCGCTGGGCTGCTTGTCGACGATCGCTCCGAAGGCGCGCAGGGCGTCGAGGTGGAAGTCGATGGGGCGGTCGCCGATGCGGCAGCCGCCGAGGTCGGGGATGAACGCCTGTCCGAGGAGGTGCAGGAGCGGGCCGCAGAAGAGGATGGGGATGCGCGACGAGCCCGCGTGCGCGTCGATCTCCTCGAAGTTCGCCGACTTCGCGGCGCTCGGGTCGAGGATGAGCGAACCCGGCTCCTCTCCCTCGGAGACGGCCACGCCGTGCACCTCGAGAAGCGAGCGGACGACCTCGACGTCGCGGATGTCGGGCACGTCGCGCAGGGTGCTCGGGGTCTCACCGAGGAGGGACGCGACCATGGCCTTGGTGGCGAGGTTCTTCGCGCCTCGCACGTCGACCTGCCCGCGCAGCGGACGTCCGCCGCGGATCTCGATCACTTCGCCGCTGCGGGATGCCGAAGCGCCCGCGACCTTCGTGTCGCCCAGGAGTGTCATGTGCTGGTGGCCTCACTACCGTTCTGGCGGGTTGTCCGCCGTGCTGACGGGGCCCCGAGCCCCGGGCTCACGGAACGGGGATCGTCCGTGGCCGCCACGCCTCGCGGCGGGCCTCGAACTCCGCGATCTTGTCTTCGTTGCGGAGGGTGAGCCCGATGTCATCGAGCCCCTCGAGGAGCCGCCACCTAGTGTAATCGTCGATCTCGAACCCGGCCGTGAAGTCGCCGAGTACGGCGGTTCGCTCGACGAGGTCGACCGTCATCCGCACGCCGGGCTGCGCCTCGATGGCCGCCCAGAAGCGCTCGAGGTCGGCCTCAGAGATGATGCCCGTCAGCAGGCCCTGCTTGCCCGAGTTGCCGCGGAAGATGTCGGCGAAGCGCGGGCTCAGCACGACCTTGAACCCGAAGTCGCGCAGCGCCCAGACGGCGTGCTCGCGGCTCGATCCGGTGCCGAAGTCGGGCCCCGCCACGAGGATGGATGCGCCCTGGTAGGGCTCCTGGTTCAGGACGAACTCGGGGTCCTGGCGCCAGCCGTGGAAGAGCGCGTCGTCGAAGCCCGTCTTCGTCACGCGCTTGAGGAACACCGCGGGGATGATCTGATCGGTGTCGACGTTCGAGCGCTTCAGCGGAGCGGCGATCCCGGTGTGGGTGGTGAACTTCTCCATGACGGTCTCCTTACGCTCCCGCGCCCGACAGGGCCGGCTGGTCGGCGGATGCGAGGTCGGACGGGCTCGACAGCGTGCCGCGCACGGCCGTCGCCGCGGCGACGAGCGGCGACACGAGGTGCGTGCGCCCGCCCTTGCCCTGGCGCCCCTCGAAGTTGCGGTTCGAGGTGGACGCGCAGCGCTCGCCCGGCGCGAGCTGGTCGGGGTTCATGCCCAGGCACATCGAGCAGCCGGCGAAGCGCCACTCGCCGCCGAACTCCTTGACGATCCGGTCGATGCCCTCGGCCTCGGCCTGGAGCCGCACGCGCGCCGAGCCCGGCACGACCATGACGCGCACGCCGTCGGCCTTCTTGCGGCCCTCGATGATCGACGCGAAGGCGCGCAGGTCCTCGATGCGGCTGTTCGTGCACGAGCCCATGAAGACCGCGTCGACCGGGATCTCCTTGAGCGGGGTCCCCGGGACGAGGTCCATGTACTCGAGCGCGCGCTCGGCGGCTGCGCGCTCGTTCGGGTCCTCGAAGTCGTCGGCGGCCGGCACGACGTCGCTCAGCGAGACGCCCTGACCGGGGTTCGTGCCCCACGTGACGAACGGCTCGAGCTCGTTCGCGTCGATGAAGACCTCGGCGTCGAACACCGCGCCCTCGTCGGTGGGCAGCGTCTTCCAGTACGCGACCGCGTCGTCCCAGTCCTTGCCTCGGGGTGCGTGCGGGCGGCCCTCGAGGTAGGCGAACGTCGTCTCGTCCGGCGCGACCATGCCGGCGCGCGCCCCGGCCTCGATGGACATGTTGCAGATGGTCATGCGCCCCTCCATCGAGAGGGAGCGGATGGCGCTGCCGCGGTACTCGAGCACGTAGCCCTGGCCGCCGCCCGTGCCGATCTTCGCGATCACCGCCAGGATGATGTCCTTCGCCGTGACGCCCGGCTTCAGCTCGCCCTCGACCGTGATCGCCATCGTCTTGAAGGGCTTGAGCGGGAGGGTCTGCGTGGCCATCACGTGCTCGACCTCGCTCGTGCCGATGCCGAACGCCATCGCGCCGAACGCGCCGTGCGTCGACGTGTGGCTGTCGCCGCACACGACCGTGATGCCCGGCATCGTGAGCCCGAGCTGCGGGCCGACGACGTGCACGATGCCCTGCTCGGCGTCGCCCAGCGAGTGCAGGCGCACGCCGAACTCCTCGGCGTTGCGACGCAGCGTCTCGATCTGCGTGCGGCTCGTGAGGTCGGCGATCGGCTTGTCGATGTCGATCGTCGGGGTGTTGTGGTCCTCCGTGGCGATCGTCAGATCCAGCCGGCGGAGCCCGCGTCCCTCGGCGCGCAGGCCGTCGAACGCCTGCGGGCTCGTCACCTCGTGGACGAGGTGGAGATCGATGTAGATGAGGTCGGGCTGGCCGTCCTCGCCCTTCACGACGAGGTGGTCATCCCAGACCTTCTCGGCCAGCGTGCGGGGGCGATCCGGAACCCGGATGTCGTTGGTGCTCATGCTCTTCCTGCTCCTAGCGGTCGTCGGTGTCGGCCTACGACGGACTCCGCGACGGGGAGAGGCCTAGAGCGTGATCCCGTCGCGGCGCATAAGGAGAAGTCGGGCGCACCGCACCCCTTCAGGATAGCAGGGTGCTCACCGACCCCTGTCGATCTGCGAGATCTGCACAGTGCGACGCGGCGCGCCGACCCGCCCTGTGGGCAGATCGACGCGCCGCGTCGTCAGAGTGCTCAGCCGGTCAGCGTCCGGGCTCCGTGACGGCCTTCTCGCGGCGCGCCTCGCGCGAGGACGAGATGAGGCTCGCGATGGTGGCCACGGCCATCGAGCCGACGATGACGCCGAGCGACATCCAGTTGTTGATCTCGGGCACCCAGTCGATGTGGTGGCCGCCGTTGATGAACGGCAGCTCGTTGACGTGCAGCGCGTGCAGGATGAGCTTGACGCCGATGAACGCGAGGATGAACGCGACGCCGTAGTGCAGGTACTTGAGCTTCTCGAGCAGGTCGCCGAGGAGGAAGTACAGCTGCCGCAGGCCCATGAGCGCGAAGATGTTCGCCGCGAAGACGAGGAACGGCTCCTGCGTGATGCCGTAGATCGCGGGGATCGAGTCGATCGCGAACATGAGGTCGGTCACGCCGATCGAGACGAACACGATGATCATCGGGGTGAGCATCTTCTTGCCGTTCACGACGGTGCGGAGCTTCGCGCCATCGTACTCGTCGCTGATGTCGACGAATCGGCGGAGGGTCCGGACGATGAAGCTCTCGGTCTGCTCGTCGGCCTCGTGCTTCTCCGGCAGCGCCTGGCGCACGGCGGTGAAGATCAGGAACGCGCCGAAGATGTAGAAGATCCAGCTGAGGTTCTCGATGAGGGCGGCGCCGAGCAGGATGAACGCGGCGCGCAGCACGAGCGCGATGATGATGCCCACCATCAGCACCTCCTGCTGGTAGCGGCGGGGCACCGAGAACTGCGTCATGATCAGCACGAAGACGAACAGGTTGTCGATCGACAGGCTGTACTCCGTCAGCCAGCCCGCCACGAACTCGCCCGCGTGCTGCGCGTCGCCGAGGAACCAGAGGGCGCCGGCGAAGATGAGCGCGAGAGTGACGTAGAACACGACCCACAGCGTCGACTCGCGCGTCGACGGGATGTGCGGCCGCTTGAGGATGATGAGGAGGTCGGCGATGAGGATGAGGGTCAGGATCACGAGGGATCCGACCTGGAACCAGACAGGGATGTCCAAGCTCAGGGCCTTTCGGAGGGGACGACGGTATGCGAAAGTCTCTCCCCCGTGCTGCGCACGGTGCCTGACCGGGACCCCTCCGTCGAGGTCCGTGATGACGAGCAGGCGTTGACGGGATACTCCCCTTCGACCATCAGGATACCCAAGCGGCCAGGGCGGATGGTTGCATGTGAGACGAACGCGCTCTCGCCGGACACCTGATCGATGAGAGACGACGTATCCGCATCGGGAGGCGCGATGGACGACGCACAGCGCGACGCCGAGCTCGTCGCCGCCGCGAGGGCGGGCGACGAGGTCGCGTTCCGCGCGCTCTACCGTCGGCATGCCCGACCTGTGTACTGGATCGCGCACCGCCTCGTCGGATCCGATGCCGACGCGGAGGACGTCACGCAGGAGACGTTCGTCACGGCGTGGCGGAAGATCGCGGGGCTCGAGCTCGTCGGCGAATCGCTGCTGCCGTGGCTCGCCGCGATCTGCCGCCTCCAGGCCGCGAACCGGATCCGCGCGCGACGGCGCGCTGCCGCCGACGAGGTCGACGAGGCGCTTCCGAGCCTCGTGAGCGTCGAGCAGCAGGTGCTCGACGCGCGGCTCGCCGAGCGCATCGTCGAGGAGGTCGGCACGCTGAGCCCCCTGGACCAGCGGATCTTCCGGCTGTGCGCGGTCGACGGGTACGCCTATGCCGCGGCCGCCGAGGAGCTCGGCGTCGGCCACGGGGTCGTCCGCAATCGTCTCTCCCGCATCCGCACGCGCCTGCGTGCCGTCGTCGGAGAGGAGTCGTGATGGACGAGAGGGAGTACGCCGTGCTGCCCGAGGTGCCTGCCGAGGTCATCGACCGCATCGAGGAGCGGGTGTTCGCGGCGATCGACGAGGAGCGGGACCGCGATCGCGCGCTGCGTCCGGCACCGCGACGGCGTTGGATGTGGCCGGGGATCGTCTCGGGAGCCGCGGTGCTCGTCGTCGCGCTCGCGATCGCCCCGGCCGCCGTGTCCTGGTTCGATCAGCCGCGCGGCTCGGAAGCCGCCTACGACGGCTCGGCGAGCTCGAGCGAGGGCGGCGAGTCCGCTCCCCTGCAGGGCGAGAGCGTCACGGCGCCGGTCGAGGGCGACGACGCCGCAGCCGACAGGGAGGTGATCCGCACGGGATCCGCCTCGGTCGAGGTCGACGACGTCGATGACGCGATCGACGACATCCGCGCTCTCGTCGAGCGGCACGGAGGGCACATCGAGGGGCTCCGCGTGACCGAGGCGACCGCGGAGGACGCCGCGCTCCCCGGGGCGAGCTGGGTGACGGTGCGCGTGCCGGCCGACGACCTCGACGCCGTCGTCGACGCGCTCGGCGATGTCGGCGAGGTCCACGACACGGAGCTCTCGGCGCAGGACGTCACGACGCAGGCGGTGGATCTGCGTGCGCGCATCGCGGCGGCGCAGGCGTCGGTCGACCGGCTCACCGAGCTCATGGCGCAGGCGGGGTCTGTCTCGGAGCTGCTCGAGGCGGAGCAGTCGCTCTCGGAGCGCCAGGCGCAGCTCGAGTCCTACCAGCAGGAGCTCGCGCTCCTCGAGGGCCAGGTCGCGATGTCGAGCCTCACGATCACGCTCACCACGGAGCCCCCCGTGACGGCGCCCGACCCGGCCGGCTTCCAGGACGGACTCGTCGCCGGCTGGAACGGCCTCGTGGCGGCCGTGAGCGGCGCAGTCGTCGCGCTCGGCTTCCTCCTCCCGTGGCTGGGCGCGGTCGCGATCGTCGCGGGAGCGTGCTGGCTCGTGGTCCGCCTGCGCAGGCGGCGGCGCGCACGCGGAGAGGCCGTTCCGGAAAACCGGCGCTGATCGGCCAGACACGCGCGGGCGACCGCAGGAGGGGGCCTCGATTTGCCCGCCCCTGTCTCTCCGTGTCATACTCTTCTGGTGCCCGGGAACGGGAAGAACACGAAGAACTGAACACAGACTACGGCCCCATCGTATAGCGGCCTAGTACGCCGCCCTCTCACGGCGGTAACGCGGGTTCGAATCCCGCTGGGGTCACCGTAGAGAAGAAGCCCGGATCCGAGGATCCGGGCTTCTTCGCGTTCCCGGTGGTTGACTGATCCTCATGCGCGTCACGAAGCACGAACATTCCGCCCTCCGCATCGAGAAGGACGGGGCGACGCTCGTCGTCGACCCGGGATCGTTCACCGCCGCCCTGCCGGACATCTCCGATCTGGCGGGCATCGTCATCACCCACGAGCACCCGGATCACTGGACCCCCGAGCACCTCGCGGCGCTCCGCGCGCGCCACCCGTCGGCTCCCGTCTTCACGACGCGCGCCGTCGCCGCGCAGCTCGACGGCGACGCGGTCGTCGTCGCATCGGGCGACAGCGCGACCGCCGGCCCCTTCCGCCTCTCGTTCCACGGCGGCGTGCACAACGAGATCCACTCCTCGATCCCGCTCGTCGAGAACATCGGCGTCTTCGTCGACGACCTCCTCTACTACCCCGGTGACTCATACGCGCTCCCCGGGCGCGAGGTGCCACTGCTCGCCGCCCCGATCGGCGCACCCTGGCTCAAGATCGGCGAGGCGATGGACTTCGTCCTCGCGGTCGCGCCGCGCGCGGCGTTCGGCACCCACGACGTGCCGCTGTCCGCACAGGGCCTCTCGATGCACCGCGGGCGCCTGCGCTGGGCCACCGAGCAGGGCGGCGGCGTCTTCCACGACCTCGACGCGGGCGACGCGATCGACGTCGGCTGATCGGGGGCCGAGGGTCGGCCCGGGCAGAATGGCGTCATGCCCATCCTCAACAAGGACATGTCGGTCTGCATCTCGCTCTCGGGCCGACCCTCGAACATCGGCACGCGGTTCCACAACTACCTCTACGAGGAGCTGGGCCTGAACTTCGTGTACAAGGCGTTCACGACCGACGACATCGAGGGCGCCATCCGCGGCGTGCGGGCCCTCGGCATCCGCGGCTGCTCGGTGTCGATGCCGTTCAAGGAGGCCGTCATCCCGCTCGTCGACGAGATCGAGCCCTCGGCCGAGGCGATCGCCTCGGTGAACACGATCGTCAACGACGGCGGCCGCCTCATCGCCTCGAACACCGACTACGAGGCCGTCGCCGAGCTGCTCGCGGCGCATGACGTGGACCCCGCACTGCCGGTGGTCGTGCGGGGTTCGGGTGGGATGGCCAAGGCCGTGGTCGCGGCGTTCCGGGGCGCGGGGTTCGACAGCCTGACCGTGGTCGCGCGGAACGCGCAGGCCGGACCGGCCCTCGCCGACGCCTACGGGTACCGGTGGACGCCGACTGACCCCGAGCCGGGCGAGGGCGTGATCGTCAACGTGACGCCGCTCGGCATGGACGGCCCCGACGCCGACGCGCTGGCCTTCTCGCCCGCGCACGTGGAGGCCGCCGACGTCGTCTTCGACGTCGTCGCCTTCCCCTCGGAGACGCCGCTCGTGCGGGCGGGACGCGAGGCCGGCAAGCGGCTCATCACGGGCGCCGAGGTCATCGCCCTGCAGGCCGCCCGTCAGTTCGCCCGGTACACGGGCATCACGCCCACGCCCGATCAGGTGCGCCGGGCCTCCGAGTTCTCGCGCGCCGGCTGACCACGGCGGAGCGCCTTCCCCGCGACGCGCGGCCGGAGAGTACCGTGCTGTGCACGACAGGCCCGCGCGGGCGGGGCGGCTCGACAGGAAAAGGCGGGAACGACGATGTCCGACCAGGTCTACCTCTACATCGCGCTCGGCATCTACTTCGCGGGCATGCTCGCGATCGGCTTCTTCGCCGCCCGCCGCACGAAGGACCACGAGGACTACATGCTCGCGGGGCGCAACCTGCCGCCCTGGGTCGCCGCTCTCTCGGCGGGCGCGTCGGACATGTCGGGATGGCTCGTGATGGGACTCCCGGGCGCGATCTACGCGACCGGCCTCATCGAGGCCTGGATCGCGATCGGGCTCACGATCGGCGCCTACCTGAACTGGCTCATCGTCGCGCCCCGGCTGCGCGCGTACACCGAGGTCAGCAACAACTCGATCACCGTGCCGAGCTTCTTCGAGAATCGGCTGAAGGACCGGTCGCGGCTGCTCCGGATCGTCTCGGCCCTCATCATCCTCGTCTTCTTCACGCTCTACATCTCATCGGGGATGGTCGCCGGCGGCGTGTTCTTCGAGAGCTCGTTCGACGGCGACTACCTCGTGGGCATGCTCCTCGTCACGGGCGTCACGCTCGCCTACACCCTGTTCGGCGGCTTCCTCGGCGCTTCTCTCACCGACGTCGCCCAGGGCCTGCTCATGATGGTCGCACTCGTCCTCGTGCCGGTCGTCGCCATCGCGAACGTCGGCGGGCTGGGCGCCGTCGGCGAGGCGATCGCCTCGGCGTCGCCCGACGCCCTCTCGTTCACGGGCGGCGAGGCGCTGTCCGGCGCCACGGTGCTCGCGATCGTGTCGGCCCTCGCGTGGGGCCTGGGCTACTTCGGGCAGCCGCACATCATCGTGCGCTTCATGGCGCTGCCGTCGCCGGCGGGGGCGAAGCCCGCCCGGCGCATCGGGATCGGCTGGATGGTGATCTCGATGGGCGGCGCGGTCATCGCGGGCCTCGCGGGCATCGCCTACTTCGACCAGCCCGGCGTCGAGGAGCTCGCGAACCCGGAGACGGTCGTGCTGCGGATGTCGCAGATCCTGCTGCACCCGCTTATCGCCGGCTTCGTGCTCGCCGCCGTCCTCGCGGCCATCATGAGCACGATCTCGAGCCAGCTCATCGTGTGCTCCTCGGCACTCGTCGAGGACCTCTACAAGGTCGTGCGAAAGGCTCCGCCGCGTGACCGCACGCTGGTGATCCTGGGGCGCTCGTGCGTCCTCGCCGTCGCGATCGTCGCGGCACTCCTCGCCATCAGCCCCAACGACACGATCCTCGGGCTCGTGGCGTTCGCCTGGGCCGGGTTCGGTGCGTCCTTCGGGCCGCTCATCCTCCTCAGCCTGTTCTGGAAGCGCCTCACGGCGTGGGGCGCCCTCGCCGGCATGGTCTCCGGCTCCGTCATCGTCTTCACATGGCCGCTGCTCGGCACCGGGGTGTACGAGCTGCTCCCGGGCTTCATCGGCGCCCTCATCATCGCCGTGCTCGTCAGCCTCGCGACGTACCGCGCGAACGCAGACATCGAGCGGGAGTTCACGGACACCGCCGCTCTGACCATCGCGCGGCCCGGGGCGCCCGCGTGAGCATCGGCATCCGCCGCTGGTGGCAGGGCCCGCTCGACGTCGAGGGCCTCGCGATCACGGCGGTCTCCGCGGCCGCGGATGGCGCGCGTGCTGTCGCGCGCACCCGCGGACTGTCCGTCTCGGTGGACACCTCCTCCGAGCTCATCCGATCGGCGTTCGAGACGGTCGAGCACGCCCGCGTCGACGGCCGGAGCGTGTCGCCGTGGGCTGAGCTCTCGGGCTTCGTCGCCTGCGACGACGGATTCGCACGTCTGCACGGCAACTACCCGCACCATGCCGACGCCATCCGCCGCGCGCTGGGGGTCGAGACGCGGCGCGACCTCGACGCGCGCGCTGCCGGCATGCCCGCGCAGGAGCTCGAGGACGCGGTCGTCGCGGCGGGCGGCATCGCGGCCCGCGTGCGCACGTCCGATGAGTGGAAGGACCATCCGCACGGACGCGTGACGCATGACGCGGCCTGGAGCGAGGTCGTCCCGGACGGGGAGAGCCGCATCGGGCCATCCGACAGCGCCCCGCTCGCGGGCGTGCGGGTCCTCGATCTCACCCGGGTGCTCGCGGGACCGACGTGCACGCAGCTCCTCGCCTGCCTCGGCGCCGACGTGCTGCGGGTCGATCCGCCCGGCCGACCGGAGATCCTCGAGCAGCACCTCCTGACCGGGATGGGCAAGCGCTCGATCGAGCTCGATCTCGCGAGCCGCGCCGCCGACGCGCGGGCTCTCGTCGCCGACGCCGACGTCGTCGTGCTGGGCTACCGCCCCGGTTCCCTCGACCGCTTCGGACTGACGCCGACCGCCCTCGCGGCCGATCATCCGGGCCTCATCGTCGCGACCCTCTCGGCGTGGGGCGAGGACGGCCCCTGGGGTGCCCGTGCGGGATTCGACTCGGTCGTCCAGGCGGCGACGGGGATCGCAGACCGGTGCGCCGACGCCGACGGACGACCGGGCGCGCTGCCCGTGCAGGCGCTCGACTTCGCGACCGGATACGTGCTGGCCGCGCGCGTGCTCGAGCTCCTCGCCTCGGGGCGCGGCGGTCTCGTGCGGGCGAGCCTCCTCGGCGCGGCGCGGGCGCTCCTCGCGTCTGCGCCGCCGCCCGAGGCCGACGACGAGGTGTCGATGGGGACGACGATGGTGAACGTCAGCTCCCCGCACGGCACGCTCTTCCTGCCCCCTCCCCCGGTCCTCCTCGACCGCCGCTCGATCGAGCGCGACGTCGGCGGGTACGGCGCGGCCGCACCCGCCTGGCGCTGACATCCGGCTCAGCGCCCGCCGCGGGCCCTGCGCTCTCCCTCGGCGAGCCGCGCGAGCGCGACCGCGCCGACGAGGAGGCCGAAGTCACGCAGCGCCACGTCGAAGTAGCCGGGCAGGGTCAGCAGATTCACGATGATCCCGAGCAGCCACGCCGCCACGACCCACGCGCCCCAGCGCGGGAGAATCGCGACGAGCACGCCGGCGGCGATCTCGACGACCCCGACGACGCGCATGGCGAACACGTCGTCGCCGGGGAGGATCGCGTCGATCCAGGGCGCGAGATAGATCGTCCAGTCGACGAGGAGATTCGTGAACTTGTCGAGCCCGAAGAGGATCGGCGCGACGGTGAACACGGTGCGGAGCAGCAGGAACGCCTGGTGCGTCGGTGAGCGGAGATCGCCGACCCCGGTGAGCGTCTCTGCTCGGGAACTGCGGAGTGTCGACATGAGCGTCGTCCTTTCTATCGGAAGTTACTCCGAACGTTAGAACGGGGGTAGTCTTTCGTCAAGAGGATTCTCCGAAAGAAGGCGGACGAGATGACCGATGCCGATTCCGAGGCCCGCCGGATCCGCGGGCTCGCCGATCCGCTCCGCCGCGCCATCTACGCGTTCCTCAGCCGCCAGCGCCACGCGGTCACGCGTGACGAGGCGGCGAGCGCGCTCGACATCCCGCATCACCAGGCGAAGTTCCACCTCGACCGCCTCGAGCAGGACGGCCTCGTGACAGTCGACTACGCCCGCCCGCCCGGGCGCACCGGCCCGGGCGCGGGGCGACCCGCCAAGCGGTACCGCCCTGCCGAGAGCGAGATCGCCGTCTCGGTGCCGCCGCGTGGCTACGACGTCGCTGGTGATCTGCTCGCCCGCGCGATCACGCGCAGCGCGGCCGACGGCATCCCTGTGTCGGAGGCGGTCGCCGACGTCGCGCGAGCCAGGGGCCGCGCGATCGCCGCGGCGCGGGGCGCCGAGCCGCCCGTCTCCGCGTCCGCCGCGCGGGAGGCGGCCGAGGACATCCTGCGCGGCGAGGGATACGAGCCCGAGCGCGACGGGCCCACCACGGTGCTGCGGAACTGCCCGTTCCATCGACTCGCCCAGGATCACCGCGACCTGGTGTGCGGCATGAACTGCGCGCTCATCGACGGAGTGGGCGACGCGCTCGCGCCGCACTCGCCCGCGGTCGCCCTCGAGCCGGAGGACGGCCGCTGCTGCGTCACCCTCCGAGAGGGGGCCTAGCGGCCGCGCTCAGTGCGACGACGCGATGCGCTGCGGCGATCGTCGCCGGCCGATGCGAGATGAGAAGAACCGCGCGTTCGCTCTGACGGGCCAGGAGCTCCATGATCGCCGCGTCGGCCTCGGCGTCAAGCGAGGCCGTCGCCTCGTCGAGAACGAGGACGCGAGGGCCCCGCAGGAGCGCGCGAGCGATGGCGACACGGGCGCGCTGACCGCCGGAGAGACCGGCCCCGTGCTCGCCGACGTCGGTGTCGAGGCCGCGCGGCAGCCCCGACCGCACATCGAGGAGCCCCGCCGAGCGCGCGGCCTCCGTGATCCGCTCCTCGGGCGCTTGAGGATCGCCGAGGAGGATATTCGAGCGAACCGTTCCGCGCAGAAGCGGCGACCCCTGCGGGACCACGGCGATCCGCGCGCGAAGTGCGTCGTCCGTCAGAGCGCGCAGGTCCACGCCGTCGATCCGCACCGCTCCCGCGTCCGGATCCCACTGCCGCGAGGCGAGCGCCGCCGCCGTCGACTTGCCTGAGCCGGATGCTCCGGTCAGCGCGACGATCTCGCCGGGTCGGACGTGAAGGTGGAGGTCGTGCAGGACCGGAGCTCCGGCACGATACGCGAAGCCGACGCCGTCGAAGCACAGTCCTCTCGCGTCTCGGAGCCTCGGCGTCGACGAGAGCTCGTCGGTCACCGCAGGCGGTTCCGCGAGCAGGGAGTCGATGCGCGCCGCTGCGGCGGTCAAGGTCCCCGCCCCGCGCAGGAGGTCAGCTATCTGCGCGGCCGGTGCGACGCCCGCCGCGGCGAGCGTGATCGCGAGCGGGATGTCCGCGCGCGGGATTCCCGTGTCGGCGACCACGACGAGCACCGCAGCGACGACGGCGATGGCGATGGCGAGGTCCGAGATCGCGCGCTCCGCCCCGATGCGAGACGCCTCGCGAACCTGCGTGCGGGTGTGCCGGAGCGTCCGCTCCGCGAGACGATCGAGCTGACGCTCGAGTGCCGCGGCCCCTGCGAGTTCGCGCAGGCCTCGGAGCGTGTCTACGAGCTCGGCGCGCAGTGCACCCGCATCTGCGGCCAGAGCGGCACCGTCCTGCCCGGCCCGGCGGCGGGTCGCCATCGGCACGACGACGCCGATGAGGAGCGGCGGCGTCCAGGCCAGCAAGAGCTGAGGGCTCACCGTGATCGAGACGGCAACGGCAGTCGAGAGCACGAGGACGGCCCCGAGCGCCTGTGCGATCGTGTGCGCGAAGAGCCACTCGAGCGTCTCGATGTCCGCGACCACCGTGGTCGCGAGGTCGCCCGTGCGACGCGGGCGGCTGCGGGACGGCAGGGCGCGACGGAGCGCCCCGAAGACGCGGGAGCGGAGCTCCCCGATCACGCGGTACGCGAGATCGTGAGACACCCAGGATTCGCGCCAGGCCGCGGCCGCCGCCAGCACCGCCAGCAGCACGGCGATCACGGGGGCAGACGACGACAGCGGCGAACCGACCGCCGCGAGCCCGGCCATGCGTGCGAGAAGGATCGCGATCCCGAGCACCGCCGCTTGACAGACGACGCTCCACAGGATCGCCTCGACGAATCGCCCTCGCCGAACAGCCACCACCGGGAGAAGGCGCAGCAGCGGCCTCATCGGAGCACTGCTCCGCGCGAGGCCGGCACGGGACCGCGGCCGCGGGCGGCGACGCGCCCGTCCTCGATGGCGACCCAGTGGTCTGCACGTGCTCCCGTGCTCGCCCGGTGGGTGATGACGACCACCGTGCGCCAACCCGCTGCCGCGGTCGCCACGGCGTCGACGATCCGCCGCTCCGACTCCGCGTCGAGCGCCGAGGTCGCCTCGTCGAGGATGAGCACGGGCGCCGGCGACAGGAGCGCACGCGCGATCGCGAGCCGCTGCCGCTGGCCGCCCGACAGCTGTCCGCCGTTCTCGGAGAGGACGGTGTCGTAGCCCTCCGGCAGTCCGGCGATCACGTCGTGCACATCGGCGACCCGCGCGGCCTGCTCCACCTCGGCGTCGGCGGCCGACGGCCGGCAGAGCCGCAGATTGTCCCGCACCGACCATGCGAAGAGCACGGGGTCCTGCGGCACGACGGCGACGCTCGCGCTGAGTGCGACGCGGTCGAAGTCCCGGATATCGACGCCGCCGATCCTGATGATGCCGGCATCGGAGTCGATGTCGCGCTCCACGAGCCGAGCGAGCGTGCTCTTGCCGGCGCCGGACGGGCCGATCACGGCCAGCGTCTCCGCCGCTTCGACGCGGAGACGGACATCGCGGACGCCGCGACCGGTCGCCGGAGAGGTGAAGGACACGCCGTCGAACTCGAGGAGCCCGGTCGGCGCCGGCCGGGGCCGTATCCCCATGCGGGGCGCTGTCGAGGAGGACCGCTGCAGCGCATCGAGGCCGTCGACCGCGTTCAGGCCCAGATACCCGGCGTGCCAGCACGCCCCGAGATCCTGGACAGGACGGAAGCACTCCCGCGCCAGCAGCAGGACCGCGACCGCGGCTGCGCCATCGCCGTCTCCGCTGGACACCGCCAGGGTCGCGGAGATCACGGCTGCCGCCGCTCCGAGGTGCATCGCGAGCGCGCTGACGGCCGTCTCGACCAGCGACAGTCGCAGCTGACCCATCGTGTCGCGCCTCAGAGCATCGCCCTCAGCCGAGAGCCGGTCCGCCGTGCGCGCCGTCGCGCCGAAGATCCTCAGGAGCGGGATGTGCTCGAGGCTCTCGACGAAGTCCGACGAAAGACGGGTGAACCGCTCCCAGCGCTCCCGTCCCGTGCGCAGCAGGCGGGCATCCCATGCGCGCGGCGCGATAACCGCAACCGCCGCGGCGATGCCGAGAGCGACGCCCGCGGTCGGAGCACGTCCGATCGTCAGCGCCACGACCGTCGCCGGTACCACGAGCACGACCAGCAGCTGAGGGAGGTAGCGCGTGAAGTAGGCCTCGAGCCCATCGACGCCGTCGATCGCGATCGCGGCGATCCGACCAGAGTCCCGGTCCGTCGCGGAGATCCCGACGGCACGAGTGAGAAGACGCGCACGCAGTCTGACCCGGACCGAGGCGCCGAGGCGAGCTGCCGTCGTGTCCCTCACCCAGACCACGAGCGCGCGCGCCGCAGCGACCGCCCCGAGCACAGCGACCGAGCCCACCACGCCTGGCCCGCCCGACACGATCGCGGCCACGGCCGCAGCGATCGCCATCGCGAAGGCGATATGGAGCCCGGAGAGGAGAAGGCCGAGCGCGGCCAGGCCCGCGATCGCACCCGAGACCGCGCCGGCGAGCTCGAGAAGCCGCCGATGGATCATCGGCTCAGAAGGCTTCGGGGTAGAGCTGCTCGGCGATCTCACGCACGAGCGCGACGTTCCCGAGGGTGCCGGGGAAGACATCGGCGCTCGACACGGCGATCAGGCGCCCCTCGGCGACCGCGGGCATCTCAGGGAAGGTCTCGGACAGGTACTCGCGCGTCGCGACCTCGTGCGCCTCGTCGAAGACGGAGAACACCAGGGCGTCGGGTGCTTCCGCGGCGAGCGCCTCCGGGGTGATGGCGGCGGCGAAGAAGTCGGAGAACGCCGGCTGTTCGGGCGTGAAGACGCTCTGCGCACCCGCGCGCTGGAGGATGTCGTACTCGACGCCGGCACCGATGCCCTGAAGGGTCGTGCCGTCGACGAACACCTGGGCGACCCTCAGGCGGTCGACGTCGGCGACGGCCGCTGCGACCTCCTCGAGGTCGCGCTCGCTGCTTCGGATGAGTGCCGCGGCTTGCTCCTCGACGCCGAAGATCTTCCCGAGGTTCTCGAGATCGATCAGCAGGTCGGCGACCTCGCCGGTCATTCGCCGCTCAGGGCAGCCTCCCGCCGCGACATACACGTCGGCCCCCGCCTGCTCGAGCTGCTCGATGCTCGCGAAGCCCTGTTCGGCGGTGAACTCGTAGGTCGTCGGCGCGTAGACGAAGTCCGGCTGCACGGAGAGGAGGTCCTCCCGGCTCGGGGGCATCACGTCCCCGATCGCGGGAACGTCCGCGGCGAGATCCGCGATGTCCGCCGGAAGCGCCTGCGCTGCTGCCTGGGCCTGGCCGACGAGGCGATCGGCCAGACCGAGTCGAAGGAGCAGCTCGGTCTGGGCGGGGTGCATGCCCACCACCGCCTCCGGAGCCTGCTCGACGACCATCTCCCGGCCGCAGTTCTCGATCCTCACCTCCCCGACGGCATCCTCGGGGTCCGCGTCGACCGCGACGGATGTCCCGCACCCGGCGAGGACGACGGTGCTGGCGACGAGAAGGGCATAAGCGGGGCGGAGTCTGACGGTCATGCGATGAGCGTGCTCTCTGGATCGGCGGGAAGGGAGGATGAGGCGTCCGCACGGGCGAGACGCCGGAAGGCGAAGACGGGAGCGGACGGCTCGCCGAGGACACGTGCCTCGACGCCGATGACGGAGCGGATGACCGCCGGCTCGAGCACGTCGACCGGCGTTCCCGACGCGACAACCCGGCCCTGATCGAGCAGGACGACGCGGTCGCAGTACTGCGCCGCGAGGTTGAGGTCGTGCAGCGCGGCGAGAACCGTCTGACCGAGCTCGCGCGCCGTGCCCATGAGCTCGTGCTGGTGGGCGATATCGAGGTGATTGCTCGGCTCGTCGAGAACGAGGACCGGGCTCTGCTGCGCGAGCGCGCGGGCGAGCATGACGCGCTGCCGCTGGCCGCCTGAGAGCGTGGCGACCATCCGATCGCGCAGGCGCTCGGTCTCGGTCCTGCGCATCGCATCCTCTGCGATTTGCAGATCCGCGGCGCTGTCCCGTCCGAATGACGCGCGGTGTGGAGCACGGCCGAGCAGGACGGTCTCCTCCACCGTGAGATCGAAGTCCGTCGCCGGGTCCTGCAGCATGACGGCCACCGCCCTCGCGGCCTCGCGACCGTGCAGAGCCCGCACATCGCGATCTCCGATGCGCACGCTCCCGCTCACGGGTCGCACGGCCCGGTAGAGCGTCCGCAGCAGCGACGACTTGCCGCTTCCGTTGGGCCCGAGGAGCCCCACGACCTCGCCCTCCTCGGCAGTGAACGATGCGGCGTGCACGACCTCCCGTCCACCCAGGGCGACGGTGACACGTTCGAAGACCACTCTCACCGCGCGAAGCCCGCTCGATCGGCGCCACCGCGGCGCATGAGCCAGAGGAAGAAGGGCGCCCCGACGAATGCGGTGAGGATCCCGAGAGGGATCTCGATCGGCGCAGCGACGGTGCGTGCGAGCAGATCGGCGCCCATGAGGAACACGGCGCCCCCGAGGACCGTCACCGGAAGCACCCTGCGGTGATCCGCGCCCACAGCGATCCGCACCAGATGGGGGACGACGAGGCCCACGAACCCGATGCCTCCGGCGACCGACACGACGACGCCCGTCAGCAGAGAGGCGATGAGGAGGAGGAGACCGCGGAGCCGCGCGACGTCCACGCCGAGCGCGGTCGCCGACTCGTCGCCGGTCATGAGCGCGTTGAGCGAGCGAGCGAGGAAGAACGACGCGAACACTGCGACGAGAAGCGCCAGCGCGGGGGCGGTGAGGCTGGACATCGTCGCCGCGGACACACTGCCGAGGAGGAAGAAGAGCACGCTGACGACGTTCTGCGCGTCTGTGGAGATGGTGAGGTAGCTCGTCACCGCGCTGAGCAGGGTGCCGAGCGCCACTCCGGCGAGGATCATGCGGGTGGGCGACAGCATGCCGTCCCTCCGGGCGAGCGCCCACACGCACACGCATGCGTCGAGCGCGCCGACGAAGGCCGCAGCGTTCATGGACACTCCCCCCAGCGCCGCCGAGCCCGTGACGATCACGAGCACCGCGCCCACGCTGGCTCCGGAGGACACGCCGAGGATGTAGGGCTCCGCCAGCGGATTCCGCACGGTCACCTGCATGAGCGCCCCTGCGAGCGCGAGGCCGCCGCCGGCGAGCGCCGAGAGGAGCGCGCGCGGCAGTCGGAACTGCCACACCGCCTGGTCCTGCAACGGGGTGAGCGTGCCATCCGTCATCCACGGCATACCGGGCAGCACGTGACCGAGGACGATCTTCGCGGCTTCTGCGACAGTCACCGGAACGGACCCGACGGAACCGGAGACGATGACCAGGGCGACGGCGGCAGCGCCGAGCGCGAGACAGAGGAGCGTCGTGCGGCGCGCGAGCCGTGCGCGCGCGCCGGCGTCATGCGGCGCGTACGCCGGAGTGCGCCTGCGGTCGGCGCCGAGCGTCATCATGGACGCTAACGTTAGTGATAATCATTCTCAATGCAAAATCGGCCCGAGCGCAGCCCTCGGGCGGCCGCGCTCAGTGCGACGAGGTGGAGTGCGCCTCGTCGAACGTCGGACGGCGGCCGAACAGGCGCGCGATGAGGAGCACGGCCCCCACGATGACGAGCCCCTCGATGAAGCCGAACACCGCGGAGATCGCCGTGTCGACGACCCAGACCACCACGCCGCCGAGCGGCTCGAGCGCGTGCTCGACCGCATGGAGCGCATCCGCGAAGACGTGCAGGCCGACCTCGCCGAGGTTCACGATCACGAGGTGTCCGCCGACCCACAGCATCGCGACGGTGCCGATCACGCTGATGACGCGGAACACGGCGGGCATGGACGTCACGATGCGGGCGCCCGTGAGCCGCACGCTGCCGACCGGGCTCTCGGCCATCCGCATCCCGATGTCGTCGATCTTCACGAGCAGCGCGACCGCCCCGTAGACGAGCAGCGTCATGAGCAGCGCGATCACGGCGAGCACCGCGAGTGTCTGCCAGAACCCCATTCCCGCATCGAGGCTCGCGAGCGAGATGAGCATGATCTCGGTCGAGAGGATGAGGTCGGTGCGGATCGCGCCCCACACGAGGCGCTTCTCGTCGCGTGCGCCCTCCTCCGCATGGCCGTGCCCGAATCCGAACCACTCGAGCACCTTCTCGGCGCCCTCGAAGCAGAGGTACGAACCGCCCAGGATGAGCAGGAACGGGAGCACCCACGGCGCGAAGGTCGTGAGCAGCATCGCCACGGGGATGATGATGAGGAACTTGTTCGCGAGCGAGCCGAGCGCGATGCGGCCCACGACCGGCAGCTCGCGCGCGGGCGTGATGCCCTGCACGTACTGCGGGGTCACGGCGGCATCGTCGATGACCACGCCGGCGGCCTTCGACGAGGCCTTCAGAGCGGCGGTCAGGATGTCGTCCACGACGGCGAGCAGGCCGACAGACATGTGTTCTCCCACGGGTCCGAGCACGAGACGGGCAACGCAACGCTACCCGACGGGGATGGCCCTCCCCGTCGGGCGGCGCCGCGTCACCGCTGCGCGACGCCGCGGAAGCCGCGCAGGCGCAGGCTGTTGCCGACGACGAACACGCTCGAGAAGGCCATCGCGGCGCCCGCGAGCATGGGGTTCAGCATGCCGAGCGCGGCGATCGGGATGGCCGCGACGTTGTACGCGAACGCCCAGAACAGGTTGGACTTGATCGTCGAGAGCGTGCGCCGGGAGAGGCGGATGGCGTCGACGGCGGCTCGCAGGTCGCCCCGGACGAGCGTGATGTCGGACGCCTCGATGGCCACGTCGGTTCCCGTGCCCATCGCGAGCCCGAGATCGGCCTGAGCGAGCGCGGGGGCGTCGTTCACGCCGTCGCCCACCATCGCGACGACGCGGCCCTCGCGCTGCAGTCGCGCGACGACCTCGACCTTGTCCTGCGGCAGGACCTCGGCGTGGACGACCTCGATGCCGACCTCGGCGGCGATCCGCTCGGCCACCGCGCGGTTGTCGCCGGTCAGCAGGACGGGGGTGAGACCCAGCTCCTTCAGCTCGGCGACCGCCTGGGCGCTGGTCGGCTTGACGGTGTCGGCCACGACGAGGAGCCCTCGTGCGCGTCCGTCCCATCCGACCGCGACGACGGTGCGGCCGTCCGCCTCCTCGCGCCGCTGCGCCTCCGCGACGTCGGCGGAGAGGTGCAGAGCCCAGTCGGACAGGAGAGACGCCCGGCCGACGACGACGGCCGCGCCGTCGACGACGCCTTGGACGCCCCTTCCCTCGAGGTTCTGGAACCCCTCCACGACGGGCAGCGCGCCGAGCTCCGCCGTCGCCGCGCGCGCGATCGCCTGGGCGATCGGGTGCTCGGACGCGCTCTCGAGCGCGCCCGCGAGCCGCAGCACATCGGCCCGCTCGACACCCGGCTCGGTCACGACGTCGACGAGCGTCATGCGTCCGCTGGTCACCGTGCCCGTCTTGTCGAGCACGACCGTGTCGACCCGGCGCGTCGACTCGAGCACCTCGGGCCCCTTGATGAGGATGCCCATCTGCGCTCCGCGGCCGGTTCCGACGAGAAGCGCCGTCGGCGTGGCGAGTCCCAGCGCGCACGGGCAGGCGATCACGAGGACCGCCACGGCTGCCGTGAAGGCCGCCGACGCCGGGAAGCCCGCGCCGAGCCACGCGCCGAGCGCGACCACCGCGATCGCGATGACGATCGGCACGAAGACCCCCGAGATGCGGTCCGCGAGCCGCTGCACCTCGGCCTTCCCGCTCTGGGCGTCCTCGACCATCCGCGCCATCTGGGCGAGCTGCGTGTCGGCCCCGACGCGCGTCGCGCGCACGACGAGCCGCCCGCCCTCGTTGACCGTCGCGCCCGTCACCGCGTCGCCCTCGCCGACCTCGACCGGCACGGACTCGCCCGTGAGCATCGAGGCGTCGACCGCCGAGGTGCCGGAGACCACGACGCCGTCGGTCGCGATCTTCTCCCCCGGGCGGACGACGAACTCGTCGCCGACGGCGAGCTGCGACGCGGGGATCCGGGTCTCGACGCCGCCGCGCAGCACCGAGACCTCCTTGGCGCCGAGCTCGAGGAGCGCCCGCAGAGCGGCGCCGGCCTGGCGCTTCGAGCGCTTCTCGAAGTAGCGGCCCGCGAGGATGAACATCGTCACGCCCGCGCCGACCTCGAGGTAGATGTTCGCCGCGCCGTCCGAGGGCGCGATGGAGAGCTCGAAGGCATGCGTCATGCCCGGCTCGCCCGCTGTGCCCAGGAAGAGCGCGTAGAGCGACCACAGGAACGCCGCCGAGGTGCCCATCGAGATGAGCGTGTCCATGGTCGCCGCCCCGTGCCGCAGGTTGAGCCACGCGGCGCGGTGGAACGGCCACGCCGCCCACACGATGACGGGTGCGGCGAGGGCGAGCGACGCCCACTGCCAGTACGGGAACTGCAGCGCGGGGATCATCGACATCGCGATGACGGGGAGCGTGAGCACGACCGACCCGATCAGCCGCTGCCGCAGCGAGCGCAGCTCCGGATCATCCGGCTCGCCGTCATCCGACGGCTCGTCGACGGGCGGCTTCGGAAGGGCGGCCGTGTACCCGGTCTTCTCCACCTCGGCGACGAGCAGCGCCGGGTCGTACCCCTCGGGCACGGTGACGCGGGCCTTCTCGGTCGCGTAGTTCACGGTCGCCGACACGCCCTCGAGCTTGTTGAGCTTCCGCTCGATCCGGTTCGCGCACGACGCGCAGGTCATGCCTCCGATCTCGAGCTCGATGTCGGCTCCCCCGACGGACGTGCTCATCAGTGGCCTCCCGAATGCGCATGCCCGTGCCCGGGTGCGGCCTCGCCGGCGTCGAGCACGAACTCCGCGGTGTGGACCTGCCCGTCGACCTGGAAGTCCAGGTAGAGCAGGTAGCGCCCGGCGGTCGGCGCCTCCGCCGCGAACGCGATCTCCGGGCCGCCGAGGTCGTCCGCGCCGGGCTCCGCCCCCTCGGGATGCACATGGAGATACGCGAGGTCGCCCTGACGCAGCGCGACGAGGTGCCCGAATGCCCCGAGGTACGGCTCGAGCGCGGTGACCGGCTCGCCGTCGCGGGTGATCGAGAGCGTGAGCTCCTGCGCAGCACCGGGAGCGAGGTCGCCCGCGAGCTCGACGGTGTACCCGCCCACCTCGTCCACGCGCGACGGCTCGGCGCTGACGGGGGTGTAGTCGCCCGCGACCTCGACCGAGCGCGCGAGGGTGAGCCCCTGCGCGCCGTCGCCTGCCGGTGTGAAGTCGGCGTACACGCGGTACGTGCCGGCGGCCTCCCACGACCACGGGATGCTCCAGGCTCCGGTGTGCGCGTCGAGCTCGGGATGGACGTGGCGGAAGTGCGCGCCATCGGAGCGCACCACGATGAGGTGCAGCTCCTTCTCGTGCTCGATCGCGTACGACGTGAGCGGCTCACCCGCGCTGTCGAGGATCTGGAAGCTCAGCTCCCCCTGCTCCCCCGCCCCGCTCGGAGCGGCGACCGCGGTGAGCGTGTAGCCGTCGGCGCTGAGCGTGACGCCCTGCGGGGCGTGCGCGCCGTGCGCGCCATCGCCAGGCGCGCCGTGCGCGCTCTCGCTCTGCGCGCCATCCGATGCCGTGCCATCCGTCGGCGCGGTCGTGTGACCGCCTCCGTGACCATCCACCTTGTCCTCCTCGTTCCATGCGGTGACGACCGCGTCGGGGGCGACGGCCGCCGCGACCCCGAAGGCCGCGCCGAACGCCGCCACCAGTCCGGCGCCGTACAGGGCGAGCCGCGCCCCCGCGTTCATCAGACGCGCTCCGCCGAGTAGCCGGCCTCCTCGACGGCCGCGAGGATCTTCGCGTCGTCGATCTCGGCCGTGCCGCTCACGACGAGGCGGCCCGTCTGCGCGCTCACGTCGATGCCCTCGACGCCCGGCACCTCGCCGACCTCCTCGCGCACCGACATCTCGCAGTGCCCGCAGGTCATGCCCGTCACCCGGTATTCGATCTCCGTCATCTTCGGTCCTCTCGTCAGGTTCGGAAGGGTGTCACCTACGCCAACCGTATACCCCCCGGGGGTATTCCCGCAACGTGCCCCCTCTTGCCGCGAACGCCTCGGCGGAGCACGCTGGAAGACACATCGGCTTCGGCGGAACCGGAGGTGAGGACGATGCAGGTGAAGCCCGGCGATCGCCTCGTCGTGGAGGGCCACACAGACAGCGAGCCGCGCCGCGAGGCGGAGGTCCTGGAGGTGCGCGGACCGGACGGCGGCCCGCCGTTCCTCGTGCGCTGGAAGGACGGGCACGAGGGGCTCGTCTTCCCGGGAGCCGACGCGCACATCGTCGCGCGCGACGGCGCCTGACGCACCGTCCCGCGCGACCCGGGTTCAATGCGGGCTGTTGTGCCCGGGCAGCCACAGAATGGAGGCATGAAACCGGAGGGGTGGGCGCTGATCGTCGTCGGCACGCTCGCCGCCGGGCTCATCTCGATCGCGTTCCTCGGCGCGATGGGGCGGCTCGCCCCGGGACAGGCCGGCGCGATGACGCTCAGTCTGCTCGCGCTGGCCCTTTCGGGGTTCATCGCGCTGCTGTTCTCACCCGAGGCCCGCGAACGCCGTGCCCGCAGGCGCGGGGCGCCGGGTGCGTCCGCACGGGTCAGCGCACTGCCCGTCGCGACGGCGGAGATCCTGGCGGAACCGCGCACGGGCCCCGTGCCGCAGCTCGACGACCGGCTCGGCGCCTGACCGGGCGGAGACGGCCTCAGGAGGAAGAGGAGCCGCCGGGCGCGTCCGCGATGACGCGGTCGATCCAGTCGCGACGCGGGAGCGATGGGATCGCGTCCCGCGGGAACCAGCCCAGGTCGAGGAGCTCCTCGAGGTCGGGGGTCGCGTCGGAGAGCAGCTCGCAGTCGAACGCGGTCGTCACATAGCCGACCTGGTCGCCGTTCGGATAGGTGACCATCATGGGCTCGCCGCCGTAGACGCCGACGATGCCGCGGACGCGGACTCGCGCACCGGTCTCCTCGAGGACCTCGCGCAGCAGCGCCGTGGCCGGCTCCTCCCCCGGCTCGACACCGCCTCCGATCAGGCTCCAGAGCCCCGAGTGACGATGCCGTGCCAGCAGGAAGCGGTCATCGTCGCGGATCACCGCCGTGACGCCGGGAAGCAGCAGGAGGTCGGTCCCGATGCGGGAGCGGATGGACGCGACGTAGTCCGACATCGGCATGCACGGAGTCTAGGCACGACCGGCGACGAAGTCCGGGAAGTCGGCGGGTCCGATGCCGTCTTCCGCGAAGAACGCGCGCACGAAGAGGGCGGCCTCCTCCTCGATCCGATCCAGCGGCAATCCGGAGACCGTGAAGCCGTAGGTGCCGTCGGCGGGGCCAGTGAGCCAGGTGAAATCGACGCAGCGCAGTCCGCCCGGCTGCTCTCGCGTGTCGACCCGGAACGTCTCTCCCTCGACCTCGATCACGGTGCTCATCGCTCCACCGTACGATGCACAGATGATCTCCCTCGTGATCCGCCAGATCGAGCCCGGTCAGCGGGAGCGTCTCGCGGACTGGCTCCGAGAGGTCGACGGTCCCCGTCGCGCAGAAGCGCTGGCGACCCTCGCTGCCGAAGGCATCACCCATGAGAAGGCCGTGATACTGGACACCTCAGATGGGCCAATTCTCGTCTTTGCGATGGAAAGCGAGGACGCCGACCGCGCCAAGGCGGTCGCCGAGCGGTCCGAGCACGCCATCGATGCGGAGCATCGCGAGGTCATGCGGTCCGCGGTCGGCGCGAGACCGCCCTTCGAAGTCGTCCTCGACCTGCGTCTGCCGTAGCCCGCCGAACTCCGCGCATGGACACTCGGTTGCGAGACACGTCCGAGCCCGCCGGCTGAGCGCCTCGATATCGTGAAGGGCATGGAGGAGCCGACGGAACCAGACACGCCGGAGACGGAGCCGTGGTCGCCGCGGCGTCGCCGGCTCACGGGAACCCTCCTCGTCCTGATCCTCGTCGGGCTCGTCGCCTTCGCTCCGGGGCCGATTCTGCGGATCATCCACACGAATAATGCCCACCAGCTCGTCGACAGCCTTCCCGCCGAGCGCGACACGCTGCTCGCGAAGCGGGAAGAGTTCCGTGCCCCGCTCGAACAGCTCGGCGCTCCCGTGCGCTCCTGGACCGAGGTGTCCTGCTCGCTCGCACCGCAATACAGCGACGGCGACGGCGAACAGGACATCGTGATGTTCTATTCGCAGCAATGCTCGCTGCGGAGCATCGAGCTCTACCCTGTGCCGGATGAGCTCACAGACGGCGCATCCGTCGCCGCATGGCTCGGAGGCCACACCGCGGGCGACCCGACGTGCAGCGAGCTCATCTTCGACGTCCTCACCCCTGACGCCGGTGCCGTGGGCCCCGACGCGTACACCCCGGACTTGTGGTGGATTGACCCAGACGGCACACCGCCCGAGGATGAGCCGGATCGCTGCATGCTCGCCGCTCCTGGCGGGCCGCGCACGGCGCACACCACCGTCGACGTCGACGAGCCGCTGACCGCAAGCTCCTATCTCGTCTACACGGTCTGGACGCCTGTGACCGCGACCGACGTCGGATGCGACTACGCGATGTCGTCCTGGCTCGGCGGATGCGTGGGAGAGCCGGACGGCTTCCCCGTGGTCTGAGCGGGGCGCGAGGGAGTGAGTTCCTGCGCGGCCTGCGGCTCAGATCGACACCGCCGCGTACGAGAAAACCCCCGCCGGAGCGGGGGTTCTTCAGAGCTGGGGTACCTGGACTCGAACCAAGAACAACTGAACCAGAATCAGCCGTGTTGCCAATTACACCATACCCCAAGAGGTTTCCGGCCTGGGCCGTACCGAGGGTCTACTCTACCCGAACCGGCGAGGGCGTCCAAACCGGGGCGCTCCCCATGGCGTGTCGCTCACGCGACGCGGCGCGCGACCTCGAGGAACGCGTCGACCGAGGCCGAGACGCAGGTGGCCCGCCGGCTCGCGAGGATGGGCACGGGATCGATGTCGACGATCGGCACGCACACGATCCCCGGGCGCCGATAGTGCGTCGCGACGGACGCCGCCGCGATGTTCACGCCGATCCCCGCGGCGCAGAGCTCCAGCAGACCCTCGACGTCGTCGGCGACAGCGGTGACGCGCGGGCGCACGCCGCTCGGCCGCGGGTCGACCAGCCACCACGAGCGCACCGGCCCCTCTGCCGCTCCGACCACGACGAACGGGAGGTCGTCGGTCTCCGCGATGCGCACGCTGTCGCGTGCCGCGAGCGGATGGTCGTCGCGCAGCACGAGCACGCGCGGCTCGGTCGCGATCTGCTCGGACGAGACCCCGTCTTCCCTCGCGCCGGACGGTGGAGCGATCACGACGTCGACGACGCCGTCGCGCAGGGCCTGCGCCCCCGCGAAGAAGCCCAGACGCACGAGCTCGACGTCGAGGTCGGCGTCCGCTGCCACGAGCTCGGCGAGCGCACGGCTCACGATCGGGCCCGCGCCGGCCGCGACGACGCCGACGCGCAGCGTGCCGCCCCCTGCCGACTCCGACGCCCACGCCTCCACCGCCCGATGCGCGCGATCCGCCTCCACCGCGAGCGGGAGGAACGCCCGACCGCGCTCGGTCAGCGCGACGGACCGCGGCGTCCGGTCGAACAGCCGCGCGCCGACCACGGACTCGAGGCGCGCGATCTGCTGACTGAGCGTGGGGCCCGAGATGTGGAGGGCCGCCGCGGCACGGCCGAAGTGCAGGTGCTCGGCGACCGTCACGAAGTAGCGCAGCTGCGTCGCCGACACGTTCATGGGTCGATGTTAGCCCGCGGCTAATGCGCGTGCGCCTCTTCCACGTGGACGCACGCCCGGGCTCCGCGCGAGGCTGAACCCGTTCCTTCCCCCTCGACAAGGAGGTCGTCCGTGTCCGACACCGCCCCCGCCATCCCGAGCGCCCTGCCCGGCGCGCCCGCCCCGTACTTCCTCGACGAGGTGCAGGGCGACAAGCTCGTCATGTTCGACCAGCTCTTCACGCTCCTCACAACGGGAACGCAGAACGAGGGGCAGTTCGACGCGTTCGTGACGGAGGGACGGCCCGGTCGTCCGGTGCCCGCGCACTACCACGCGCTCACGCACGAGACCTTCTTCGTGCTCGAGGGCGCCATCCGCCTCTGGATGGATGACCGCAACGGCTTCCGCGAGACCCGCATCCTCGAGGCGGGCGGCTTCGGGTTCGTTCCGAAGGGCACGGTCCACTCGTATCGCATCGAGCGCACGGGCAGGATCTTCGGCGTCACGAGCGCGCCCTTCACCGACTTCTTCCGCGCGGTCGGCGCCCCCACCGACATCCCCGGGATCCCCGAGCCCGACCGCTTCCACATCCCGCCGTTCGAGCGGATGGCGGCCGCGGGCGCCGAGCACGACGTCAACTTCGTCGAGGGCTATGAGCTCTTCGACTGAGCGGACGCTGCGCGACGTCGTCTACGCGACGCGCCCCGGATTCCGGCCGCTCTCCCTCGACCTGCATCGGCCGGAGGCCGACGGCGCCCCGCTGATCGTGTTCGTGCACGGCGGCGGCTGGCGCGTCGGGAGCCGCCGGGTCATGTGCCCGACGTTGGCCCCCGAGCACGGATTCCCTCGACTCGTCGCCGAGGGGTTCGCCGTCGCCTCGGTCGACTACCGTCTGAGCGGCGAGGCGGTGTTCCCCGCGCCGCTCGACGACGTCGCGGCAGCGCTCGCGTGGCTTCGCGAGCACCAGGGCGCGCTCGCGGTCGACGCGACGCGCATCGTCCTGTGGGGCGAGTCGGCGGGCGCGCACCTCGCGGCGCTCGCGGGGCTCTCGGATGGCGCGGTGCGCGGGGTCGTGGACTGGTACGGCCCGAGCGACCTCTTCTCCTTCCCCGCACCTGCGGCGTCGGATGAGCGCCCCACGCGCGAGGAGGCGCTGCTGGGCGGCGCCGTGGCCGACCTCCCCGAGCGCGCGCGTGCCGCGAGCCCGGCGCGTCAGGTCGCGGCCGGCGCGCCGCCGTTCCACATCGCGCACGGACTCGCCGACACGGCGGTGCCCGCCGCGCAGAGCGAGGCGCTGCACGCCGCGCTCGTGGCCGCGGGCGCCGACGCGACGCTGCAGCTCGTGCCGGGGGCGGGCCACCTGTGGCAGGGGCTCGACGACCCCGACCTCGTCCTGTCCCCCGCGCTCGCCTTCGCGCGCCGCGTCACCGGGTGACGCGGCGCGCGTCCGCTCAGCCGAGCTTCTGGACGAGGGCGCTCAGGCGCCGGATCGACTCGGCCTTGCCGAGCAGCTCCATCGACTCGAACAGCGGCGGCGAGACCCGGCGCCCGGTGATCGCGACGCGCGGCGGGCCGTACGCCACGCGCGGCTTGAGTCCGAGATTCTCGACGAGCGCGCCGCTCAGCGCGTCCTGGATGCCCTGCGCCGTGAACTCCGCCTCCGGCACGACCTCGAGGGCCCCGACGCACGCCGTGAGCACGACGCCCGCGTTCTCGGGAAGCCCCGCGAGCGCATCGTCGTCGTACGCGACCTCGTCCGAGAAGAGGAAGCCGAGGAGGCCGGGGGCGTCGCCCAGAAGCGGAAGGCGCTCCTGGATGAGCGGTGCGGCCTTCGCGAGCAGCGCGCGCTGGTCGTCGGTCGGGGTCGCGTCGACGAGGCCCGCCTGCGCGAGATACGGCACGATCCGCTCGGCGAAGTCGTCGGGCGCGAGCATCCGGATGTGGTCGCCGTTGATCGACTCGGCCTTCTTCTGGTCGAAGCGCGCGGGGTTCGGGTTGACGTCCTCGATGTCGAACGCGGCGACGAACTCCTCGAGCGAGAACACGTCGCGGTCGGGGCCGATGGACCAGCCGAGCAGCGCGAGGTAGTTGAGCAGCCCCTCCGGGATCATGCCCTTCTCGCGCTGCAGGAACAGGTCGGCGCGGGGGTCGCGCTTCGAGAGCTTCTTCGTGCCGTCGCCCAGGACGAGCGGCATGTGCCCGAAGCGCGGGATGAAGGTCGTGACGCCCGCGTCGATGAGCGCGCGGTAGAGCGAGAGCTGACGGGCCGTCGACGGCATGAGGTCCTCGCCGCGCAGCACGTGGGTGATCCCCATCAGCGCGTCGTCGACGGGGTTCACGAACGTGTACAGCGGGACGCCGTTCGGGCGCACGATGACGAAGTCGGGGAACGAGCCGGCCGGGAAGGTCACCTCGCCGCGGATGAGGTCGACGTACGTGAGGTCCTCGTCGGGAACGCGCAGCCGCAGCGCGGGCTGGCGCCCCTCGGCGCGGAAGGCGGCCTTCTGCTCGTCCGTGAGGTCGCGGTCGTGGTTGTCGTAGCCGAGCTGCTTGGCGCGGCCGGCAGCCTCGTTGCGGGCGTCGATCTCCTCGGCGGTCGAGAAGCTCTCGTAGACGAGCCCCGCGGCGATGAGCTTGTCGAGCACCTCGCGGTAGATGTCATGCCGCTGCGACTGCCGGTACGGCGCGTGCGGCCCGCCGGTCTCGACGCCCTCGTCCCAGTCGATGCGCAGCCAGCGCAGCGCGTCGAGGAGCTGCTGGTAGCTCTCCTCGCTGTCGCGGGCCGCGTCGGTGTCCTCGATGCGGAAGACGAGCTTGCCGCCGTGGTGACGGGCGTAGGCCCAGTTGAACAGGGCCGTGCGGACGAGGCCGACGTGAGGGAGGCCGGTGGGCGACGGGCAGAAGCGCACGCGCACGTCGGCGCCGGTGGCGGTCGTGGTGCGGGGATCGGGAGCAGACATCCCGTCCAGTCTAGTTCGCGGCGCCCGGTGGCCCGTCAGCGCTCAGCGCCGCGCGAGGGGCGACAGCACGGTCGTGAGCGCGACGAGCACGAGGGCGACGAGCGCGAGCGCCCCGTAGCCCCACTGCCCGAGGACGACGCCCGCGAGAACGGCGCCGACCGCCGCGGACGAGGTCATCAGCGTGTCGCCGATCCCCTGCCGCCGCGGGCGGAGGTCGACCGGCGTGCTCTCGGTGAGGAGCGCCGCGCCCGCCACCGTGGCCGCGCTCCAGCCGAGCCCGAGCAGGAACAGCGCGACGATCACGATGCCCTGCACGTCGGACCCGAAGGTCGCCAGCAGCAGCGCGCACGCGAGGACCCCCTGCCCCAGCAGGACGACGGCGACGCGGCCCCAGCGGTCGGCCAGCCAGCCGAACACGGGCGACAGCCCGTACATGCCGAGGACGTGGAGCGCGATCGTCGTGCCGACGAGGAGGGTCACGGCCTCGTTCGCGCCCGCGACCCCGCCATGCCCGGCGTGCGCGAGATGCTTGAGGTGCACGGGCGTCATCGCCATGACCGACGCCATGACGACATGCGACGCGGCCACGGCGAACATCGCATAGCGCGCCGCGAGGGGGCGGTCCGCGTCGAACGGCGGCGCCGCGCCTCCCGCGGCGTCGCGCGAGATCCGCTGGGCGAGCAGAAGCGGATCGGGGCGCAGCGCGACGAGGTAGAGGATGAGCGCGGCCGCCTGCGCGACGATGGAGAAGAGGTACGCGCCGGTGAGCGGCGGCATGCCGACGAGCCGGCCGAGCGCCTCTCCCGGCGTCAGCAGCAGCGGCCCGAGCACGCCGCCGACCGTCGTCGCCCAGACGACCGTGCCGAGGTCGCGTCCACGGCGCTCGCCCGCGGCGAGGTCGGTCGCCGCGAACCGCGACTGCAGATTGCCCGCGTTGCCCGCGCCGATGAGCACGACCCCCGCGAGGAGGAGCGGGAAGACGCGCAGGGCCGCCGCCGTCACGACGATCGCGATGCCGACGAGGGCGAAGAGGTTGCCCAGGGTCAGCGCCGTGCGGCGGCCGCGCGCGGCGGCGAGTCGAGCGAGCGGGATGGCGCAGAGCGCGGCCCCGAGGGTGACGGACGCGGTCGCGAACCCCGACAGGGACTCCTGACCGGAGATGTCGGCGGCGAGGAGGGCCCCGAGCGAGACGGTGGCGCCGAAGGCGACGCCGCCGAGGACCTGGCCGAGCGCCAGCACGCGGACGACGCGGCCCTGGATCCGCGCGACCTCCTCGGGAGCCGTGACGGCGGTCATGTCACGCGTCGCGCACGGTGTTGCGCAGCAGCCCGATGCCCGGGATCTCGACCTCGACCGTGTCGCCGGCCTGGAAGGGGCCGACTCCCGCCGGCGTGCCGGTGAGGATGACGTCGCCCGGGAGGAGCGTGAACGCCGCCGACACGTGCGCGATGATCGTCGGCACGTCGAAGATCATGTCCGACAGCGGGGCCTCCTGCACGACCTCGCCGTTGAGGCGGGTCGTGAGGGAGCCCTGCGCGAGGTCGAACTCGGTCTCGATCGCGGGCCCGATCGGGCAGAACGTGTCGAAGCCCTTGGCGCGCGCCCACTGCCCGTCGCTGCGCTGCAGGTCGCGCGCCGTGACGTCGTTCGCGATGGTGTATCCGAACACGACATCGAGGGCGTCCTCCGCTCGCACGTTCTTCGCGATGCGCCCGATCACGATCGCGAGCTCGCCCTCGTACTGCGTGTCGGAGCTCTGCGGCGGCCGGACGATCGCGTCGCCGGGCCCGATCACCGAGGTGTTCGGCTTGAGGAACAGCAGCGGCTCGGCGGGGACGTCGTTGCCGAGCTCCGCGGCGTGATCGCGGTAGTTGCGCCCGACCGCGACGACCTTCGAGCGCGGGATAACCGGCGCGAGCAGCGCGACGTCCGTGACCGGAACGCGCGCTCCCGTGGTCTCGAACCCCGCGAACAGCGGGTCTCCCGCGAGCACGACGAGCTCCGACCCGTCGACGATCCCGTAGGTGATGGCGTCGTTGTGGCTGAACCGCGCGATCTTCACCCTGCCAGCCTATCCACGACCGTCCACCGCGGAGTCGATCGCCTCGGCCAGGGCGCCGCCCATCGCCCCCGCGAAGGTCGCGGTGAGGTGGTGCGAGTCGCGGTAGACGAGCAGCCCGCCGAGGATGGGCGCGCAGGAGGGCTCCTCGGAGGGGGCGCCGTCGATGGGCGCGCAGAAGTACGGCAGGAGGTCGATCTCCTCCGCGCGCGTCTCGCGGGCGACCTCCCTCACCGCGTCGCGACCTGCCCCGCGGACGGCCTCCGACTCGGGAACCGCGCACACGGCCGCGTGCTCGAGGTTCATCGCGAGGCAGTCGAGCGGGCTCGTGCCGAGATCCGGCGTGTCGGCGAGGAGGAGCACGCGCGTCTCGGGCAGCGCGTCCACGACCTCGCGGAGCCCGTCTCGCCACGCCTGCCCCGCGTCGACGCCGTCCGGCACCTCCTCGTCGGCGTAGTTGGCGAGCACGAGGACCTCCGGCGGGTCCTCCCTGAGCTCGTCGAGCACCGCGCTGCGCCAGCGGTCGCATGCACCGAACGCGCTGCCGTCGAGCACGTGGCGCGCCAGCGCCGACGAGCAGCGGCTCTTGGTGTGCGTCGTGAGCGCCATCCCCCGCTCCTCCGCGGCGCGGAGCACCCCCGGGACCCAGTGCGCGGCGTGCGAGTCGCCCCAGAGGACCATCCGCTCGTCCCCTTCGCCGAAGGAGCACGGGCGCGGGCGCTCCTCCTGATAGCCGAGGTTGCATCCGTCGTCGTACACCTCCGACTCGTCGTCGGGAGCGTCCGCGAGCCCCGGCTCGAGGTTGGCCGGGACGACGGGCGTGACCTCCGGAGGGACGGCCGGCTCGGCGTGGGCGACCCGCGTCTGCGTCGCGAGCGCGGGCTCGGGCGCCACGGCCAGCGCGGTCCCTGCGGCCAGCGCGACGGCCGCCGTCGCGCCCGCCGCCGAGAGGAGCGTCCGGCGCGGCCGTGCATCGACGAGCACCCGCGCGCGGCGCGTCGGCTGCTCCACGAGCCGGAACAGGGCCCACGCGACGGGGATGCTCGCGACGCCGAGCGCCGCGGGAAGCCAGGGAAGGCCGGGGGCCAGCAGCGCGCCGGCCACGATCAGCGGCCAGTGCACGAGATAGAGCGAGAACGAGATCTCGCCGACGAAGACGAACGGCCGGTTGCCGATCACGGCACCCGCGGTCCACGGCGGGGGCGCGTCCTGCCCGATCCCCGCGAGGATGACCGCGCCGGTCGAGAGGACAGGCAGCAGCACGAGCACGCCCGGGAACGCGGAGGACTCGCCGATGAGCGCGATCGCGGCGACGATGCCGGCGAGGCCCGCCCAGCCGATCGCGGCGCGCGCGAGTCCGGGGATGCGCGCGACAGCGGCGGCGGGCACGAGCGCGATGAGCGCGCCGACGGCGAACTCCCACATGCGCGTCCAGAGCGCGAAGAACGCCCACGGCTGCGACACGGGCGTGAGGGCGACGACCGCGGCGAGGGATCCCGCGAGGACGATCGCGAGCGCGACGGCGACCGCCCCGCGCGCACCGCGTCGGCCCCCGATTCGGCGGCCGACGGCCCACGCGGCGAGCAGCAGAGCCGGGCAGACGAGATACCACTGCTCCTCGACGCCGAGCGACCAGTAGTGCTGGAAGAGCGACGGCGTCTCGTCGTCGAAGTAGTCCGCGTCGCGCACGGCGAACGCGTAGTTCGGCACGAACAGGGCCGAGGCGACCGCGTCGGCGAGGAGCGTCTCCCGCCGGAGGGGCGAGACGATCCCGTACGCGCCGACGACCGTGAGCACGACCACGACGAGCGCCGCGGGGAGGATGCGGCGCGCCCGGCGCGCCGTGAACGCCGGCAGGTCGATGCGGCCGGTCTCCGCCAGCTCGCGCACGAGGAGGCCGGTGATGAGGAAGCCCGACACGACGAAGAACACGTCGACGCCGATGAACCCGCCCGGCGCCCAGGTCGCGCCCGCGTGCTGCGCCACGACGGCCAGCACGGCGATGGCCCTGAGCCCCTGGATGTCTCGACGGAACCCGGCGCGGCGCATCATCCCGACAGGGTGCCGTCCGCAGGTGAACGGACGGTGATGCGCGACGCCCGCCCGGGCATCCCGGGCGGGCGTCGCGGCGAGCGGGCGCTCAGGCGTCGAGGCGGTACAGCCACCCCTTCGTGTCCTCGCGGCGCCCGTACTGGATGTCGGTGAGCTCCTCGCGCAGCGAGAGGCCGAGCTCGCCGAGCGGCTGGGCGTCCTCGAAGCCCTCGCCCTTGAGCGCGCCGATCGGCGTGACCACCGCTGCCGTGCCGCACGCGAACACCTCGGTGATGTCGCCCGACGCGACGCCGTCGCGCCACTCCGCGAGCGAGACCGCGCGGCGCTCGACCGCGAGGCCGCGATCGGCCGCGAGCTCGAGGAGCGAGTTGCGGGTGATGCCGTCGAGGATGCTGTCCGACGCCGGCGTGACGAGCGTGCCGTCCTTCTTCACGAAGACGATGTTCATGCCGCCGAGCTCCTCGACGTTCCCGTCGGCGTCGAGGAAGACCACCTGGTCGCACCCCTTCTCGTACGCCTCGGCCTGAGGAAGGAGGCTCGAGGCGTAGTTGCCGCCGGTCTTCGCGGCGCCCGTGCCGCCCTTCGCGGCGCGCGCGTAGTTCTCGCTCAGCCAGATGCTGACCGGCTTCACACCGCCCGTGAAGTACGAGCCGGCGGGGCTCGCGATGAGGCAGTACGTGTACTTGTGCGCGGGGCGGACGCCGAGGAACGCCTCCTTCGCGAACATGAACGGGCGCAGGTAGAGCGTCTGGTCGGCCTTCTCGGGCACCCAGGCGCCGTCGACCGCGATGAGCTCGCGCAGAGACTGGAGGAAGTACTCCTCCGGAAGCTCGGGCATCGCGAGGCGGCGCGCGCTGCGCTGCATGCGGCGCGCGTTCTGATCGGGCCGGAACGTGTAGATCCCGCCGTCGGCGTGGCGGTAGGCCTTGAGGCCCTCGAAGATCTCCTGCGCGTAGTGGAGCACGGCGGCGGCGGGCGACAGGCTGATCGGACCGAAGGGCTGCACGCGCGGACGGTGCCAGCCGCCCTTGACCGACCAGCAGATGTCGACCATGTGGTCGGTGAAGATCGTGCCGAAGCCCGGGTTCTCGAGCAGCTCGGCGCGCTGGGCGGGCGAGACGGCGGCGAGGTTCTTCGTGACCGCGAAGTCGAGAGACGGGAGCGTGGTGTCGGTGGTCGTCATGTGCGGATTCCTGTCTGCGCGTCGGTGGGTGTCAGGCCTTCAGGCGAGACGCGATCGCGTCGCCGATCTCGGCGGTCGAGCGCTTCTCGCCCGTGCGGGCGGCGATGTCGTCCTCGATCGCGCGCGACACGCGATCGGCCGCGTCCTGCAGGCCGAGGTGGTCGAGCAGGAGGGCGATGGAGCCGATCGCCGCTGTGGGGTCGGCCTGCTGGGTGCCCGCGATGTCGGGGGCCGAGCCGTGCACGGGCTCGAACATCGAGGGGAAGTCGCCGTCGGGGTTGATGTTGCCCGAGGCTGCGAGTCCGATGCCACCGGTGACGGCGCCGGCCAGGTCTGTGAGGATGTCGCCGAAGAGGTTGTCGGTGACGATGACGTCGAAGCGACCCGGGTTCGTGACCAGGAAGATCGTCGCGGCGTCGACGTGCAGATAGTCTACGGCCACGTCCGGGTGCTCCCGCGCGACCTCGTCGACGATGCGCTGCCACAGGCGGCCCGCGTTGACGAGCACGTTCGTCTTGTGCACGAGCGTGAGGCGACGGCTGCGGCGCTCGGCGAGCGCGAACGCGTAGCGCACGACGCGCTCGACGCCGAACGCGGTGTTCACGCTCGTCTCGTTCGCGACCTCGTGCGGGGTCCCCTGGCGGATCGAGCCGCCGTTGCCGACGTACGGACCCTCTGTGCCCTCGCGCACGACGACGAAGTCGATGTCGCCGGGCTCGGCGAGCGGGCCGTCCTGCCCGGGGTAGAGCTTGGACGGGCGGAGGTTCACGTAGTGGTCCAGCGCGAAGCGGAGCTTCAGGAGCAGCCCGCGCTCGATGTTCGCGCCCGCGAGCCGCGGGTCGCCGGGCGTGCCGCCCACCGCGCCGAGGAGGATCGCGTCGTGCGCCTTGATGGCGTCGAGGTCGTCGTCGGTGAGCGTGTCGCCGGTCTCGAGGTAGCGGCCCGCTCCGAGCGAGAAGCGGGTCTTCTCGAAGACGACGTCGCCGCCCGCGGTGACGGCGTCGAGCACCTTCTCGGCCTCGGCGATGACCTCGGGGCCGATCCCGTCACCGGGGATGACGGCCAGTTTCACGACGCGGGGCATTGCTCTCCTTCGGATGTCTCGGCATCCGCCGGGGCTCCGGTCAGTGCGACGCGTGCTCCCGGCGTCCTCCCAGGGTAGTCGCCGCGATCGCCATCGCGAGCACGACGAGCCCCGCGCCGATGAGCGACGTGATCGTCACGCCGCCGTCGAACGCGGTCGCCGCCGCGGACCGGAGCGCCTCTCCCGCCGCTCCCCCGACCGAGTCCGCGGCGTTCATCGCTCCGGCGAGCGTCTCCTCGGCATGCAGCGCGAGCTCCGCGGGGATCCCGTCCGGCACGACGAGCGTCGCGCGGTACCACCACGTGAGGATGCCGCCGAGGATGGATGTGCCGAGCACGGCGCCGAGCTCGTACGCGGTCTCCGAGACGGCGCTCGCGGCGCCCGCCTTCTCCGCGGGAGCGTTCGCGAGGATGAGCTCCCCCGACACGGTCTCGGCCGCGCCGATCCCCGCGCCGAGGAGCGCGAACCCGAGCACGAGCATCCCGACGTCGTGTGCGCCGACGAGCGCCACGATGAGGTACGCCACGAGCGAGAGCAGGAGCGCCGACGGGATGACGATCGACGCGCGCACACGCCGCGCGATCGGCGTGACGATGAAGCCGCCGGCGATCGAGGTGAGGGCGCCGGGCAGGAGCGCGAGGCCCGCGATCATCGGGCTCAGGCCGACGATCATCTGCAGGTGCTGCGACACGAAGTAGAGGAAGCCCACCATCGCGATGACGCTGAAGAGGTTCACGAGCATCGAGCCGCTGAACCCGGCCCGCGCGAACAGCGACATGTCGAGCATCGGCTGCGCCATCCGCAGCTGCCGGCGCACGAAGAGCCATCCGAACAGGACGCCGATGACGACGGGAGCGCCGCCGGCGAGACCGTGCACGGCGATCTCCTTGATGCCGTAGGCGAGGGGCGCGAGCGCGAGCATCGAGAGCAGGATGCTCGGGAGGTCGATCCGGCCGGGGTTCGGATCGCGGCTCTCGCTCACGAAGAGCGGGGCGAGCACGAGCATGAGGACGAGCATGGGCACCGCGAGCAGGAACACGCTCTGCCACGGGAAGTGCTCGATGAGGAAGCCGCCGACGATCGGGCCGAGAGCCCCGCCCGCGGAGAACATGCCGGCCCACACGGCAACGGCGATGCGCCGCTGGTTGCGCTCGGGGAACAGCGAGCGCAGGAGCGACATGGTCGACGGCATGAGGGTCGCGCCGAACAGGCCCATGACGGCGCGCGCCGCGATGAGCCATCCGGCTGTCGGGGCGAAGGCCGCGAGGACGGAGACGACCGTGAACCCGATCGCGCCGGTGAGGAGCAGCAGGCGGCGCCCGAACCGGTCGCCGAGCGATCCCATCGTCACGAGGAGCCCCGCCAGCACGAGCGAGTACGCGTCGATGATCCAGAGCTGCTCGGCGCTCGTGGGCTCGAGCTCCTTCGCGATGGCGGGCAGCGCGAAGTTGAGGATCGTGTTGTCGATCGACACGAGGAGCACGGGGAGCATGAGGACCGCGAGCGCGGCCCATGCCCGCCATCCGGCGCGCTGCGTCGTCGTGAGCTGGGTCGTCGTGCCGGTCGTCATCTCATCCGCCTGTCTCAATTACTGTACCGTCCAGATGGTACAGTAACTGCCATGGCTGTGCACGCCCTGGGCAGCGCGCGCCGTGTGAGAGGCTCGTCTGCATGAGCCGCCCGCCCCGCGCCAGAGAGAAGGTCCTCGACGCCTTCGAGAGCATCCTCCTCGAGGAGGGCGAGAGGGCGGCGACCCTCGAGGCGGTCGCGCGCCGAGCGGGCGTGTCCAAGGGCGGTCTGCTCTACCACTTCGGCTCGCGGGACGCGCTCGATGCGGGCCTCGTCGACCGGCTCCGGCTGCTCGCGGCCGACGACATGGCGGCCCTGCACGACGCACCCGAGGGCCCGATCTGGTACTACATCGCGACCTCCGCGCACGTCGGCGGGCCGTTCGACCGTGCGATCTCGGCGGTCGGCCGCCTCGCGCACGGCGGCAACGCCCTCGCGCGCGGCGCCCTCGCCGAGCTCCGGGATGCGTGGGCAGACGCCATCCGCCCGCACGTGCGCGACGAGGCCGCCCTCGAGCTCGTGCTCCTGCTGAGCGACGGCCTGTACGTGAACTCCGCTCTGCTCAACGACGTTCCGAGCCCGGTCCCCACCGGCGAGGCGCTGGAGGCGCTCATCCGCCTCGTCGAGGGGGCGACGCGCGCCTGAGCACGCGCGAACGCCCCCGCCCGATGGGCGGGGGCGTTCGGTGCGCCGGGGTCAGGCCTCGGCGATCTCGATCTGCCGGATGACCGACGCCTCGATCGCCTCGCCGACCTCGGCGAGCAGGTCCTCGGGGACGCGCGAGTCGACCGTGAGCACCGACAGGGCCTGGCCGCCGGCCGAGCGGCGCGCGATCTGCATGCCCGCGATGTTGATGCCGGCCTCGCCGAACTTCTGGCCGTAGACCGCGACGATGCCGGGGCGGTCGGTGTAGAGCATGACGATGTGGTGCTTCTCGATCGGCACCTCGATCTCGTGGCCGTTGATGCCGACGATCTTCTGCACCATCCGCGTGCCCGCGAGCGTCCCCGCGACCGTGAGCACCGTGCCGTCCGACAGCGCACCGCGCAGCGTCGTGAGGTTGCGGTACTCGGGGCTCTCCTTCTCCACGATGAGGCGCGTCTCGATGCCGCGCTGCTCGGCGAAGACGGGGGCGTTCACGTACGAGACGTTCTCGCTCACGACGTTCGACAGGATGCCCTTGAGCGCGGCGAGGCGGTAGACGCTCACGTCGTAGTCGGCGAGCTCGCCGCGCACCTCGATGTCGAGGCTCGTGAGCGCCGACGTGGCGAGACCGCTGAAGACCTGGCCGAGCTTCTCGACGAGCGCGATCCCGGGGCGCACGAACGGGTCGATGACGCCGCCGGCGACGTTGACGGCGTCGGGCACGAGGTCGCCCTCGAGCGCGAGCTTGACCGACTTCGCGACCGAGATGCCGGCCTTCTCCTGCGCCTCCGACGTCGACGCCCCGAGGTGCGGCGTGACGACGACGTTCGGCAGGGCCGTGAGCTTCGTGTCGGTCGGCGGCTCGCTCGTGAAGACGTCGAGGCCGGCTCCCGCGATCTCGCCGTTCACGAGCGCCTCGTACAGTGCGTCCTCGTCGATGAGGCCACCGCGCGCGACGTTCACGACGTACGACGTCGGCTTCATCGCCTTGAGCTGCTCGGCGCCGATCATGCCCGTCGTCTCGGGCGTCTTCGGCATGTGGATCGTCAGGAAGTCGGCCTGCGCGACGAGCTCGTCGAGGCTGAGCAGCTCGACGCCCAGCTGCTGGGCGCGCGCGCTCGTGACGTACGGGTCGTATGCGACGACGCGCATCCCGAAGCCCTGCATCCGCGCGGCGACGAGAGCGCCGATCCGGCCGAGGCCGACGACGCCGAGCGTCTTCTCGAAGAGCTCGACACCCGTGTACTTGCTGCGCTTCCACTCTCCGGCGCCCAGCGAGGCGCGCGCCGCTGGAATGTGGCGAGCGAGGCTGAGGATGTGACCGCACGTGAGCTCTGCGGCGGAGATGATGTTCGACGTCGGGGCGTTCACGACCATGACGCCGGCGGTCGTGGCGGCCTTGATGTCGACGTTGTCGAGGCCGACGCCGGCGCGCGCGACGACCTTGAGCTTCTTCGCGTGGCCCAGTGCCTCCTCGTCGACCTTCGTGGCCGAGCGGATGAGGATGGCGTCGGCGTCCGCGAGCGCGTCGAAGAGCGCGGGGCGGTCGGTGCCGTCCACATTGCGGATGTCGAAGTCGGGGCCGAGCGCCTCGATCGTTGCGGGAGAGAGTTCTTCGGCGATGAGCACGACGGGCTTCGGCACGGATGGATCCTTCGATGCGGATGGGCGCGGGCGCGCGGGAGCGGGTTCGACGCGCCACACGCCGTGGGGGCGCGACGGCGACCACTCTATCGGAGCCGCGCGCCCTGCTCTCGCCGGGCGCGTCATCCGGCGACGCGGGGGCCGGTCAGAAGAGGTTCGACGGGTTCGACGTGAAGGCCTGCATGTCGAGCCAGAACACGGCCGTGACCGCGAGACCCGCGAGCAGCGCGACGGCCAGCCATCCGATCCCCCGTGTGCGGCCCAGGCCGAAGGCGATCGCGAACGCGGCGATCGGCACGAGAACCGCGAGCAGCAGCACGACCCATGCGACGGCCGACAGCGAGATGCCCTGCGCCGAGGTGGTCTGCACGAGCGTCACGAGGTAGGTGATCGCGCTCCACACGGCATAGGCGTAGAGGAGGGCGAACGCCCCGGCGACGACCGCGACGAGCCATCCCGGCGTCCTGCGCTCCTGCGTCGTCGAGGTCACTGTCCGACCACCCCCACCATCACGAACGGCCACGGCACGAGCAGCACGATTCCCGCGGCGAGCCACGCGAAGCGCCGCCAGAGCGGCGCGCGGCGCGTGCCGAGCCAGGTCACCGCGAACCACAGGAGGGGCGACGCGATCGCGAGCCACATGCTGCCCTGGAACATGAAGTCCGCCACCGCGTTCGTGCTCTGCTCGATGCGCTCGCGCAGGCGCGTCGCACCGAGGAACCATCCGATCGTCCACAGGAGGTAGACGCCGCCGATCACGCCGAGCGAGACGAGCGCGACGTTCCCCAGCGGGGCGGCCTCGTCACCCGCGTCGGCCGTCGTGACGGCGTCGCGCCCCTTCCCGACGGCGCGCCATCCCGCTGGCAGGACGGACGGGTCGTCCTTCTCGCCGGGGGCGTCCGGCGCGGCCTTCTCGCCGGGCTCGGCCGCGGTCTCGGAGCGCGCGTCGAGCGTGGGGTCGTCGTCGCCCTCCCAGCGGAGGGCGTCATCGTCGCGGGACGGCATGAGCCCAGGCTATCGGCTCACGGCGCCGCGATGCGGAGGCCGGTCGTGGCGAGCCCCTTCGGGTACTGCAGGCCGACGGACACGCGGAAGTCGTCGTCGGCGACGTCATAGCGCCCCTGGACGCCGGCCTCGACGATCCGCCACGGCCGATCGGCCGCGAGCGTGGTCTCGCGGCCGTCGTCGGCCACCGCCTGCGGGTAGTCGAACGGCGCGCTCGCGTGCTCCCCGAGGGTCACCGAGATCGTGTCGACGGCGATCTCTCCGGTCACGAGCGACACCTGGAGGAGCCGCTGGAAGCCGGTCGCGCGCATCCCCGTCTCGGTGCGGAACTCCTGGTAGTCGCCCAGGATCTCCACGACGTCGTGGCCGGGGATGCCGCCCGCGTCATCCGTCTCGATGCGGGCGAGCCCGTGATAGTGGCCCGACAGCACGAGGACGACGCTGCGGTGCGGGGCGACGATGCGCTCCCAGAGCTCGTCGGCGCGCGAGACCCACCTGTTCTCGGTCGCCCGCTCGGCCGAGCCGCTCGCGTCCTCAGGGAGCAGATGCTCGTGCGTCGCGACGATGATGTTCGCGCGCGGATGCTCCGCGATCACGCGCTCCGCCCACGCGAGCTCGCGCTCGGCGTACGCGTAGGGCAGAGACAGCACGATGAACTCCGCCCTCTCGCGGGTGAAGGAGGTCCAGTTCGCGCTGCCGTCATCGGGGGCGATGGACCCTCCGTACCAGGGGGCATCGGCGTAGCGGTGCGGGCCGAAGTGCTCGTTGAAGAGATCGTTCGTCGCTCCGCGCTTGTTGTCGTGGTTTCCCGGGAGGACGCTGTTCGGGATGCCCGCCGCGTCGAGCTCGCCCTGGGCCGCCGACGCGACGGCGAACTCGCGACGCGCACGCTCCTCGCTCTGGTCCGGGTCGACCCAGTTCTGGACGAGGTCGCCCGTGTGGACGGCGAACGCGATGTCGCGCGGCCCGGCGTTCGCCGCGATCCACGCCGTCTGCTCGCGGTACACCTCCGGGTGGGCCTCGCTGAGGTACTGCGTGTCGGTGAGGTGGCTCACGGCGAAGTCGTAGGTGCCGGGAGCGGCGAGACCGTCGGCGGCGTCCGCGATGGCGGGGCCGCTCGGCACGACCTGCACGAGCAGGCCGGTGGTCCCTTCGGGCAGCGCGCCCGAGAGCGTCACCGTGCCGTCGTCAGCGGCGGTCTCCTCGTCGATCGCGTGCCAGCGTCCGTCGGCCCATGCCGAGAGCCGCGCGGGGGCCGGACCGGCGACCTCGCCCGACCAGGTCGCGGTCCCCTCGGCAGCTCGCGCGAGCTCGAACCGCACGTAGGGGTGGGCCCATCCGTCGTCGCTCGCCGCGAGCCGCGCCCTCTCGAGCGCGGCGGGCCGCTCCCCCGCCGCCGCCTCGGCCGTGAGGGCCCCGCCCTCGCTCGCTCCGGTGAAGGCGCGGGCGACGACCGGATCGATGCCGTCGACGGCCTGCGCCTCATCCGCCGCCGCCGCGACCGCGCGAGCGGCCCGTGCGCCATCGGCCGGCGTGGCCGCGGCGATCCGGAGCGCAGCCTCGGCTGTGAGCTCTCCGACGGGCGTCTCGTCGTGGAGGTCGAGCGCGCCCGGGCTCGACGGCCCGCGTCGGAAGTCGTTCGCATCGTCGCCCGTGAAGCCCACGCGCTGCCAGGTCTCGCCGGCCAGGCGGTCGACTCCGAAGGTCGACAGGGCGAGCCCCTTCGTGCACGGGCTCACGACGTCGTTCGACGCGTCCTGCTCGTTGCGGTGGAAGATGCCGACGCTGTCGACGCGCTCTCCGGCAGCGTCCTCGATCCACACGCCCGATCCCTGGTAGCCGAGGGCCGTCGCGTACACCGCGTCGGCGCCCTGCGCGGCGCGGGTGCCCTCGAGCGCCGCGAGCCAGGTCTGCCCGGGCGCGAGCCGGACGCCGGCCGGCACCTCGATGAGCGGCGTCCGCTCGCGGAAGCCGTCCGGCGCGCACGCGCGGATGCGCCATCCGCTCAGGTCGACGACGGCGTCGCCGTAGTTCGCGAGCTCGACGAGGTTGTGCCGCTCGGCGCTCGGCAGCTCCGGGTCGGTCGCGACCTCGCTCAGCGCGACGCCGGGGTCGCCGTACGCGAAGGCGATCTCGAGGCGGTCGTCGGCCGTCGCGTTCTCGCGACCCGGCGTGCGCGGGGCGATGAGGAACTCCCCCGTCTCCTCGTGCCGCTGCCAGCTCTCGCCGCGCAGGTGGTCGAGGACCGACGGCAGCTTCGCGTCGCCCGTCTGGCAGGCCGTGTCGGCGTGGTTCGAGACGCTCACGCCGTCCACCCGTGCGCCCTCGGCATCGACGAGGAGGACGCCCGACACGGTGTCGGCGAGCGAGGTCGTCGTCCGCACGTCGACGTCGCCGCGGAGTCCCGGCCCGCCCACGACCAGGCGCTCGCCCTCCCGCAGCTCCGTCCCATCCGCGAACCGCGCCTGCAGCGTCTCCGAAGTGAGCGCGCCCGTGCGCGTGCAGCGGTAGAGCGCCCAGCCAGAGAGGTCGACGTCGGCGACGGCGCGCAGCTCGACGAGGTCGTCGTCACGGCCGCCGGGGCCCGCGCTCGCGACCTCCGAGATGAGCGCCCGCGGCTCGGCCGGCTCGACGGCGGGCGCGGCGGCCTCACGCGGCGTCGCGCGGGTGCGCACGAAGTCGGCGGCCAGGTCGCCCGTGCGCCCGACCCGCTGCCAGCTCTCGTCGAGCGCGGCCCCGAGCGCATCCGGGACGTTGCCGGCCGCGCTGCACTCGCTCTGCGTCGGCCACGGCTCGGACGGATACGCCGCGAAGGCGTCGACGGCTCGCCGCCGCGCATCCTCGAGCACGAGCCCGTACCCCTCGCTCGAGAAGGGCCCGCGCATCGCGACGTCGGCGTCGACGCCCGTCCCGACCGTGATCCGCTCGCCGGGCGCGAGGACGACGCCCGCGAGGTCGACCTCGTGGTCGGCCTCCGCGAGGCGCGTGCCGTCGCCCGTGCAGCGGTGCACGCGCCATCCGCTCAGGTCGACCGCGTGCGGCGACAGATTGCGCAGCTCGAAGAAGCTCGCTGCGGGGTCGTCCGACGTGCCGGCGCCGACCTCGTCGATGACGATGTCGCCGTCGGTCGGCGCGGCGACGGCACCGGATGGTGCGGGCGTCGCGCACGCGGGAACGAGGGCCGCGGCGAGCGCGAGGAGAGCGAGGGAGCGGTTCCGGCGGAGGGCACGAGAGCGCGTCACGCGACGAGCGTCGCCGCCCGCGGTGAACGGACGGCGACCGTCGTGCGCGCGGCGTGTGAACGCGCGGAGACCACCCGGGCGCGGGCGTCAGCCCGCGGCGATCAGTCCTCGATCTTGCGCTTGCGCCAGCGGATGCCCGCGTTGATGAGGCCGTCGATGTCGCCGTCGAAGACGGTCGCGGGGTTGCCGACCTCGAAGCCCGTGCGCAGATCCTTCACGAGCTGCTGTCCGTAGAGGAAGTACGAGCGCATCTGGTCGCCCCAGCTCGCCGTGATCGTTCCGGCGAGCTCCTTCTTCTTGGCGGCCTCCTCCTCGCGCTGCAGCAGCAGCAGTCGGGTCTGGAGCACGCGCATGGCCGCCGCGCGGTTCTGGATCTGCGACTTCTCGTTCTGCATCGACACGACGATTCCCGTGGGGATGTGCGTGATGCGGACGGCGGAGTCGGTCGTGTTGACCGACTGGCCGCCGGGGCCCGACGAGCGGAAGACGTCGACGCGGATGTCGTTCTCCGGGATCTCGACCTCGACGGCCTCCTCCATGACGGGGATGACCTCGACCGCGGCGAAGCTCGTCTGGCGCTTGTCGGCGGAGCCGAACGGGCTGATGCGCGCGAGGCGGTGCGTGCCGGCCTCGACCGAGAGGATGCCGTAGGCGTACGGCGCGTCGACCTCGAACGTGGCCGACTTGATCCCGGCGCCCTCGGCGTACGACGTGTCCATCACCTTGACGGGGTACTTGTGGCGCTCGGCCCAGCGCAGGTACATGCGCATGAGCATCTCGGCGAAGTCGGTGGCGTCGTCGCCGCCCGCACCCGAGCGGATGGTCACGACCGCGGCGCGCTCGTCGTACTCCCCGTCGAGCAGGGTCTTCACCTCGAGGTCGCCGATGACGCGCTCGAGGTCGGTGATCTCCTTGCGCGCCTCCTCGACGGAGTCCTCGTCGCCCATCTCGTTGGCGAGCTCGACGAGCACCTCGAGGTCGTCGAGGCGACGCTCGACCGCCTCGATGCGCGCGAGCTCGGACTGGCGGTGGCTCAGCGCGCTCGTGACGCGCTGGGCGTTCGCGGTGTCGTCCCACAGGCCGGGCTCCGACGCCTCCTTCTCGAGACGCGCGATGTCCGCGCGCACGCTGTCGACGTCGACCACCTCTCGGATGTTCGCGAACGTGGAGCGCAGCGCCTGGATCTCGGCGGAAGGATCGAACTCAAGCATGACGCTCCAGCCTATCCTGCTCGGCGTAACGTGGAAGCCGATGCCCTCGACTGCCGACGCCCCGTTCGATCCGATCCGGCGGTATGCGCCCATGATCTACGGGCCGACGGCCCTCTACTCGCTCGGCCAGGGAGCCATCCTCCCGCTCCTCCCGGCGCTGGCCGCCGACCTGGGCGCCGATCTCGCCGTCGCCGCGCTCGTGTCGGCCGCGATCGTCGTGGGTCAGCTCGCCGGCAACATCCCCGCCGGCTGGCTCGTGTCGAAGGCCGGCGAGCGGCGCACGATGCTCATCGCATCGCTCGCGTCGCTCGTGGGCATCGCGGGGATGCTCCTCGCGCCGCACATCGCCCTGCTCGGGCTCTCGGTGCTGCTCATCGGGTTCTGTGCGTCGTCGTTCGCGGTGGCCCGCCACACGTTCATGACGACGCGCGTGCCGTACGCCCACCGCGCCCGCGCGCTCGCCCTCGTCGGCGGCTCGTTCCGCCTCGGCGGATTCACGGGGCCGTTCGTCTCGGCGGGCCTGCTCGCCCTGTTCGGCGACGAGATCGCCTCGGTGTGGTTCTTCGCGGTCTGTCTGCTCGGCGTCGCGGCGCTCGTCGCGTTCGGGCCCGATCCCGAGGAGAAGGCGCTCATCGCCGATCGCCTCGCCGCCCGCGAGCGTGCCGACGCGCGCGCCGATCTCGACGAGGAGGACACGGGCGAGCCGGTGACCGGCTCCATCCCGGCGACCGAGCGGATCGGCGTGCTGCGGACCATGCACCGCCATCGCGGAGTGCTCGCCCGGCTGGGAGCCGCGGCCGCATCGCTCGCAGCGGTGCGCTCGGCTCGTCAGGCCGTGCTGCCGCTGTGGGGCGTCTCGATCGGCCTGGACTCGCAGACCCTCGCCCTCGTCGTCGGCGTCGCGGGAGCGGTCGAGTTCTCCCTCTTCTACGTGAGCGGGCAGGTCATGGACCGGTTCGGCCGCCTCTGGGCGGCGGTGCCCGCGCTCCTGCTCATGGGCGCGGGCTTCGGCGCGCTCGCGTTCACCCACGACCTCGACAGCGCGGTGCTGTGGTTCGGTGTGCTCGCGCTCGTCATCGGCGTCGGCAACGGCCTGTCGTCGGGCATCCTGCTCACGCTCGGCGCCGACGTGGCCCCCGAGCGCGACCCGGCGCCGTTCCTCGGTGCGTGGCGCACGCTGACCGACGGCGGTGCGGCGCTCACGCCGCTCGTCGTGTCGGCCGTGACGGCCGCCGCGTCGCTCTCGGTCGCGACCGGTCTCGTCGGCGTGGTGGGCCTCGTCGGCGCCGCGGCGTTCGTGCGCTACGTGCCCCGCTACGCCCCACGGCGCGACTGATTCAGCGCAACGCCGTGCGACTCGTCGCGGTCGCCTCGAGTGCGACCCCGGCCGGGACGAGCGCGCTGAGCAGCGGCGCGTGCCACATCGTCGCGACGGTCACCCGCGCCGAGAGGCCGTCGGGCGTCCCCGCCGCCACGAGGGTCTGATCGCCGGGTGCGGCCGCCACGATCGCTTCGGCCTGCGCGCGCACGGCGCCGTCGTCGAGTCGCGCGAGAGGAGCATCGCCCTCGAGCGACAGCGTGAAGCCGTCCGCGCCCGCGAGCGCCGCCGCATCCGCGACCGCGTCGAGGGACTTCTGCGCGAGATACAGCGACGTCGCGTTCGCGCACACGATGATGAGCGCGAGCGCGAGGACGGCGTACCCGATCGTGAGCGGGAGGATGCTCCCGCTCTCGTCGCGCAGGAGGCCCCGGGCGCTCACGTGCCGCCCCAGAAGCGCGAGACCTTCTGCACGGACGTCGACTCGACCGGGATGCTCGTGAGGCGATCGAGCCCGAGGACGGGCGGCACGAGCGGCAGCGGGACCCTCGCGCCGATCGTCACGACGACCGTGGAGCCGGCCTCGGGGCACCCGACATGGGCGGGCACGCACGTCACGGAGACCTCGAGGGCGTCGGGCGCGATGCCGTACTCGGGCGGCACCGACGAGAGCACCTCGGGCAGCGCCGCGAACGTGTCGTCGATCCCGCCGGTCCGCGCGAGCGTGTGCGCCGCGTGCCGTGCCGTCGCCTCGACGCCCAGGGCGTGCTCCTGGACGACGCCGAGCGCGACGACCAGGTAGGCCAGCGGGACGAGCGGCACGATCTCGACCGGCGCACGCGCCGTCACCTCCAGCGTCCCTGGCACGCCGATCAGCCCGACGACGGGCGTCGCGGAGCGGACCGTGACCCGGATGTCACCGCCCGACACCGCGGCGCTCACGTCCTGCGCGTAGGCCGATCCGATCGCGCGTGCGATCACGAGCCGGGTCCGCTCGGCCCCGCCTTCCGGCCCCACGTCGGCGAGCGCGGCGTGGTACGCGCCCTCGACGGCCGCATCGTGCAGGACGTTGCGGACGTACACCGCGAGCCCCAGCTGCAGGACGGCGAGGGTGAGCGCCGTGAGCAGGGCGCCCACGAGGACGAACTCGACCGAGCTCGAGCCGCGCTCGTCGCGGAGGCTCGGGCCGAGCACGGTCAGATCCCGTCGACGCTGCTGATCGCCCGCTGGAACAGCCCGTCGAGTGCGGGCCCGGCGAGAGGCGAGGAGGAACACGAGCCCGGTCGGATCGGAATCGTGGAAATGCACAGGAACTGGGCTGAACGGCGGGGCTCCGACCCTCCGCAGCCTACCTAACGGCAACCAAATCGAAGAACTTTCAATCATTGCACTTCGGCTCCGCGAGCTAGCCCGTCGGGAGGTTCGTGAAGTCAACACCCCCGGCGCGGCACCCTGGCGGAATTGCTTAAATCACTCAGCCGCGCCTCCCTCAAACGCTTGGTCGTGCAGAACGGTCGATGCGCACTCAAGCCCCACATCGATAGCATCTAACGCTGCCCATCGCTGGCGCGCAGCGCGCGTGACTTGCGGACCGGGCCCTAAGCCCCCGCCGACTCGTGATCGTGCTCGACGGCGTCATTGAGAACGGTCAGCGTGTCGGCGACCCAGATGATTGCCACACGCACCCTGCGCGGCTGAACTCATACGCCTGTGCGCGCACAAGCGCGTCGGATCCATCCAGCCAGACATTCGAGGGGCTGTCAGAACGCTGGTCAACGCCGAAACGCGGCGGTGAAGTGGTTCATGATCCTGCGGGACCTGCCGCTGAGCGCGGTACTTGTCCGTTGCCTCACGAGCGGCCGCTTCGGCTCGTCGTTCCTCGATTCGTCTGCCGCGCGCTTATCGTCAGCTTCGTTCCTGCACTGTTCAGAACGCATGGTCGTCCGAGCCGTCAAAGCCGGACCGGTGAGCGTTGATACGGCTGATGCCTGCCACACCGATCACGTTCCAACCCATGGAAACGCCCTACAAAGAACCCAGTCGAAGCCAGGCGATGAGAACTGCGACCACCACTCCCCCCAACACCGTGGTGACGAACGCGGCGGTGTGATCGCGCCACGTCCGCGCGAACCAGCCTTGCTGCTTCGAGCGTCGATCAGATGGGCCGGGGGATGGCTGGTCGGCCGTCGCTGGTGAAACGTCCTGCCGTGGGCTGTCCACGATCACATGAGGCTCGGACAGATTGTCCTTCCCAGATATCAGATACTCAACCTCGGCCTCCAGTTTCGCTTTCAGCCCGTCGAGCGCGATCTTGCTATCGGACGCGAGGTCGACTTGAACCTCACCGTCGAACCAGAACCAAACGTCGATCTGGACACGTGACGCTGATCCCGCGCTGCGCTCACCCGCAACGCTGTAGTCGAAGTGGGACCAGCCGTGGTGCGGGGTGAGATGATGCTCGCGAAACGCTACTCGGGCAAAGTCAAGGTCCGTACGAGCGATCGTCGAGCCATCGGTCGAAGTGATGCGATGATCGTCAATCTGCACAGTTCCCGATAGGGCGTTCAACATTCGATAGGTATAGCTGTTCGTACGATGTGCGATCACCCAAACGTCCCCGCCATCAGGAACCTTGAACGACACCCGACCCTTAAACCAATCCAACTCTCGTCCCCTCGCCGACCTTCAGAAACTAGCGGCCTTAGGCCGCGGCACGTCACTAGACGCGACTGCGCGCGTCGGAGAAACTCAGATCGTGACGCACGAAGAGATCATCACGACAAGCGAGGTCAGGGATCTTCTGTCCGTTGCTGGCTGCAGCAGCGTCGACGAATTGATCATGCGACTCGTCCTCTACCTCGAGCAGCCCGACTTTCCGACTTAGGCCTTACTCGCGCTCGTACAACGACCCGACCAACTCCCCAAGGTCCACACTCAGCGCCGTTACCATTCGCAACCAAGTCGCCAGCGTGCCCGTCGTCGCGCGCTTCTGGGGGTTGCCCCCGAGGCTCGCCCGACGAGAACAACGCTTACGTTACCCTCCCGAAACCTGAACGTGCCATCAACTCATCATGGCCCCGACCGTGCTCGTGTCTCAGCCAGGCGAGATGCAAGCGCAGCGCGTCACAATCCGGCTCCCGCACGAGCTCGACGTCGCACGGCCGAACGCCGAACAACTTGAAGGGCCGCTAGGTCTTCGCGATGAGTGCTGCGAACCGGGAATCGTACTCCGAAACCAAAGCGCCCGAGTACTTCAGGCGGGCGAGCGCGGTGTCTATCACCACATCGGAGTGGACAGAGCGAACGAACTCGCCCGCCAGATGAGCTCCTACCAGGAACTTGATGTAGCGAGCGATCCATCGCCCTTTGAGAAGCAGCTCAGCGCGGCTCGCAACATGGCGAGCCGCACGCTCATTCGCCGCGGCGTAGTCAGATGGCGAAGCCGCTTGGATCGCCTTCTCAACGCCGTGCACGCTGGCCGTATCGACCGGCCCAAAATCGGGCGAATTCACTCTCGATAGCTGAGACCACGGAGCACATCCGGGAGACCCGCAGTCGAGCGCCGTCAACCCGAGGCGTAGCCAATCTGCCCACAGTGACAGGAGGCTCTGGGCAGGATCTGGCACTCTGCGCTTGACCCTCTTCGCAAGCCTTGTGTCGATGCCGTACGCGGCTCGAACTGCGCTCCAGACTTCGCTGTTCAGTAGGATGTCAGCCTCCACGTCCGTGCCCACGGTGTACATAACATGCGGCGACGAGGACATCGAGCCTGAGAAGTCGTCTCGGTCGCGATCCAACATGAAGACGATGCGGGCAGTCCGGTCTCGATTGACCTGAACGAGATCGTCCCGAGCTTCGAGATGATCGTGAATCGCCAGCGCATGTTGTTTGCCTCCCGCACTCGTACCCCGCAGGTCAATCTGCTCTGCCAACCGGACTTGCACCTTTAGCCGACGTGTCGTTGGGAGCTTCTTCAGGAGCTTGTCATAGTGCGGTCGGTCGTGATCGCGGCCCTCAACTATCACCCATATGTCGTGCTCGCCCATCTGCACGCGACGCGCAAAGGCGTTAGCGCTCCACTTCGGTTTGCTCACAGCTCGAACACGAAGTCGTCGGCGACGTCAGCCATGATTTCGGGCGAGTGTGTTGCAAGCAACAACTGACACTCTTGGTTGACACGTTGCATCGAGCCCACGAGTTGCTGTTGCCAGTTCACGTGCAGGGAAAGCTCAGGCTCGTCGATCATCACAGTTTCGCCCGACGCGCCGAGGACCTCGAGGAGAATCTGAAGAAGTTGCTTCTCACCGGATGACAGAGACTTCAGCGGGATCTGTCGATCACCGATCTCCACTCGAAGCGCCGTCGCGCCGAATGATCGAGGGATACGCCCCGCTCCAAGAACTAGATGCTTATTGCCCGTGTACATCGAGTCGATAACGCTCTGGAACTCGCGCTGCGGTAGGAGCACGTCATCGGTTTCGCGACGAACCTCCTGAATTTCGGATACGACCTGACGGTGCTCCTCGGAGGTGTCGTACCGCGTGGCGAAGTTGTCACGGCTCATGGCGAGCGGTATGCCTTGTTCGCTCAGGAATGCTCGAACCATGGCGTATGCCTCTCCAGGGTCGATACGCTCCGAGCGCGCTCGCGCATCCATTGGTGTTGGCACACCACCGAAGAGAGTAGCAAGCACGGTTGCAAGTCCCTGTTGCTGAATAGATCGAATACGCGTCAAGCTCTCGGCGGCGTAGTCACGCCACCGGTCCCTGACCTGCTCCACAAAGATCTCATCGCTCGAGAGCCTGCGCTCCCCGGCGTAGGTCGGGCGTCGACGGCGATCCGCGACTCTAGTGATCGGCAGGTAGGAGTGAGAGAACCGCCTTTCCGCGACGTCGATGTCAAAGTCGTCGCTATGCCACTCAGTGCTCCACCCCGAGGGATGCTCGTTATCTCCCCCGGCCCATGGCGCTTCTGCGTCGCTGTCATCAAGAATGAAGAGATCTGACTCATCTTCAGAAGCATCAGTGGAGACTCGCTTGGAGAATCTGCGGACGATCAGGCGGTCCTTCGCGCCGACCCGAAAAGCGATCTCAGCCGAAGTGAACGGCAAGTCGTCCAGCGCCGACGCATCGTTGTTCATGCCCGCGTGAAGGATCTTCAGAAGAGTCGTCTTACCCGCTCCGTTTAGTCCCCAGAAGATGTTCACGTGCCGATCAAGCTCGTGCTCTACGGGTACCTCGCGGCCAGCAAGGCCGGTCACCTTAAATCTCTCGATCCACGCCATGTTCAACTCCGTTGCTCGTTGGATCAAAATCTAGCGTCAACTCGACATGACCACCCCGGCGCACAACTCAGGCGGAAGAGGGCGAGCGCCGGAGCGTCGCGTCGGCGGTGGAGGTTGCGCCATCCCCGTGCGCGCCGCCGACGTGAGGGCCGCTCGCACTGTCGAGGCCCCAGGCCAGCGGCGCGCGCGGAGGTCAAGGGCCGACTCCGCCAGTGACGGTGCGAGCACCTCGCGCACGGCCGCCTGCTCGTCGTCGACGATCGCGAGACCGCGGGCGAGGGCGAAGTCGTTGTGCCGGCGCACCTCCGCCTGCGCGATGCGCAGCACCGCCTCGGGCGCACGCGAGGGATCGGTCTGGTCGGCGCGCAGCCGATCCCTGACTCGCTCCGCGACCGCGCTCATGAGGGGACCCACGCGGCCATCCTGGCCGAATCGCCGAGACGGCCTCGAAAGTTATCCACAGCGCAGCCGCGACCCGCTACCGTGCCGACGCCGTTCGCGCAATGCCCTGTGTGCGCGGCCGCGCCGATGCCTTACTGGGGAGACCACGGACGAGCTCGAAAGGACCGCATCATGAGCACTCCCGAGAACTCATCGGAATCGCGCCGCGACCGGCGCGCCCCGGAGCACGCGGACTATCTCGCCGGAGACGGCGATGCCGGCCACGGCAGCGACGAGCCCACGCGCGCGTACGACGTGCGCGACGTCCGCGACGACACGACAGCGTCCCGCGCCGACACCACGGCCGTCCGCGCCGACCGCGAGGAGGTCGTGGCGCGCGAGAAGGAGGAGTTCGGCGGCTTCAAGTTCGGCTCGGCCTTCTTCGGATGGCTGTGCGCGATGGGCATGACGGCGCTGCTGACCGCCCTCGTCGCGGGAGCAGGGGCGGCTCTCGGCCTCGGCGAGCAGGTGACCGCCGACGAGGCGGCGCAGAACGCCGACACAATCGGCATCGCGGGCGCCGTCGCGGTGCTCGTGATCCTGCTCGTCTCGTACTACGCGGGCGGGTACGTCGCGGGGCGGATGGCGCGGTTCAGCGGCGCCAAGCAGGGCCTCGCCGTCTGGCTGTGGGCCGTCGTCATCGCGATCGTCGTCGCGATCGTCACGGCGGTCGCGGGCGCCCAGTGGAACATCCTCGCCGACGTCAACACGTTCCCCCGGCTCCCCTTCAACGAGGGCGAGCTCACGACGGTGGGCATCATCACCGCGGTGGGCGCGCTCCTGGTGAGCCTCGGCGGAGCGGTGCTCGGCGGGCTCGCGGGCATGCGCTACCACCGCAAGGTCGACCGCGCGGGCTTCCGCGCCTGATCGCTCTGGCACGCTGGTGAGGTGATCTCCGAAGCCGGTCTCGCGTTCGTCTCCGAGCGCCACCTCGCCACCCTGTCCACGATCGGCCGCGATGGCCGCATCCACGCCGTCCCGGTGGGCATGACCTACCGGGACGGCGTCGTGCGGATCATCGGCACACGCGGCACGCAGAAGTTCGTCAACGCCGCGCGCGCAGGGCGCGCGACCGTGAGCAGCGTCGACGGCGCCCGCTGGATCAGCTTCGAGGGCCCCGCGCGCGTGCGGGATGAGCCCGAGGCGGTCGCGGAGGCCGTGCGCCTCTACACGGAGCGCTACCGTCAGCCACGCGAGAACCCGCGCCGGGTCGTCCTCGAGATCGCCGTCGAGCGGGTGATGGGATCTGCCGGCATGAAGGCGTGATCGGCGTTCATGGTCGCGCTCCCTCCCGCGCCGTAGACTGATCGGACTCGCGGGAGTGGTGAAACTGGCAGACACGCAGGATTTAGGTTCCTGTGCCTCCGGGCGTGTGGGTTCAAGTCCCACCTTCCGCACGAGACGCGGTCCCGCGTCGCACCCCTCCCACCGACATCCGGAGCATCGTGCACCACATCGCTCTCATCCCGTGGCTCGACCCGCAGGCGATCATCGACGCGGCAGGGCCGTGGGCGCTGCTCGTCGTCTGCCTCATCGTGTTCTCCGAGACCGGCCTGCTCGTCGGCTTCCTCCTCCCCGGCGACACGCTCCTGCTCATCTCGGGGCTCCTCACTCACACGGTCGACGTCTTCGGCGTCAACATCTGGATCGTGAGCGGCCTCATCGCGCTCGCCGCATTCGTCGGCGGCGAGGTCGGCTACCTCATCGGGCACAAGGGCGGGCCCGCGGTGTTCGAGCGCAAGGACTCCGGCGTGTTCAGCCGCCACAACGTCGAGCGGACCAACGCGTTCTTCGAGCGCTTCGGCGGCATCACGGTGGTGCTCGCGCGCTTCGTCCCGATCGTCCGCACCTTCGCGCCGGTCGCGGCGGGCATCGGTCATATGCCGTGGAAGCGATACTCGCTCTACAACCTCATCGGCGCGCTCCTGTGGGGCTTCGGCCTCACGATGTTCGGCTACGTGATCGCGTACATCCCGTGGGTCCGCGACATCGTCACGGAGTACATCGACGTGATCCTGCTGGCGGCCGTGGGCGGCACCGCGCTCATCGTGCTCTGGCACTACCTGCAGGAGCGCCGCCGCGCGCGCAAGGCCGCGGAAGCGGCGCCGGCCGACGACCTCGTGCTCGACGCCGAGGTGTTCGAGCGCGCGCCCGACATCGACGGAGACGGCAAGCCCGACTTCTGATCGGGTCAGGAGGCCTTCTTCGACCGCTTGCGCGGCTTGGCCTCCTTCTCGGGCTCCGCCCCCTCGGCCTCCTTCTTGCCGCCGCGCGCGGCGCGCGATCGCTCGACGCTCGCCCGCAGCGCCTCCATGAGGTCGATGACCTCGCCGCCCTTCTCCTCCTCGGCGCCGAACGTCGCCTCGGTGTCGACCGCGTCGCCCTTCTCGAGCTTCGCCTCGATGAGGGTGCGGAGCTCCTTCTGGTACTCGTCGACGTACTCCTCCGGGTCGAAGTCGGACGAGTAGCTCTCCACGAGGCTCTCGGCGAGCTCGAGCTCCTTCTCGCTGACCTTGATCGGGTCCTCGAGGGCGGGGAACGACGCCTGCCGCACCTCGTCGGCCCACAGCAGGGTCTGCAGCATGAGCACCCCGTCGCGCACGCGCAGCGCCGCGAGCCGCGTCTTCTGCCGCAGCGAGAAGCGCACGATCGCCGTCCGGTCCGTCCGCTCGAGGGTCTCGCGCAGGAGGCCGTACGACTTGGGCGACGCCGAGTCGGGCTCGAGGTAGTACGCGCGGTCGAACGTGATCGGGTCGACCTGCTCAGTGGGCACGAACTCGACCACCTCGATCTCGCGGCTGCGCTCGGAGGGAAGCGACTTCAGGTCGTCGTCGGTGAGCACGACGGTGCGCTCGCCGTCGTCGAACGCCTTGTCGATGTCGCGGTACGCGACGACCTCGCCGCACACCTCGCACTTGCGCTGGTACCGGATGCGGCCGCCATCCGCCGCGTGGACCTGGTGGAGCGACACGTCGTGGTCCTCCGTGGCCGCGTAGACCTTGACCGGCACGTTGACGAGGCCGAACGTCAGCGCGCCCTTCCAGATCGATCTCATGGCACCAGTGAAGCGCTCCCACGCCCCGGCCGCCAGGGGTTGACGCGGATCGGCCCCGCGCGCATAGCCTGAACCATGCCCGTGCCCCAGCAGCAGACCGTCGAGGTCGCCGGGCGCCGCCTGCGGGTGTCGCACCTCGAGCGCGTCATGTATCCCGAGACGGGCACGACGAAGGCCGACGTGATCGCGTACTACACGCGCATCGCGCCCCTTCTCCTGCCGCACGTCGCCGGGCGACCCGTGACGCGCAAGCGCTGGGTCGAGGGCGTCGGGACGACGGAGGCGCCCGAGAAGGCGTTCTTCGCGAAGGCGCTCGAGCCAGGCGCGCCGTCCTGGGTGCCGCGCCAGGCCATCCAGCACAGCTCGGGGCCGAAGGACTACCCCCTCGTCGACGAGGTCGCGACACTCGTCTACCTCGCGCAGGTGGCGAGCCTCGAGCTCCACGTGCCGCAGTGGCGGTTCGCGCCGGATGGATCGCCGGGGCCGGCGGACCGGCTCGTGCTCGACCTCGACCCCGGACCCGGTGCGGGGCTCGCGGAGTGCGCCGAGGTCGCGCGGCTCGCGCGCGGGATCCTGCAGGGGATGGGACTCGAGCCCCAGCCGGTCACGAGCGGCAGCAAGGGCATCCACCTCTACGCCGCGCTCCCCCGCCCGCTCCCCTCCGACGACGCGTCCGCGCTGGCCCGCGAGCTCGCGCGCGCGCTCGAGGCCGACCATCCCGACCTCGCGGTCAGCGCGATGCGCAAGGACCTGCGCGCGGGCCGCGTGTTCGTCGACTGGAGCCAGAACAACGGCAAGAAGACGACCGTCGCGCCCTACTCGCTGCGCGGACGCGCGCGGCCCTGGGTCGCCGCGCCGCGCACGTGGGACGAGCTCGACGACCCCGACCTGCGGCACCTCGAGCTCGACGAGGTGCTCGCGCGCGCCGTCGCGATCGGCGACCCGCTCGCCGGGATCGACCCGCCCGCGGCCGCGACCGGCCCTCTCGGCTCCTACATCGCCAAGCGCACGCCGGGGCGCACGCCGGAGCCGGTCCCCGAGACGCCCCATCCCGAGCCCGACGACGGGGATCTCCCGCGCTTCGTCGTGCACGAGCACCACGCGAGCCGGCTCCACTGGGACCTCCGGCTCGAGCGCGCCGGCGTGCTCGCCTGCTGGGCCGTGCCGAAGGGCATTCCCGACACCCCCGACCGCAACCGCCTCGCGGTGCAGACCGAGGACCATCCGCTCGCGTACATCGACTTCCACGGGACGATCCCGAAGGGAGAGTACGGCGCCGGCACGATGACCATCTGGGACGAAGGCACGTACGAGACGGAGAAGTGGCGCGACGACGAGGTCATCGTGACGCTCCGCGGACGCGAGGACGGCCCGCTCCACGAGGTGCGGATCGCGCTCATCCGCACCCAGGGGTCCGGCGAGAAGTCGTCGTGGCTCCTCCACCGCACGAAGCGGCAGCCGGGGGCGGCCGCGGAGCCCGCGCGCGACGAGGCGCCGCCCGCGCGGCCGGCGCCCATGCTCGCGGTGCACGGCACGCCGGGGCTCGCCCGGACGCTCTCGTCGCCGCCGTGGGTCGAGTTCAAGTGGGACGGCGTGCGCGCGCTCGGCGAGTGGCGCTCGGGCGCCCTGCGGCTCTTCGCGCGCTCGGGCGCGGAGATCACGCAGCGCTACCCCGAGCTGTCGGGAGCTGCCCGCACGCACCTCGACGCGTGGGACGCGCTCGTCGACGGCGAGATCGTCGCGCTCGACGAGCAGGGTCGGCCGAGCTTCTCGCTCCTCCAGAACCGCATGCACCTCGAGCGCGCCGACGACGTCGCCCGCGAGAGCGCGCGGGCGCCCGTGCTCCTGTACCTCTTCGACATCCTGCGGCTCGACGGCCGCGACCTCACGCCGCTGCCGCTGGAGGAGCGCCGGCACCTGCTCGAGGAGACGGCGGCGACGGCCGGTCCGTCGGTGATCGTGCCGCCGGTCTTCGACGACGTCGACATCGCCCTCGACGTCGCGCGCGAGCACGCCCTCGAGGGCATCGTCGCGAAGCGGCGCTCGTCGCCCTACCGGCCCGGCACGCGCAGCGAGGACTGGCTCAAGGTCAAGCTCACGCACACGCAGGAGGTCGTCATCGGCGGGTTCCGGCGCGGCAGGGGCGGCAGGGCCGGCTCGTTCGCCTCGCTCCTCCTCGGCGTGCCCGATGCGGATGGCCTGAGGTACGTCGGCAGGGTCGGCACGGGCTTCTCCGATCGGGAGCTGCGGCGTCTGCGCGATCTGCTCGCCCCACTCGAGACCCGGGAGTGCCCGCTGCGGGACGTCCCCCGCGAGGACACGGGCGACGCCACCTGGGTGGAGCCCCGGCTCGTGGGCGAGGTCGAGTTCGCGGAGTGGACGCGCAGCGGCAGTCTCCGGCAGGCGCGCTGGCGCGGGCTCCGCCCCGACAAGGCCCCCGACGACGTCCGCACGGAGGCGTGACGCGACGGGTGTCGAGGAACCGCTATCGTGGGCGCTTGTGTGCCAGCGAGAGGAGCAACACGATGGCAGCACTCCATGACGCCCTGACGCCCGTATTCGACGAGGTCATCCGGCGCAATCCCGGCGAAGCCGAGTTCCACCAGGCGGTCCGAGAGGTTCTCGAGAGCCTCGGACCCGTGCTCGGCAAGCGGCCCGAGTACGCGGACGCCGAGATCATCCGCCGGCTGTGCGAGCCGGAACGCCAGATCATCTTCCGCGTGCCGTGGGTCGACGACGCCGGCCGCGTGCAGCTGAACCGCGGCTTCCGCGTCGAGTTCAACTCGGCGCTGGGCCCGTACAAGGGCGGAATCCGCTTCCATCCCTCGGTCTACCTCGGGATCGTCAAGTTCCTCGGCTTCGAGCAGATCTTCAAGAACGCGCTCACCGGCATGCCGATCGGCGGCGGCAAGGGCGGCTCGGACTTCGACCCCAAGGGCCGCTCCGACGCCGAGGTCATGCGCTTCTGCCAGTCGTTCATGACCGAGCTCTACCGTCACATCGGCGAGCACACCGACGTCCCCGCGGGCGACATCGGCGTGGGCGGCCGCGAGATCGGCTACCTCTTCGGCCAGTACAAGCGCATCACGAACCGCTACGAGTCGGGCGTCCTGACCGGCAAGGGCATCACCTGGGGCGGGTCGCAGGTGCGCACGGAGTCGACCGGCTACGGCACGGTCTTCTTCGTCAAGGAGGCGCTCGCGGCGCGCGGCATGGACCTCGAGGGCCGCCGCGTCGTCGTCTCGGGCTCGGGCAACGTCGCGATCTACGCGACCGAGAAGGCGCAGGCGCTCGGCGCGAAGGTCGTCGCCACGTCGGACTCGAGCGGCTACGTCGTCGACGAGGCCGGCATCGACCTCGACCTGCTCAAAGAGATCAAGAACGGCCACCGCGGGCGGGTCTCCGACTACGCCGCGCGCCGCGACAGCGCGCACTTCGTGGCAGGCGGATCGATCTGGGATGTGCCGTGCGACATCGCGCTGCCCTGCGCGACCCAGAACGAGCTCGACGCGGATGCCGCCGCGGCGCTCGTGCGCAACGGCTGCCTCATCGTGGCCGAGGGCGCGAACATGCCGACGACCCCCGAGGCGACGCGCGTGCTGCGCGAGGGCGGCGTCGTCTTCGCCCCCGGCAAGGCCGTGAACGCGGGCGGTGTCGCGACGAGCGCCCTCGAGATGCAGCAGAACGCCTCACGCGACTCGTGGTCGTTCGAGCACACCGAGCAGCGCCTGTCCGAGATCATGAGCTCGATCCACGCGCGGTGCCTCGAGACCGCCGACGAGTACGGCGCTCCCGGCGACTACGTCGCGGGCGCGAACATCGCGGGCTTCACGCACGTCGCCGACGCGATGCTCGCCCTCGGCGTCATCTGAGCGTCAGGCACCGGCCCCGGCGGTATCGCTCGTGGGCCGGTGCCCGTGCTCGCCGCCGATGCCGAAGTAGTGGCGGAAGCTGTAGATGGTCGGCTCCCAGAGCCGTGGGTCGATGTGATCCGTGCCGGGCGCGACGATCCGAGGGTCGGCGTGCACGGCCTGCACCTCCGCCTCCACGATCGCGTAGTCGCCGAGGCCGTCGGTGATCCGCGCGACGCGCGCCTCGAGCTGCAGGGCGCACTCCTCGACGCGCGGCGGCGCGACGTGCTGCGAGGGCTGCGGGGTCAGGCCGGCGGCGGCGAACTTGTCGGCGACGTGACGGTAGCGCGCCGCCTTCGCGGGCGGCACGTCGACGCGCCCCGTCGTGTCCGCGATCGCCTCGACGGCGTTCCAGAGCGCGGGCGACGGGAAGTTCACGGTCAGCTCGGGGTGCTCGCGCACGTTCCGCTGCGTCTGGCCGTCGTTCTCGAGCCCCAGCACGAGCATCCACCCGAGCGCCCAGTACGACGACGCGGGCGCCAGGTTCGGCGTGCCGTCGGGGTTGACCGTGCCGATCAGCATCACGGGCGTTCCCACGTAGAGGACGGACGGGCGGATGTCGAGATGACGGACGGTCGTCATGGAGCTCCTCGGGTGGTGCGGGTGGGAGTAGCGTCGATCCCGTGTTCGAGCGTATCGAGGCGGACGGACCGGCATGGCCCGTGTGACGCGGCTGAAGCGCGTCTATGACGCGGCGGAGGCGGACGACGGATGGCGCGTGCTCGTGGACCGGCTGTGGCCCCGCGGCGTCTCCCGCGAGCGCGCGGCGCTCGACGCGTGGGCCAAGGACGTCGCGCCCAGCCCCGAGCTGCGCACGGCGTGGCACCGCGACCCCGCCCGATTCGAGGAGTTCGCGCAGCGCTACCGCGACGAGCTCGACGCGAATCCGGCCGTGGACGAGCTGCGCGCCGCGCTCGCGGAGCACGCCATCGTGACCCTCGTCTACGGAGCACGCGACCCCGAGCACAACCACGCCGTCGTCCTGCGCGACCATCTGGAGGAGCATCCGTGACCCGACGCCTCGAAGACCTGCTCGACATCGACCACCCCGTCGTCCTCGCGCCGTTCGGCGGCGTCTCATCCGTGGCGCTCACCGCTGCGGTGAGCGACGCGGGCGGGCTCGGCTCGTACGGGCTGTACGGCTACGCGCCGGACCGGATCCGCGACACGATCGCCGCTCTGCGCGCGGCGACGGCGCGCCCCGTCGCGGTGAACCTGTGGCTGCCGCGCGGCGACGAGATCGCACCCGACGACGTCGATCTCGCGGCGGCGGTCGCCGCCGTGAGCGGATTCTTCGACGAGCTCGGGATCGAGGTCCCCGAGAAGCCGTCGTCGTTCCTCCCTCCCTTCGAGGACCAGCTCGACGCGGTCGTGGATGCCCGCCCCGATGTGCTGAGCGTCGTCTTCGGGGTCCCGTCGCCCGCGCACGTCGAGCGCCTGCGCGCCGCGGGCATCCGGATCTTCGGCACCGCGACGACCGTCGAGGAAGCGCGCGCCCTCGCCGACGGCGGTGTCGACGCGGTCGTCGCGACGGGCGCCGAGGCGGGCGGCCACCGGGTGTCGTGGCTGCGGCCGCCCGAGGAGTCCCTCGTGGGCGGGCTCGCCCTCATCCCCCAGGTCGTCGACACGGTCGACGTGCCCGTCGTCGCGGCGGGCGGCATCGTCGATCGTCGCGGCGTGGCCGCCGCGCGCGCCCTCGGCGCCGACGGGGTCCAGGTCGGCACGGCCTTCCTCCGCACGTCGGTCTCGGCCGCGCCCGCGTCGCACCGCGCGGCGATCGCATCGGGAGCCGACACCGTGCTCACGCGCGCGATGAGCGGGCGCCTCGCCCGCGGCATCCCGAACCGCGCCGTGCGCGAGATCGAGCACGCGGGAGCGATCGCCCCCTTCCCGGCGCAGAACTGGCTCACCGGGCGCTTCCGGGCCGAGGCCGCTGTGCAGGACCGGGGCGACCTGCTGTCGCTGTGGACGGGTCAGAGCGCGGGGCTCACCCGCCACGACGACGTCGCCGAGCTGTTCGCCGAGCTCGTCGCGGGCTGGAGCTGACGGTCAGGAGTGCGCGTCGTCGCGGTCGACGTGGCCCGACTGCTCCAGCTGGAACGTGGAGTGCGCGACGTCGAAGTGCTCGGCCAGGCACTCCTGCAGCCCGTTCAGGACCGCGCCGCTGCGCCCCTCGTCGATGACCGACTGCTCGACGACGACGTGCGCCGTGAAGACCGGCGCGCCGCGCGTGAGCTGCCACACATGGACGTCGTGCACATCCGCGACACCGGGGGCCGCGAGGATGTGCGCGCGGATGGCGGCGACGCTGGTCCCCGCCGGCGCCGACTCCGCGAGCACGCCGACGACCTCCCGCAGGAGCGAGATCGCGCGCGGCACGATGAGCACCGCGATCGCGAGCGACGCGATCGCGTCGGCGGGCATCCACCCGGTGAGAAGGATGACGACGGCGGCCACGATCACGAGCGCCGATCCGACGAGGTCGCCCAGCACCTCGAGGTACGCGCCGCGCACGTTCATGCTGTGCCGCTGCGCGGAGCTCAGCAGCCACAGCGACACCCCGTTCGCGACGAGACCCGCGAGGGCGACGATGAGCATCCATCCGCCGGTCACCTCGTGGGCGTCGGGCGAGAGGAGGCGCCGCACGCCCTCGATCGCGACCGTGACGCAGAGCACGATGAGGATGACGGCGTTCACGAGCGCCCCGAGCACCTCGGCGCGCTGATATCCGTACGTCCGCCGGTCGTCCGCGGGCCGCGCGGCCACCGCGCTCGCGATGAGCGCGACGACGAGGGCCACGGCGTCGGTGAGCATGTGCACGGCGTCGGCGAGCAGCGCGAGCGATCCCGTCATGATCGCTCCGACGACCTGCACGACGAACACCGCGCCCGTGAGGGTCAGCGAGATCGTCAGCAGCCGACGGCTGTCGGCGCCGCGGATGCCCGGTGCGTGGTCGTGCATGACTCCAGGCTAGGCGCGTCGGACGCCCGCTCGGGTGCTCTGCGCGCTGTCGGGAACGGGGATGATTCTCGTTACGTCAGAGCGACGCGAGAAGCGGCCCCAGCTGCGCGAACGCACGGGCCCGGTGCGACGCCGCGTTCTTCTCGTCGGCCGTCCACTCCGCGACCGTGCGCTCGTCGGCGCCCTGGCCATCCGGCACGAACACGGGGTCGTACCCGAAGCCGCCCGCACCGCGCGGTTCGCGGGCGATGCGCCCGGGCCAGATGCCCTCGACGACGTGCTCGCCGCCGTCGGGGGTGACGAGGGCGATCACCGACGTGTAGTGCGCGCCACGGTGCGGGTCGGAGATGTCGGAGATCTGATCCAGCAGGAGCGCGAGGTTCGCCGCGTCGTCCTTCGCGTGCCCGGCCCAGTACGCCGAGAACACGCCGGGCGAGCCGCCCAGCACGTCGACGCACACGCCGGAGTCATCGGCGAGCGCGGGGAGCCCCGTGTGGGCGGCCGCCGCGCGGGCCTTGATGAGCGCGTTCTCGGCGAAGGTCGTGCCGTCCTCGACCGGCTCGGGTCCGTCATAGGAGACGACCTCGAAGTCGGGTCGCGTGCTGGCGACGATGCCCTGGAACTCCGCGACCTTGTGGGCGTTGTGCGTCGCGAGGACGATGCGCCGGCTCACGCCTCCTGCCCCAGGGCAGCGAGCTGGTGGCGGCGCAGCTCAGCGCACCCGTTCACGCCCAGCTCGAGAAGCGCGTCGAGCTCGCGCTTGTCGAACGGCGCGCCCTCGGCCGTGCCCTGCACTTCGACGAACAGACCGCGCCCGGTGACGACGACGTTCATGTCGGTCTCGGCGCGCGAGTCCTCGACGTACGGGAGGTCGAGCATGGGGACGCCGTCGATGATGCCGACCGAGACCGCCGCGACCGAGTCGAGCAGGACGCGCGATTTCTGCCCGACGAACCGCTTGTCGCGCCCCCACTCGATCGCGTCCGCGAGTGCGACGTACGCGCCCGTGATCGCGGCCGTCCGGGTGCCGCCGTCGGCCTGGAGCACGTCGCAGTCGATGACGATCGTGTTCTCGCCGAGCGCCTTCGTGTCGACCACGGCGCGCAGCGCGCGGCCGATGAGGCGCGAGATCTCGTGCGTGCGCCCGCCGATCTTGCCCTTCACGCTCTCGCGCTGGTTCCGCTCGTTCGTGGCGCGCGGGAGCATCGCGTACTCGGCGGTGACCCAGCCGCGCCCCTGGCCGGTGAGCCACCGGGGCACGCCGTTCGTGAAGGAGGCCGTGCACAGGACCTTGGTGTCCCCGAAGCTGATGAGAGCCGATCCCTCGGCCTGGCTGCTCCAGCCCCGCTCGATCGTGATGGGACGCAGCTGGTCGGGGGTGCGGCCGTCGGCGCGCTGGGTCATGGTGTCCTCTTCTCTCATCGGGGGAGGTCGATCGCGCCCGTGCGCACGAGGCGCACATCGCGCACCTCGCGGCCGAGCAGGCGGTTGGCGAGTGCCGTGAACGTCTCGGTGTCGGCTCCGGTCGCCTCGTAGGTGTGGACGGGCGTCGCCGACGGGTCGGCGAGGAGGTCGCCCGACACGAGCTGGCGGTAGACGTCCTTCGCGGTCTCGGAGTCGCTCGACACGAGCGAGACGCCGTCGCCCATGAGGTAGCTGATCGCGCCCTTGAGGAACGGGTAGTGCGTGCAGCCGAGCACGAGGGTGTCGACGCCCGCACGCCGCAGCGGCGCGAGGTACTCCTCGGCGGCCGCGAGCAGCTCGGGCGAATCGGTCACGCCGGCCTCCACGAACTCCACGAAGCGCGGGCAGGCGGCGGTGAACACCTCGACCCCGGGGTTCACGCCGAGCATGTCCTGATACGCGCCGGAGCCGATCGTCCCCTCCGTGCCGATCACACCGATCCGGCCGTTGCGGGTCGCCGCGATGGCCGTGCGCACGGCCGGCCCGATGACCTCGACGACGGGCACGTCGTACCGCTCTCGGGCGTCGCGCAGCATCGCGGCGGACGCCGTGTTGCAGGCGATCACGAGCATCTTCACGCCCTGGTCGACGAGGGTGTCGAGCACCTCGAGCGCATAGCGGCGGACGTCGGCGATCGGCTTCGGCCCGTACGGCGAGTGCAGCGTGTCGCCGATGTACAGCATCGACTCGCGCGGCAGCTGGTCGCCGATCGCACGGGCCACCGTGAGGCCGCCGACGCCCGAGTCGAAGATCCCGATCGGCGCGTTGTTCACGATGTCCCAGCGTACCCGCCGGGCCGGAGCAGCTCGCGCACGCCGGTAGGCTGACCGCCATGAGCGCCTCCACGGCCCTGTTGACGGACCGCTACGAACTGACCATGCTCGACGCCGCGCTGCGCGACGGCACCGCCGACCGGCACTGCGTCTTCGAGCTCTTCGCCCGGCGCCTCTCGGGCGGGCGCCGCTTCGGCGTCGTGGCGGGCACGGGTCGCCTCCTCTCCCTCCTGCGCGAGTTCCGCTTCGGCGAGGACGAGCTGCGCTTCCTGCGGGACGAGCACGTCGTGAGCGCGGAGACCGTGCGGTACCTCGAGAGCTACCGCTTCGGCGGGACCATCACGGGCTACCGCGAGGGCGAGCTCTACTTCCCCGGCTCCCCCATCCTCACGATCGAGGGCTCGTTCGCCGACGCCGTCATCCTCGAGACGCTTGCTCTGAGTGTGATGAATCACGACGCGGCCGTCGCGACGGCCGCTGCGCGGATGAGCATCGCCGCCGGCGACCGGCCCCTCGCCGAGATGGGCTCGCGCCGGGCGGCCGAGCAGTCGGCGGTCGCTGCCGCGCGCGCGGCCTACATCGCCGGCTTCGGCGCGACGAGCAATCTCGAGGCCGGCCGCCAGTGGGGCATCCCGACCATGGGCACCGCCGCGCACTCGTGGACGCTCCTCCACGACACCGAGGAGGACGCCTTCCGCTCGCAGATCGCGGCCCTCGGCAGCGGCACGACCCTGCTCGTCGACACCTACGACATCCGCCGCGGCGTGGAGCGCGCGGTCGCGGTCGCCGGCACCGGGCTCGGCGGCGTGCGGATCGACTCGGGCGACCTCCCAATCGTCGCAGCCGAGGTGCGCGCCCAGCTCGACGCACTCGGCGCCACCGAGACGCGGATCACCGTCACGAGCGATCTCGACGAGTACGCCATCGCCGCTCTCGCCGCATCGCCCGTCGACGCGTACGGCGTCGGCACCTCGGTCGTCACGGGGTCGGGCTATCCGACCGCGGGGATGGTCTACAAGCTCGTCGCGCGTCAGGACGCGTCGGGCGGATGGGTCGCGGTCGCGAAGAAGGCGGAGGGCAAGGGCTCCCAGGGCGGTCGGAAGCGGGCGTTCCGCCGCCTCGAGGACGGCGTGGCGCGCGACGAGTACGTCGAGATCGCCGACGGGTTCGAGGAGCTGCCGACGGCGGCCGACGTCGAGGGCGGGCGCATGCTCCAGGTCACGCTCGTCGATCGCGGCGCGTTCCACGCGGCATACGAGGGTCCCGAGGGCGTCCAGGCGGCGCGCGCGCATCACCTCGCCGTCCGGGAGGAGCTGCCCGTGCGCGCCCTCGCGCTCAGCAAGTCCGATCCCGCCATCCCCACGGTGTTCGCCGACGCCGGCGACCGCTGAGACGAGACGAGCCGCCGGCCTCTGCGCCGGCGGCTCGTCTCACTTCTGCATGGACTCGTAGATCTCCTTGCACGTGGGGCACACGGGGAACTTCTCGGGGTCGCGCCCGGGAGTCCACTTCTTCCCGCACAGCGCGCGCACCGGCTTGCCGGTGATCGCCGACTCGAGGATCTTGTCCTTCTTGACGTAGTGCGAGAAGCGCTCGTGGTCTCCGGGCTCGATGGTCTCCTCGCGGAGGAGCTCCTCGAGCTCGCGGTCGAGGAGTGCCGTGCCGCCCTGGTCGGGACTGTCAAGCGGGGTGCTCATGACCTGCAGTCTAATCGCGCGGCGGATGCCCGTGGCGGGCTCCGGCGTCAGGTTGCGCCCGCGAACTCCATGATGCGGGTGCCGCGCACGTCGAACACGGCGGCGCCGATCCCGATGCCGATGAGGAGGACGGCGGCCCCGGAGCCGAGTCCCGTCCAGAGCACGGCGACCGACTCGACCTTGCTGTCCGCGATCGCGAGCCACGCGAGCCAGACGGTCGGCGCGCTCGCGGCGAGCGCGCCCAGCAGCACGAGGGCCTGCGACCAGGCGCCCGTCGAGTCGGTGCGCTGCGGCTGCTGGAACGGTCCGTCGCCGGGCCGCGCCACGGCGTACGGCGCGACGACCGACGCGATGCTCGAGAGCCCGAAGCCCGACAGGAGGAGCGCTGCGGTGACCCCGACGACCGGCAGCAGGGCGTCGCCGCGTCCGCTCACGAGGATGGAGAGGGCGGTCGCGACCGCGAGGACGGGCACCGAGATGAGCACGACCGGCGCGAGCCGGCCGGCCCGGTCGGCGACGCCGCGCACGCCGCTCGCGATGTGGAGCCACACCGCGGAGGCGTCGTACGCGAGGTCGTTGTGCGGCAGCCAGCCGTAGAAGAGAGCCATGAGCGGCACCGGGACGAGCGCGGCGACCTCGATCGGGACGCCCGCGACGAGCAGCGGGATGACCGGCAGGATGCCGGCGACCGGGATGACGAGGAGATTCGCGAGGTAGCGGCTGTCGCGCAGGCCGTACACGAGGCTGCGCGCCGCGATCGCTCCGGTCGCCGTCCGAGGAAGCAGCGCGAACCATCCGAGTCCCGCACCTCCGCGGGCCACCACGGGATGCTCGATCGTCGTGAGGAGGCGGCGGACGAGCGCGACCCACGCGACCGCGAGCGCGGCGACGACCACGATCGCGACGGCCAGGCCGACCGACCCGCTGCCCGAGGCCTCGCCGGCAGGCAGCGCCGTCCCCGGCACGAGCACCGCGATGAGCCCCGCGACGCGGCCGAGGGCCCGTGCGGCGCCGGGCGACCAGACCGCGGCGGAGGCGATCGTCGCCGGCACGCTCGCGACGACGAGTGCCACGACGAACACGCCCGCGGCGTCGGCCGGCCGTCCCTGTCCGCCGAGAGCGGCACGCAGCGCCATCACGACGCGCGCCACGAGCACGCACGCAAGAAGATGGAGGACTGCGCCCGCGATCGCGCTGCCGGCGGATGCGCCGAGCTGCGTCCAGACGGTCGTCGCGACGACCTCGTAGACGAGCAGCAGCCACGTCGGCACGCTCACGAGCGACGCGAGGAGCAGGACGGCCGCCAGCGGGTCGGGCGCAGCGCCCAGCGTGCGGAACCGGCGCGGATCCAGCGGGTCGACGGTCGCCGTCAGCGCGGGAGCGATCGCGAAGGAGAGCACGAGCCCTGCCGCCGAGAGCACGAGCGCGGTCGCCGCGACGCCGTCGGGAAGCGACGGCAGCGCGAGCGCGCGCGAGGCCGTGACGGCGGTGCCGATGACGAGCGCGAGGAAGCCGATCGCCCGAGGGATCGTGCGGCCCGGCTCGCGGAATGCGCCGACGAGAAGCGCGGCCCTCAGTCGGAGAACGTGTGCAGCCACTCGAGCCCCTCCACCTCGCCGAGTCCGCCGGCGAGCTCGACGAAGCGCTGCTCGAGGGTGAGGTCGCCCTTGACCTCGTCGACCGTGCCCTCCTCGAGCACCTGTCCGGCGACGAGCACCGCCACGCGCGTGCACACCTTCTCGATGAGATCCATGCCGTGACTGGAGAGGAGCACGGTGCCCCCGCTCGCGACGTACGCGTCGAGGATCTCGAGCACCTTCGCCGCAGACGCCGGGTCGACGGCCTCGAAGGGCTCGTCGAGCACGAGGAGCTGCGGCGAGTGGATCATCGCGGCCGCGAGCATCACCTTCTTCGTCATGCCGGCCGAGTAGTCGGAGACCACGCGGCCGAGCGCGTCGCCGAGGTCGAGCGCGCCCGCGAGGTCGGCCGTGCGGTCCGCGACCACCCCGGGCTTCATTCCCCGGAGCATGCCCGTGTAGTACAGCAGCTGCCGGCCCGTGAGCCGATCGAACGTCCGCAGACGGTCGGGGAGCACGCCCATCCGCTTCTTCGCGTCGCGCGGGTGCGTGCGCAGATCGACGCCGCACACCCGGATCTCGCCGCGGTCGGGGCGCAGCAGGCCGGAGATCATCGACAGCGTCGTCGTCTTCCCCGCGCCGTTCGGCCCCAGGAGGCCGTAGTACATGCCTGCGGGTACCTCGAGGTCGATGCCGGCGACGGCATGCGTTCCGCCGTACGACTTGGACACGCCCTGGAGCGTCAGCGCAGGGCTCCCCGGCTCGGTTTCGCGGATCTCTGCCTCGGTCACCGCCCCACGGTATCAAGTCGCATCGGGAGCCCCCGGTCATCACGATCCGGTCACGACCTCCCGGAGGAGTCCTGGCAAAGTGCCGCCGATGGGGACCGCATTGTCGCTCATCCACAGCCTCTTCGCTACCCTGAAAGAGCCAGTTCGTCGTGAATCTTCGATGAACCCGGACTGAACCGATCAAGGGGAGTCACGCATGACCATCCAGACCGTCATCCTCGCCGCAGGCATGGGATCGCGCCTCGGCCGCGTCCTGCCCAAGTCCCTCACGGTTCTCAGCGACGGACGCTCGATCATGCAGCAGCAGCACGAGAACATCCGCGCGGCCTTCGGCGACGACGCCCGCATCACGACCGTGGTCGGCTACCGCGCGGAGGACATCGTCGAGCGCTTCCCCGACGCGAACTACGTCTACAACGAGCGGTACGACCAGACCAACACCTCGAAGAGCCTCCTCCGCGCCCTCTCGGCGACCGGCCGCGGCGGCGTGCTCTGGATGAACGGCGATGTCGTCTTCGACCCGCGCATCCTCGACCGCGCGATCGGCAACATCCAGGCCGACCAGTCCTTCGTGACCGTCAACACCGCCAAGGTGAGCGACGAGGAGGTCAAGTACACGGTCACGCCCGAGGGCTGGATCGACGAGCTCTCGAAGACCGTCGTCGGCGGCATCGGCGAGGCCGTGGGCATCAACTACATCTCGCAGCGGGACAAGCGCGCCTTCATGCGCCAGCTGTCGCGCGTCGACGACCAGGACTACTTCGAGCGCGGCCTCGAGCTCGCGATCGCCAAGGACGGGCTGCGCCTCCTCCCGATGGACGTGTCCGACCTGTACGCCGTCGAGGTGGACTTCGCCGAGGACCTCGAGCGGGCCAACGCGGCACTCCTCTGACCGTCGCCAGGGGGCGGCCGGGTAGCATCGGCGTGATGGCCGACAAGGTTCACCGCATCCACTCGCTTCCGGACGACGCGCCCTGGAGCGGCGGGCTTCCGCCCGTCGGCTCGGAGGAGCATCCGTTCGCGATCCGTGCGCTCGATCGGGTGCTCGGCGTGCAGCGTCCCCTCGTGCTCGCTCACCTGCGCTCCATCCGACTGCGGCATCCGGAGGCGACGCCCGCTCAGATCGTGCGGATGCTCGAGCGCCGCTATCTCCTGGGCGTCACGTCGGGCGGGGCGGCCGTCGGGGCCGCCGCCGTCGTCCCGGGTGTCGGCACCGGCGTCACGCTCGCCCTGTCGGGCGTCGAGACGGTGGGGTTCGTCGAGGCGACGGCCCTCTATGCCCAGTCGCTTGCCGAGCTGCACGGATTCGCCGTCGAGGATCCGAATCGCGCCCGCGCGCTCGTGCTCACCCTGATGATGGGCGAGGAGGGCGTCGATCTCGTGCGGCACCTCGCCGCGCAGGTCGTCGGCAAGGGCACGTCGCTGTCGGCGCACTGGGGCGACCTCATCACGAAGACGCTCCCCCGCGCGGCTCTCGCGCCGATCGTCGACCGTCTCAAGACCGCGTTCATCCACCAGTTCGCGGTGCGCGGGGGCGCGAGTGTCGTCGGCAAGGCGCTGCCGTTCGGCGTCGGCGCGGCCGTGGGCGGTGTCGGCAACCACCTCCTCGGTCGACGCGTCGTCGCCGCGTCGCGCAAGGCGTTCGGCCCGGCCCCGGAGCGGCTTCCGGACTGGCTCGCCCCCAAGCCGGGAGCGGAGCGGATCGAGAGCGTCGCTCTGCGAGGGATCCAGACGGCAGGCGCTTCGCTGCGCGCGGCGGCGGGCTCGATGGGCTCGGGCGTCGGAGCCGTCGGCCGCGGCGTCGCGCGACTCGGGCGCGATACCGTCGGACGCGCCCTGCCGCGCGGGCGGCGTGACGACGCGGATGTCGCGGGCACTCCGGCCGCGGACGTCGACACGAGCGACGAGCGCGACGTGAGCGACGAGCGTCCGTAGCCGACGCCGCGTGCACAGCCGTCGATACGACGGCGTGCCCGCCTTCGGGTGTGGACAGCCCGCCGTCCCTCGCGCGTGCTCGTCCGAGGCCGCTCGTAGCGTCACGGCATGCTCACGCCGCTCCCCTCACGACGGTTCGATCCCCCGTATCGCGTGCCCTGGCGCGTAGACCGAGCGGACCCCGCCCATCCGCGCGTGCTCAATGCATCGCGCGAGCCGGCCGACTTCGTGCGGGCGTTCGTGCACGACGATGTGACGCCGCCATCCAGCGAGCACTGGGGACTCGTGCTGCCGGAGGAGATCTGCGAGCTCTGCCTGTGCGAGCGCGCCCTCGCGTCGACGCTCGTGACGCTCGCCTGGTTCCGTCCGGGTGAGGACGACGAATACCTGTGGCGGTTCTGTCTCTGACGCGCGCGGTCGGTCAGCCCCACGTTCGGGGCTGACGCCGGAACTCGTCACGGCGCGAGTATCCGTAGGGCCGCCGGCCCTGAGGCAGGTCTTCCGCGTCGAGGTCGACGAGGAGCTCTCCGACCTCCACCTCGAGCGCGACGGCGATCTGGAGCAGGGTGTAGAGCGTCGGGTTGCCCGCGCCCTTCTCGATCCGCTGCAGATGGGTGAGATCGAGGTCTGCGCACTCCGCCAGCTTCTTCGCGCTCAGGGTCGCCGCGTGTCGCAGCTGGGCGATGCGGCGCCCCACCTTCAACGACGCGTCGGAGTGCGGCTCTGGCATCCTTCCAGCTTGCTGACGGTGGCAGGAAAAGCGTAGGTACTCATGCCCTGGCTTTCGGGCTACCGCATATATGCCCTGCGCGACGCGGGTCGGGTGCCTCGTCCATAGGTCGAAGTCGTGAGCTCGCAGCAACCTACGGACGAAACGAGGAACCCCAAAGCATCCGACTCGACACGGCCGTCGAAGACATCGCGCCTGGCGTGTTGTCGTCGACGTGTTCATCTTGGCGCCATCCCGCCGCCATACGTCCGCATCCGCACCGGCGGGCGGCTGGCGGGCCGGGTTCAGTGTGCTGCTGTGGCGAGCTGCGGTTGCGGTTCGATGCGTGCGGGTGTGTCGGGGCCGTGGTCGAGGTCTTCGTTGTGGGCGATGTCGTCGGCGTCGAGGAGGGCTTGGGCGAGGTATTCGGGGGTTGTCCAGTAGTGGCGGAGCCATTCCTGGATGTCCTGTTCGATCTCGAGGTGCAGTCGCCGCTCCCGCTCCTGCTCCTGCTGCTCCCTCTGGCGCTGCTCCTCCTCCCGCTGGTGCTGTTCGCGTTCCCGCTGGCGCTGCTCGCGCTCGCGTTCGCGCTGGTGCTGTTCCTGCTCGCGCTCGCGTTCGCGCTGCTCGGCCTGCTCGCGGTCGCGGTGGTGGCGGGCGAGGGCGTCGGCGATGAGCGGGGTCGGGGTGGCTTCCGCGCGGGCCTGTGGGGGTGGCTTCTCGGTGTAGGTGTGTCCGGCGGGGCTGGTCCATTCCAGGACGCCGTCGCCGAGCTGCCGGACCTGCCAGGGCGTGTGGTGCTTGTCCTGGTGGCATCCCTCGCACAGGCAGGCGAGGTTGCCCACGTCCGTGACACCGCCCTGGGCGTACGGGATGGTGTGATCCAGGTCGGCGGTGAGGGCGAGGTTGCGGCACCCGGGGGTGCG
>NZ_JBAKGU010000011.1:0-140647 GCF_049065455.1 Microbacterium sp. SA156
GTGCTGGCGCAGGGCCCGGGCGATCGCCTGGATCCGGGTCGCCTCGCCCACGATCTCCAGCGCCTGCGTCCCATCCGGGAGCACCTTCACCCACACACCCCGCCGCGCCATCGCCGACCGATGCCGATCCGAGAACGACCGCGGATCCAACCTCTCCGCCAGAGCCTCCGCGAACACCCGCGTCTCGAACGGCGTCGCACCCTCCGCGTACCCGACGGCCGCAGCCTCGAACACCTCCCGCAGCCCATCCGGCAGCCGCATCCCGACCTGCCGGATCACGTCCGCGTGCCGACCCGTGATCCGCGCACCCTCCAGCGCCGCGAACGTCTCCGGGAACGACCCCACCAACACCATCGCATCCGAGATGCGGGTCTGCATCCGCCCCTTCGACTCCCCCAGAGCCGCCGCGAACTCCCCCGCCATCGCCCGGAACGGGAAGTCATACCGCGACGAGGCCGCCCCCGACCTCTCCAGCTGCGCCCGCGCGACCTCCCCCGCCTCAGCCAGCGCCTCAATCTCCAGCGCATCCGCCTCCGCCCGCAAAGCCCGCGCCCGACGCGCCCGCTCCACCGCCGAACGCGTCACCGCGACCTCCGCCGGGGTGAGCTCCCAACCCACCCCCGCATCCTCCCGCGGCATCGTCCTCGACATACCCCCACACTACCCACCCCATCGGACATTCCACCGAACAATCCCAAACTGTGGATAACTCTCGATCGAATCTATGACCGATGCAATACGGCGCGCATCTGGATCCGACGACCGAGCCGGTCCAGCCCGAGCCGCTGCTCCGTGGCCACGAGACCTCGCTCGAACGCCGTCGTCGGCTGCTCCTCGATGAACCCGCACCTCGCGTAGAACGGCGCGTTCCAGGGCACCTCCGCGAAGGTCCGCAGGGTCATGGATGCGTGTCCGCGCCGCCGCGCCTCGTCCTTCACGGCATCGACGAGGCGACGCCCGATCCCCTGACGACCGAAGGCGGGCAGCACCGACAGCTGCTCGAGATGCGCGGCTCCGTCCACCTCGAGCACATGCGCGAACCCGACGAGCGCGTCACCCTCCGCGACCAGGAGGAACCCGGGCTGCGCAACCCGATCCGCCCCGGCCGGCGCCGGATCCCACCGCTCCGGGGCGAGCAGGTCGACGAGCAGGCGATCCGCCTCGTTCTCGATCCGCTCGACATCGGCGAGATCCTGCGGAGCGACGGGGCGGATGCGGATGGCCATGGCGTCGAGCCTACAAACCGGCTCGTAGACTCGCAGGGTGACCGTCCTCCTCGCCGTGCTGCTCCTCGTCAACGCCGTCTTCAACGTCGTGGTGTGGCCGCGCTTCTGGAAGCGGGTGACAGCGGACCCCCGTGCACGCGATGAGCAGGGCCGCAGGACGGCCTTCTACACCGTGCACGCAGTGCTCATCGGCGCCGCCCTCGTGCTCGCGGCCGCCTCCGCGGTCGCCGGCGTCTGGGCGCTCGTCGCCTGACTCCGGCGGGTGCGCGACCTCGCCGCCGCCCGACGGACCGCCTAGGGTGAGCCCATGGACGATGATCGCCTGCGTCGCAAGTACCCCGTCTCCGCCATCGGCGGCGGGTTCGACGCCGTCTGGCGCCCCAGCGCGCACGAAGCGGATGAGGCGTGGCGCGCTCTCCAGATCGTGCCCGTCCCCGCGCCCTCTCCGGACAAGGGGCCGGGCGTCATCGACTTCGACGACGGCACCGTCACGATCGAGATCGACGAGTGACCGAGACGAGGAAAGGCCCCGCCGAAGCGGGGCCTTTCCTCGTGGACGAGACGACTTACTTGGAGCCGCCGAAGCCCTTGAAGCGCTGGTTGAACTTCTCGACGCGGCCGGCCGAGTCCATGATGCGCTGCTTGCCCGTGTAGAACGGGTGCGACGCCGACGAGATCTCCACGTCGATGACGGGGTACTCGACGCCGTCGAGCTCGATCGTCTTGTCGCTCGTGGCGGTCGAACGGGTGAGGAAGGTCTCGCCCGAGCCGAGGTCACGGAAAACGACCGGCTGGTACGTCGGGTGGATGTCAGTCTTCATGGTTGTCCTTGCGGGATCGATTCGATCGGATGAGAAAGTCTGCGGGCGCAGAAGCACCAAAGCCCAAGCTTATCAGACGTCGGACGCGGACACCGCGCGAGCCGCGTACCGTCCGTCCTGCTCGGCGACCGTGATGTCGAGACCGAACGTCGCGGTGAGGTTCTCGGCCGTGAGCGTGTCGCGGATCGGGCCCGCGGCCACCGCCTTGCCGTCGCGCAGCAGGAGCACGTGCGTGAAGCCGACGGGGATCTCCTCGACGTGGTGCGTCACCATGATCATCGCCGGCGTCCCGGGAGCGGCCGCGTAGCCGCTGAGGAGCTCGAGGAGGACCTCGCGCGCTCCGAGGTCGAGGCTCGCCGTGGGCTCATCCAGGAGGAGCAGCTCGGGGTCGGTCATGATCGCGCGGGCGATCTGCACGCGCTTCTGCTCCCCGTCGCTGAGCGTGCCGAACTCGCGGTCGGCGAGGTGGTCGAGTCGCCACTCGGCGAGCACGCGCAGGGCGCGGCGCTCGTCGATCCCCTCGTACTCCTCGTTCCACCGGCCGGTGACCGAGTACGCCGCCGTGAGCACCGTGTTCAGCACAGTCTCCTCCGCGGGGATCCGCTTGGCGAGCGCGCTCGAGGCGAAGCCGATGCGCGGACGCAGCTCGAAGACATCCGTGCGCCCGAGGCGCTCGTCGAGGATGTCGACGGTGCCGGAGGTCGGGTGCAGGTACGCGTCGGCCATCTGCAGGAGGGTGGTCTTTCCGGCGCCGTTGGGGCCGAGGACGACCCAGCGTTCGTCGTCGTTGACGGTCCAGCTGATGCCGTCGACGATGTTGCGACCACTGCGGCGCACCACGACGCCGTCGAACGAGAGCACGGGGAGCATGCCTCCAGCCTACCGAGGCGCTCGGGTCGGCTCGTCCGTGGCGCGCCCGCTACCCTCGTTGATCGTGACCCGCTTTCTCGTCGTCCTCGATGCCGATTCCACGCTCATCCGCAATGAGGTGATCGAGCTGATCGCCGACGAGGCCGGTCGCGGCCCCGAGGTCGCGGCGGCCACCGAGGCCGCGATGCGCGGCGAGGTCGACTTCTCCGAGAGCCTGCGGTCGCGCGTGAAGGCGCTCGCCGGCGTGCCGGTCGCATCCTTCGCGCGCGTGCTCGCGCGCATCGAGCCGACACCGGGAGTGCGCGAGCTCGTCGCCGCCGTGCACGAGCGGGGCGGGATGGTCGGGGTCGTCTCGGGCGGGTTCCACGAGATCCTCGACACCGTCGCACCCGACCTGGGCGTCGATGTCTGGCGCGCGAACCGGCTGCGAGCCGACGACGGCGTGCTCACGGGCGAGGTCGACGGCGCGATCGTCGACGCCGACGCGAAGGCGGCGTCGCTGCGCGCCTGGGCGGAGGAGCACGACGTGCCCCTCCGCCGCACGATCGCGATCGGCGACGGCGCGAACGACCTCCGGATGATCGCGGCCGCCGGGCTCGGCATCGCCTTCAACGCGAAGCCGGCGGTGCGTCAGGCGGCGCCCCTCGCCATCGGTCCGGTCGACCTGTGCGAGGTCATCCCGCTGCTGCCGTGACGAGCGGGCTCAGTGCCCCATGCCGAGTCCGCCGTCGACCGGGATGACGGCGCCGGAGATGTACGACCCGGCGTCCGACGCGAGCCAGGCCGTCACGCCAGCGACCTCGTCGGCGCTTCCGTAGCGGCCGAGCGGGATGGCCTTGCGGTACTCGGCCTGCGTCTCCTCGGGGAGCTCGGCCGTCATGTCGGTCTCGATGAACCCCGGGGCGACGACGTTCGAGGTGATCCCGCGGGCGCCGAGCTCGCGTGTGAGCGAGCGCGCGAAGCCGACGAGGGCGCTCTTGGACGACGCGTAGTTCACCTGGCCGGCCGAGCCGTACAGCCCGACGACGCTCGAGATGAGGATGACGCGCCCGAAGCGGGCCCGGATCATCCCCTTGAGCGCGCGCTTGACGACGCGGAACGACCCGCCGAGGTTCGTGCCCACGACCGCGTCGAAGTCCTCCTCGCTCATCCGCAGCATGAGCGTGTCCTTCGTGATGCCGGCGTTCGCGACGAGGATCTCGACGTTGCCGAGCTTCTCCTCCACCTCGGTGAACGCGGCGTCGAGCGATGCGGAGTCGGTCACGTCGGCGCGGACCGTGAGCGCGCCCTCGGGCCCCTCGCCGCTGCGCGCCGTGACGGCGACCCGGTACCCCTCCGACACGAAGCGCTCGGCGATGGCGCGGCCGATGCCGCGGTTGCCGCCGGTGACGAGGACGACGCGATCAGTGGTCACAGCTGGACTCCCGGTGTTCTGGGCCGATGGAACCGGACCAGCTTATGCGGGCCGCGCTCCCGCCGTCTCACGGCCCGCGCGCGGCGGCGCGAAGTAGGCTGAGAGCACCGTGAAGATCCGCAAGCCGCAGCCGCAGTCGGCGACCTCCCTCGATCGCGCTCCCCGCGATGACGAGTCGCACCGCATGCGCACCTACCTCCTGACGATGGGCGTGCGCACGCTCTGCCTCGTCCTCATGGTGGTCGTCGTGCCCTACGGCTGGTACACGTTCCTCTTCGCCATCGGCGCCGTCGTGCTCCCCTACATCGCGGTCGTGATCGCGAACGCCGCTCAGGCCGGCCGCGTCGCGCATGCGCAGGCGCCCGAGCAGCAGGCGCTCCCCGCGGCTTCGACGCCTTCCGAGGCGCCCGGGAGCCCCGGCGTCTTCCGCATCTCCGAGAGCGGCCGAGCGGATGGCGCGGCTCGCGCCGACGAGGACGAGGACGGCCGCGCGTGATCGGATTCGGCGGCGGGTTCGACGAACCCGTGTGCTCGCGCGCCGGGTGCCGCGAGAGCGCGACCTGGAGCATCCTCTGGCGCAATCCGAAGATCCACGCGGCCGACCGCCGGAAGACCTGGCTCGCGTGCGACGCGCACGTCGACTTCCTGCGGGACTTCCTCGCGAGCCGTGACTTCCCCCTCGAGGTCGTCGAGGGCGTCGGGATGGGAGAGCCCTCGTGATCCGCTCGCGGCTCGGCCGGTGGGGCGTGTACGTCCTCATCGCCATCCTCTTCGCGGTCGCCTGCGCGTTCCTGTCGCAGTGGCAGTTCGACCGCAACGAGCAGCGGTCCGCGGCGAACGCGCTCATCGAGCGGAACTACGACGCGCCGACGGCCCCGCTCGACGAGGTCCTCCCGCCCGGCGAGGGCTTCGACCCGGGCGACGAGTGGCGGCCGGTCGTCCTCACGGGCGAGTACCTCGCCGACGAGCAGCTCCTCGTCCGCAACCGCGCCCAGGGCGGGACGAGCGCGTTCGAGGTGCTCGTGCCGTTCGCCGTGGACGACGGGCGGATCCTCGTCGTGGACCGGGGCTGGCTCCCGCCCGGAGAGGGGGCCCTGCCCGACGCCGTCCCGGCCCCGCCCGAGGGGCAGGTCGAGGTGACCGTGCGCCTCAAGCCGGGCGAGCCGCTTCCCTCCTCCGGCCGCAGCGCGCCCGAGGGGCAGCTCCCGACCATCCATCTCCCATCCGTCGCGGAGCTCGCGGGCGACGCCACGATCGTCGACGCCTACGGGCTCATGGTCTCGGAGGATCCGGCGCCCGCGACGCGCCCGCACGCGCTCGAGGCACCCGAGATCGACCCGGGGCCGCACCTGTCGTACGCGATCCAGTGGATCCTCTTCGCGATCATGGGGTTCGTCTTCATCGGCTACATGATCCGCACCGAGGTCCGCGCACGGCGCGATGACGCGCTCGGCGACGAGGACGATGACGATCCGACGCCCCCTCGCCGCGCGCGACGACGCGATCGCGACGCCGACGAGGAGGACGCCCTCATCGACGGCCGCTGATCGGCCCGCTACGCGAGCGCCGCTCCGGCCCTACGCGAGGGTGATGAGGTCGAGGTAGCTCTTGTTCCAGATGTCCTCGACGCCATCGGGCAGCAGCAGGACGCGCTCGGGGTTCAGCGCCTCGACCGCGCCCTCGTCATGCGACACGAGCACGACGGCGCCTTCGTAGTGCGCGAGCGCTCCGAGGATCTCATCGCGCGACGCGGGGTCGAGGTTGTTGGTGGGCTCGTCGAGAAGCAGCACGTTCGCAGACGACACGACGAGCGTCGCGAGCGAGAGTCGCGTCTTCTCGCCGCCCGAGAGCACTCCGGCGGGCTTGTGCACGTCGTCGCCCGTGAACAGGAACGACCCGAGCACCTTGCGCGCCTCTGTCTCGTTGAGGTTCGGTGCCGCCGAGACCATGTTCTCGAGCACCGACCGCTTGACATCGAGGTTCTCGTGCTCCTGCGCGTAGTAGCCGATCTTCAGGCCGTGTCCGGGTTCGATGCGACCCGTGTCGCTCTTGTCGACGCCCGCGAGGATGCGCAGGAGCGTCGTCTTGCCGGCGCCGTTGAGACCGAGCACGACGACCTTCGAGCCGCGGTCGATCGCGAGGTCGACGCCCGCGAAGATCTCGAGTGCGCCGTACGACTTCGACAGGCTCGACGCCATGAGCGGCGTCTTGCCGCACGGCGCGGGCTTCGGGAAGCGGAGCTTGGCGACCCGGTCCTCCTGGCGCACCTCCTCGAGACCCGCGAGGAGCTTCTCGGCCCGTGCGACCATCTGGTGCGCGGCCGCGGCCTTCGACGCCTTCGCCCCGAAGCGCGCTGCCTGCTGCTGCAGCACCGACGCCTTCTTCTCGGCGTTCGCGCGCTCCTTCTTGCGGCGCTCCTCGTCGGCGACCCTCTGGCGCTGGTAGTGCTTCCAGCCCATGTTGTAGATGTCGATGACCTGGCGGTTCGCGTCGAGGTAGAAGACCCGGTTGACGGTCTCCCCGACGAGCTCGACGTCATGGCTGATGACGATCAGCCCGCCCTTGTAGGTCTTGAGGAACTCGCGCAGCCAGATGACGCTGTCGGCGTCGAGGTGGTTTGTGGGCTCGTCGAGGATCATCGTCTCGGCGTCGGAGAACAGGATGCGCGCGAGCTCGATGCGACGCCGCTGACCGCCTGACAGCGTCTTGAGGGGCTGATCGAGGATGCGGTCGGGAAGCGACAGGTTGTGCGCGATCGACGCGGCCTCCGCCTCGGCGGCGTAGCCGCCGAGCGCCTCGAACCGCTCCATGAGGCGCGCATAGCGCTTCATCGCCTTCTCGGCGACGGCGGCGTCGTCATCCGCCATCCGCTCCGACGACTCGCGGATGCCCGCGGCCAGGTCGCCGAGGTCGCGCGCGTTGAAGATGCGCGTGCGCGCGGTCTCCTCGGGGTCGCCGGAGCGCGGGTCCTGCGGCAGGTAGCCGATCTCGCCCGACTTCGTGACCGTGCCGTCGGAGGGGATGAGATCGCCGGCGAGCACCTTCGTCAGGGTCGTCTTGCCCGCCCCGTTGCGGCCGACGAGCCCGACCTTGTCGCCGGGGCCGACGCGGAAGTCCACTCCCGACATGAGGAGTCGGGCTCCGACGCGGATCTCGAGGTCGTGCACGGCGAGCACAGCGGCACCAGTTTCTCTCCGGGGGTTCTGCGGCCGAACGGCCAGCCTCCCAGTATAGGCGGGGGCGCCGCTCAGCCTCCTGGGAGAGGCGCCTACGCGAAGTAGAGGTCGTGGTGGAGGCGGCAGCGCTCGTTGAAGGCCCCGCCGCAGCGCGCGCACGTCGAGGACGAGAGGTACTCCGCGATGGTCGACGTCTCGCCGCAGCGGCCGCACAGGAGCGCGTGCTCACCCGCGGCATCCGCGGGCCACACCTCGCCCGGGTGGCCGGCCGCCTCCTCATGGCAGGAGTGGCACGGATACCAGCGGCGGCAGCACGGGAAGCGGATGGCGAGGACGTCGCGCGGTCCGTGCCAGTGCGCGCACCGCGTCTGAGCGTCGACGACCGCGCCGTGGACGAGGTGCTCCCCCACGCGCACGGGCATCACGCGACCCCGCGGGCGGTCAGCGCGTCGGCCACGCCGTCGGCATGGCGCAGCGACATCACGAGCAGCGGCAGCACGGCCCGGAATCCGAGCCTCACGCCCCGCGCGCGCTGTGCCTCGCGGATGCGCCGTGCGAAGTCGGCCACGACGGGCACGAGCGCGATCGTGAGGGAGAGCGTGAACGCGATCCGCCACGGATCCGCGCCGAACCGCGAGAGCGGTCGCAGGAGGCGCTCGAGTGCGGAGAGGAGCTCGTCCGTGCGGGTCGTGAGCGTGAGGAGCGCCGCGAGGAGCACGACCGACGCGACGCGCACCGTGTTGACGAGGGCCAGCGTCGGCCCGAGGAACACGAGCTGCGTCACCGCCATGAAGGCGACGATCCACCGCAGCGCCCAGACCTGCCGCAGCCATTCGCGTGGCCCGAAGCCGCCGAGGGCGAAGAGCCCGATGACGAGGACCAGCGCGGCGACCGCGGTGAGGGGCGTGTGCGGCCACAGCGAGATCGCCAGCGCGAGCGCGGCCATGACCGCGAGCTTCGCGCCCGCGGGCATCCGATGGATGACGCTGCCGCCGGGCCGGTACAGGGAGATCACGCGCGCTCCCCCGCGAACTCCGCTCGGTAGCGTGCGATCACGCCGTCAGGCTCGCCGACCTCGATCAGGCGGCCGTGCGCGAACCGGAGCGCGATGTCGCACCGCGCAGCGAGCTCGAGGTCGTGCGTGACGATCACGGTCTGCGCGACGACCTCGTCGATGAGGATGTCCGCGATGCGACGCGCGTTGCCGAGGTCGAGCAGGGTCGTCGGCTCGTCGGCGATGATGAGGCGCGGGCGGCGGATGAGCACCGAGACGAGCGCGAGCAGCTGCTTCTGGCCGCCGGACAGGCTGTAGGCGGGCTGGTCGGCGTGCGCGTCGAGTCCGTGCCGCTCGAGCTCGCGGGCGACGGCCGCGGCGACCTCGCCGCGCGAGAGCCCGCTCCCCTTGAGCGAGAGGGCGACGTCCTCGGCCGGAGTGGGCATGAGGATCTGCGCGTCGGGGTCGGTGAACACGAATCCCACGGCCTCGCGCAGCCGCTTCGGCTCGCGCACGACGTCGATGCCGTGGACCGAGACGACGCCCGACGTCGGCGCGACGAGTCCGTCGAGCACCCGAGCGAACGTCGACTTGCCCGAGCCGTTCGCGCCGATCACCGCGATCCGGCGCTGCGGCAGCTCGACGGAGACGTCCTGCAGGATGCGCGCGCCGCCGACCTCGACCGACACGCGATCGAGGCGGATGACCCCGCGCGCGTCACTCACCGGCGGCCTGCAGGGCGGGCTGCGGCGTGCGCCGAGGGAACGCGACGGGATAGGCGCGGTGCAGCGCGACCGCGAGCACCGTCGCGACGGCGGCCTTGATGAGATCGCCCGGCAGGAACACGGCGCTCGCGACGAGAGCATCGCCGAGGGGCAGGCCCATCACGAGGGCCTGCACCGGCACGCCGATCGCGTAGATCACGCCGATCCCGCCGACGACGGCGCCGACGGCCACCCGCCACCACGCGAAGCGACGGCCCGCGTGCGCGATGAGCCCGACGACCGCAGCGCCCGGGATCCAGCCGAGCAGATACCCCGCCGTGGGGCCGGCGAAGACGCCGAGCCCGCCGCGCCCGCCGGCGAGGACCGGGAGCCCCACCGCCGTCAGCACGACGACCACGAGCACCGCGGCGGCCGCGTTCCGCCATCCGAGCACCACGCCGGCGAGCATCACGCCCAGCGTCTGCGCCGTGATCGGCACGCCGACCGGGCCCGGGATCGGGCCGACCAGGCCGAGGGCGATGATGAGAGCGGCGAACACGGCGATGCGCGCGATGTCGCGGCCCTCGAAACGGCTCGGCACGGTCATGGGGGTCTCCTGTCGGCGGGGAACGCGTCCTGAACAGCGTTCACGTGAACGGCGTTCAGTATACTCATGGGCATGGCCGACGCGACGACAGCCCGCAACGATCGCGCCGGCATCGTCGAGGCCGCCCTGCGCATCCTCGACACCCACGGACTGGGTGATCTCACCATGCGGCGGCTCGCGGCCGAGCTCGACGTGCGCGCCAGCGCGCTCTACTGGCACTTCGACAGCAAGCAGGTGCTCCTCGCCGCGCTCGCGGATCGCATCGTGCGGGCGGCGGAGGTCGACGACGACGCCTCACCGGCCGAGGTCGCGCTCGCCCTCCGCGACGCGCTTCTCGCGCATCGCGACGGCGCCGAGGTCGTGCTGAGCACGCAGGCGCTCGCGCTCGGCGAAGACGCCCCCCGCCGACGGCTCGCCGAGGCGCTCGCCCGGACGCTCCCGCAGGACGACGCCGACCGCGGGGCCGCCATCCTGCTCCCGTTCGTCCTCGGGCACGCGTCGCTCGTGCAGCAGCGGCTGCAGGCCGCCGAGCTGGGTGTCGTGCCGGGTGACGGCGCCGACGCAGCGGATGCCGACTTCCGGCACGGCGTCGCGGTGATCCTCGCGGGTCTCGGCGCCGGCTGAGCGCGCTCAGACCTCGCGCGCGTGGCCCAGGCGCAGCCCGGGGACGAGCGCGGCCAGCGCAAGCAGGAGCCCGATGCCGAAGACCGCGGCGAACGCGCCCGACGCGCCCCCGAGGGCCGTGAACGCGAGCCCCATGACCGCCATCGTCGCCGACGCCCCCACCGAGTCGCTGATCTGGAGCGCCGAGGAGTTGAACCCCTGGTTGCGAGCCGATGAGTAGGCGATCGTGAGCACGGTGAGCCGAGGGTAGACGAGGCCCATGCCGAGTCCCGCGAAGCCCCAGAAGCCGATCGGCACCCAGGCCGGCAGGCCGAGCGCGGCCGTGAGCATGCACGCGGTGAGGGCGACCGCGAGCAGGGCGGCGCCCAGCAGCGCGATGCGGCGGTTCCCCATCCGATCTCCGAATCGCCCCGACAGCTCCGCCGACGCAGCCCAGGTGAGCGCCGCGACGGTGAGACCGGCCCCCGCCGTCGTCGGAGAGAACCCGAAGCGATCGATGAGCAGGTACGGCACGTAGATCTCGGCGCCGAAGAGCGCACCCGCGATGAGCCCGCGCATCACGATGACGCTCGGCAGTCCGCGAGCGAGGCGGATCGTCCGCGCCGGCAGGAGCGGCAGGATGGCCGCCGCGACGACGAGGAGCGATGCGGCCGCCGCGAGCCAGCCGAGCGCGCCCTCGATCTCGCCGGAGAAGCTGAGCGCGAGGGCCCCGACCGCGACGACGACCGCGAACAGGAGGCGTCGCGCGATGCCGCCCATGTGCGGCTCCTCCGGAGACGTGCGAAGGCCCCGCAGGCTGGGCGCGATCATCGCGAAGGCCGCGACCGTGAGGATCGCGATCCCCGCGAAGACCCACCGCCAGTGGAGGTACTGGGTGACCGCGCCCGCAAGCAGCGGGCCGACGAGCGAGGGGACGATCCACGCGGCCGAGAACGCCGCCATGACCCGACCCTGCACCTGCGCGGGGAAGACGCGTGCGACGACGACGTAGAGCGCGACGACCTGGCCTCCCGAGCCGAGTCCCATGATGAGCCGCCCGACGACGAGCGTCGTCATGTCGCCCGCGAGCGCGTCGATCGCAAGGCCCGCGACGAAGAACAGCGCCGCCGTGAAGAGCGGTGCGACGGGCCCCGTCCGATCCGACCACGCGCCGGCCGCGACCATCCCGATCACCGCGGTCGCGAACGTCCCCGAGAACGCGACAGCGTACAGGGCCTCGCCGTTCAGGTCGCTCGCCACGACCGGCATCACCGTGGTGACGGCGAGGGACTGGAGCGCGGCGAGGAAGATGAGCGCCACCGCGCCGAGCGTCGTGAGGAGGTACGGCCTCCGCCAGATGCTCGGCCCCGCGGTCGCGGGCACGACCGGCACCTGCCCCGACGCGGCGGCGCGGGGATCGACCCCGCTCACGACGCGATGAGCGCGCCGATGCGCCGGATGGCCGCCTCGAGGATCTCCGGTCCGGTGCCGTAGTTGATGCGCGCGAATCCCGCGCCCTCCGCGCCGAAGGACGGTCCGGGGTTGAGCGCGACCTTCGCGTCCTTGAGGATGCGCCGCGACGGGTCGTCGCCCCATCCGAGCGCGCCGAGGTCGACCCAGGCGAGGAAGCCGGCGTCGCCCGGCAGATAGCGCGCGCCGGGCACGTGCTCCGCGAGCAGGTCCGCGAGCAGGGCGCGGTTGGCGTCGAGTCGCGCGATCAGGGCGTCCAGCCATCCGTCGCCGTCCTCGAACGCCGCGATCCCCGCGAGGATGCCGAACAGCCCCGTGCGCCACTCGACCTCCATGGGGATCCGGCTCACGACGGCGTGCGCGGCGTCGGAGGCCGTGACGAAATGCGCGCATTTGAGCCCCGCGAGGTTGAACGCCTTGCTCGCGCTCGTGAGGGCGATGCCGACCTCGGCCGCCGTCTCGCTCGCCGCGAGGAACGGCGTGTACTCCGCGCCGGGCAGCACGAGCGGCGCGTGGATCTCATCGCTGATCACCCACGCGCCGTGGCGCGCGGCGATCTCGGCCAGCTCCGCGAGCGCCTCGCGCGCGTGCACCGTGCCGGTCGGATTGTGCGGGTTGCAGAGCAGGATGGCCTTCGCGCCGGCCGCGAACGCCGCGTCGATGCCGTCGAGGTCGAGCTGCCAGCCGGCGTCGGTGCGAACCAGGGGGACGCGGATGGCCTCGGTGGCCGACTCCTCGTGCACCGCGAAGAAGGGCGGGTAGACCGGCGGCGTGACGATGACGCCCTCGCCGGGGGCGGCCACCGCGCGGATGGCCTCGGCGACGCCCATCATGACGTCGCACGTCGTGCGCACGCGCGCGGGATCGACCTCCCAGCCGTAGCGGCGGCTCGCGAAGCCCGCGAACGCCTCCGGATAGCGCGTGCGCGGGGGCACGTACCCCGTGTCGCCGCGCTCGACCGCCGCGGTGAGCGCCTGCGAGATGGCCGGGGCGAGCGGGAAGTCCGTCTCGGCCACGAAGAGCGGCAGGACGTCGGCGGGGTACGTCGCCCACTTCGTGCTCGTTCGGGTGCGCAGGGTCTCCAGGGGCAGGGCGTCGAGGGGGGTGGTCACCCTTCGAGCCTAGACGCGGAACGACCCGGAGCCGCGGCTCCGGGTCGTTCCGTGTCGGTCGGTCTCAGATCGCGAATCCGAGGGCGCGCATCATGTCGCGCCCGTCGTCGGTGATCCGCTCGGGACCCCACGGCGGCATCCACACCCAGTTGATGCGGAAGCGGTCGACCACGCCATCGAGGGCCTGGGCCGTCTGCTCCTCGAGCACGTCGGTCAGCGGGCACCCGGCGCTCGTGAGCGTCATGTGGATGACGAGCGCGTCGTTCTCGTCGTCCCACGCGAGGTCGTAGATGAGCCCGAGGTCGACGACGTTGACGCCGAGCTCGGGGTCCATGACCTCCTTGAGGGCCTCGATGACCTCGTCGTACTTCTCCGGGGTGAGGGTCGCGGACATGTCGCGAGCCTACGCCTCGATCGGCTCGCCGGGGGCGAAGTACCGGTCGTAGCCCTCGTTCTCGAGGCGCTCGGCGAGCTCCGGCCCGCCCTCCTCGACGACCTGGCCCTTGACCATGACGTGCACGAAGTCCGGCTTGATGTAGCGGAGGATGCGCGTGTAGTGCGTGATGAGGAGGACGCCGAGGCCGGTGTTCTCCTTGGCGCGGTTCACGCCCTCCGAGACGATCTTGAGCGCGTCGACGTCGAGCCCCGAGTCGGTCTCGTCGAGGATGGCCAGCTGCGGCTTGAGGAGCTCGAGCTGGAGGATCTCGTGGCGCTTCTTCTCGCCGCCCGAGAAGCCCTCGTTGACGTTGCGCTGCGCGAACCTGTCGTCCATCCGGAGGTTCTTCATGCCCTCCTTGACCTGCTTGGTCCACGTGCGGATCGCCGGCGCCTCGCCGTCGAGCGCGGTCTTGGCGGTGCGGAGGAAGTTCGTCACCGTCACGCCGGGGATCTCGACCGGGTACTGCATCGCGAGGAACAGGCCGGCGCGGGCGCGCTCGTCGACCGACATCTCGAGGACGTCCTCGCCGTCGAGCGTGATCGAGCCGGAGGTCACGGTGTACTTCGGGTGACCGGCGATGGTCGACGCGAGGGTCGACTTGCCCGAGCCGTTGGGGCCCATGATCGCGTGGGTCTCGCCCGTCTTCACGGTGAGGTTGACGCCGTTGAGGATGGGCGTCGTACCCTCATCGGTCTCGACCGTCACGTGCAGGTCGCGGATCTCGAGGACTGCCATTTCAGATTTCCTTCTTCACATTCGGGTCGATGAGCACGTCGTCGCCGTCGATCTGGACGACGTAGACCGGGACGGGCTCGTAAGCGGGGAGGTTCAGGGGCTTGCCCGTGCGGAGCGAGAAGGCCGAGCCGTGGGCCCAGCACTCGAGCGATTCGCCCTCGACGAAGCCCTCGGACAGCGAGATGTCGCCGTGCGTGCAGACATCGCCGATCGCGTGCACCTCGTCGTTCGAGTCGCGCACGACCGCGATCGGCACGCCGTCGACGACGACCCTCAGCGCGGTGTCGGGCTCGAGCTCGCTGAACGAGCACACACGGGACGCGGTCATGCCGCCGCCCCGTCTGCGAGCTCCTTCTCGATCGCGGCGACGAGCTCGTCCTGCAGGCCCGGCACGTCGATCTTCTGCGCGATCTCGTTCAGGAAGCCGAGGACGACGAGGCGGCGCGCCTCGGCCTCGGTGATGCCGCGCGCCTGGAGGTAGAACAGCTGCTCGTCATCGAATCGACCGGTCGCGGACGCGTGGCCGGCGCCCTTGATGTCGCCGGTCTGGATCTCGAGGTTCGGGATCGAGTCCGCGCGCGCCCCGTTCGTGAGGATGAGGTTGCGGTTCGCCTCGTAGGAGTCGGTCCCGGTCGCGTCGGGGCCGATGAGCACGTCGCCGATCCAGACCGAGCGGGCCGTGAGGCCCTGCAGCGCGCCCTTGTAGAGCACGTCGCCGGTCGTCTCCGGGCCCTTGTGGAAGAGGTAGACCTGGCTCTCGAGGTGCTGGCCGTCGTCGGCGAACGCGAGGCCGTAGACCTCGCCGTTCGCGCCCTGGCCGGCGAGCTCGACGTTCGGGTTCACCCGGACGACGCCGCCGCCGAAGCTCACGACGACGTGGCGGAGCGTCGCGTCGCGGTCGACGCGCGCCTGGTGGGCAGCGGCGTGCACGGCCGAGTCGTCCCACTGCTGCACCGAGACGACCGTGAGCTGGGCGCCGTCGCGCACGAGGATCTCGACGTTCTGCGCGTACTGGGCCGTGCCCGTGTGCCGCAGCACGACGGTGGCCTTCGACAGCTCGAGCGCCTCGATCACGATGTGCGCGTCAGCGCGGCGGTCAGCGCCCTGGCCGTCGACGAGGACGACGATCGGCTCGGCGACCTCCTCCTCGCGCGGAACGCGGATGTGCAGCGCCTCGGCGGCCCCCTGCCAGGCCACGGCGGCCGGCAGGTCCTCGGGCTCGAAGAACTCGCCGCGCGGCGCCGTGCCGGCGGCGAGGGGTGCCGCGGCGTACTGCCCGCCCGAGACGAAGGTCGTGGTCACGCCGTCGTTCGCGTCGGCGACCGCGAAGAGCGGCGCGATGCGGTCGACGGGCGTGTGCTTCCAGTTGACCTCGCGGCCCGTGGGCGTGCCGAAGTCGGCCGGCTCGTAGGAGCGGAGCCGCTCCGAGCGCGTCTGGACGGGGACGACGGCGTCGTCGCGGAGAGCCGCGGCCGGGTCCACGTGAGCGTGCGTGTCCTGCGCCGTCTGCTCCGGCGCCTGCGTCGGGGTCGTCATCTAGCCGACCGATCCTTCCATGCCCATCTCGATGAGCTTGTTGAGCTCCAGTGCGTACTCCATGGGCAGCTCGCGCGCGATCGGCTCGATGAACCCGCGCACGATCATGGCCATCGCCTCGTCCTCGGGGAGGCCGCGGCTCATGAGGTAGAACAGCTGCTCCTCGCTGACCTTCGAGACGGTCGCCTCGTGGCCGAGCTGCACGTCGTCGACGCGGATGTCGATCGCCGGGTAGGTGTCGCTGCGCGAGATCGTGTCGACCAGGAGCGCGTCGCAGCGCACGGTGTTCGCCGAGTGGTGCGCGTTCGCGTCGACGCGCACCTCGCCGCGGTAGCCGGCGCGGCCGCCGCCGCGGGCGATCGACTTCGAGACGATCGACGACTGCGTGTACGGCGCCATGTGGATCATCTTCGCGCCCGCGTCCTGGTGCTGGCCGGGGCCCGCGAAGGCGACCGAGAGGGTCTCGCCCTTGGCGCGCTCGCCCATGAGGAAGATCGACGGGTACTTCATCGTCACCTTGGAGCCGATGTTGCCGTCGATCCACTCCATCGTCGCGCCCTCGTGCGCGATCGCGCGCTTGGTGACGAGGTTGTAGACGTTGTTCGACCAGTTCTGGATCGTCGTGTAGCGCACGCGGGCGTTCTTCTTCACGATGATCTCGACGACCGCCGAGTGCAGCGAGTCGCTCTTGTAGATGGGAGCCGTGCAGCCCTCGATGTAGTGGACGTACGAGTCCTCGTCGGCGATGATGAGCGTCCGCTCGAACTGGCCCATGTTCTCCGTGTTGATGCGGAAGTAGGCCTGGAGCGGGATCTCGACGTGGACGCCCTTGGGCACGTAGACGAACGAGCCGCCCGACCAGACGGCCGTGTTCAGCGCGGCGAACTTGTTGTCGCCGGCCGGGATGACCGTGCCGAAGTACTCCTCGAAGAACTCGGGGTGCTCGCGCAGCGCGGTGTCGGTGTCCATGAAGATGACGCCCTGCGCCTCCAGGTCCTCGCGGATCTGGTGGTACACGACCTCCGACTCGTACTGAGCCGCGACGCCCGCGACGAGGCGCTGGCGCTCGGCCTCGGGGATGCCGAGGCGCTCGTACGTGTTCTTGATGTCCTCGGGGAGGTCCTCCCAGGACTGCGCCTGCTTCTCGGTGGAGCGGACGAAGTACTTGATGTTGTCGAAGTCGATCTCGCTGAGGTCGGCGCCCCACGTCGGCATCGGCTTGCGTCCGAAGAGCTGGAGGCCCTTGAGACGGTTCTTGAGCATCCATTCCGGCTCGCTCTTGAGGGCCGAGATGTCGCGCACGACGGCCTCGCTGAGGCCGCGCCTGGCGCTCGCGCCAGCCGCGTCGGCATCGTGCCATCCGAACTCGTACACCCCCAGTCCTTCGAGCTCGGGGCGGTCGATCAGCACATCAGACATGACGCTTCACACTCTCCTCAGGGGTCTCGCAGCGGTGTCATCCGCCCCGGTCGCTCGGAGCGGAGCGGCCGTCTGTGGGACCCGGCTTCCGGCGCGATCGCTCGCGCCTACACTGTTAGTGGATGCGCTGAGCGCACGCGCCCGCATCCTCAGTCACCCACGATTCTACAGGTTCCGCCTCGTTCGGCGCCGTTCGCGCCGGACGCTCAGGCGAACCGCAGGAGGCGCCTCGCCATGCCCGCCGACACCGCACCATCCGCCGCCGCCGACCTGCGCACGCGGTTCGTCTCCTGGCTTCCGACCGCGGTCGACGCGCGCGTGCGCGTCGCGGCCTGGCTGTCGTTCATCGCCGAGACGGTCATCATCGGCACGGGCGGCGCCGTGCGCCTCACGGGGTCGGGCCTGGGCTGCTCGGAGTGGCCGCTGTGCACGCCGGAGTCGCTCGTTCCGACCCCCGAGATGGGCGTGCACGGACTCATCGAGTTCGGCAACCGCACGATGACGGGCGTCGTCGGCCTCGTCGCCCTCGCCGTGCTCGTGCTCGTGTGGCGGATGCGCACCGAGCGCCGCGATCTGTTCGCGCTCGCGGCGATCGTGCTCGGCGGCATCGTCGCGCAGGCCGTGGTCGGCGGCATCACCGTGTGGACGGGGCTGAACCCCTTCATCGTCGGCTTCCACTACGCCGCGTCGCTCACCCTCGTGTGCCTGACCGCGGCGTTCCTCGTCCGCGCGTACGACGCACCGGGACCGCGCAGCCTCGCGGTCCCCCGCTGGTACCTGATCCTCACGCACGTCACGTCCCTCGTGCTCGCGGTGACGATCCTCTTCGGCGTCCTGACGACCGGCTCCGGCCCGCACTCGGGCGACGCCGAGGTGATCCGCCGCGGGTTCGACGCGACGGTCCTCGCCCACGTGCACTCCTGGCCCGGCTACATCCTGCTCGGGCTCGTCGTCGTGCTCCTCGCGGCCGCCTGGACGCTCCGCCTGCCGACGCGCCGCTGGATGGCCGTGCTGCTGCTCGCGATCGGCGTGCAGATCCTCGTGGGAGTGATCCAGGCGAGGAACGGCCTGCCCGAGCTGCTCGTCGGCATCCACATGGTGCTCGCCGCGCTGTCGGCAGCGACGTTCACGGTGGTCGTGCTGCGGATGAAGACGCCCGCTGCGCTCCCCCGCGACTAATCGGCCGTCGCGGTCGCGACGAGGATGCCGCGGGCCAGCGAGTGGAAATGACGCTGGAATCCGAGGATCGACGGCGTCGCGTCCGACGTGATGTCGAGGTGCTCGACGTCGAGGGCGTCCACGACGAAGAAGTAGCGGTGGACCCCCGTGCCCGGAGGCGGCCCCGCGCCGATGTAGCCGGGGACCCCCGCCTCGTTGCGCAGGGTGATGCCGGGCGTGCGCCCCGCCTCGCCCGTCGCGAACGACGTCACGTCGGCGGGCACGTCGTAGACCGCCCAGTGCCAGTAGCCGGCGCCCGTGGGCGCATCCGGGTCGAAGCACGACACGGCGTACGACCGCGTTCCCTCCGGCGCGCCCGACCAGCTGAGCTGGGGCGACGTGTCGGAGCCGCCGCCGGCGGATCCCCACTGCGCGAGAGGCAGCGGCTGCCCCTCGGCGATGTCGGTGCTCGTGAGCGCGAGCGGCGCGAAGCTGCGCAGCGTCGCGAGCTCGGCGTACGGATCGTATGAGAACACAGGACTCCTTCCGATCGGCGTCGCGTCCAGACTAGCGAGAGCGCCGCTGCTCCTCCGCGAGCATCACGAGGATGCCGCTCGGGCCGCGCAGGTAGGTCAGGCGGTAGACCCCCTGGTAGTCCGCGACGCCGCGCAGCGGGCGACAGCCGTGCCGGGCGGCGATCTCGAGCGCCGCGTCGAGGTCGTCGACCGAGAACGCGACGCGGTGCATCCCGATCTCGTTCGGGAGGGTCGGCTCCGTCTCGAGCGCATCGGGGTGGAGGTACTCGAAGAGCTCGAGCCGTCCGCTCCCATCCGGCGTCTCGAGCATCGCGATGCGCGCGTGGTTGCCGTCGAGTCCCACCGCCGTGTCCGCCCATTCGCCGCTCACCTCGTCGCGCCCGATGACGGCGAGGCCGAGATCGCGGAAGAACGCGATCGCCTCCTCGATGTCGCGGACGGCGATGCCGACCTCGATGTCGCGGACGGCGATGCCGACGTTCTCCATCCTGATGCCCATGGGCGGCACGATAGGCCCGCGAGGGCGCGACCACCAGAGCCGCGGTTCACAGAGGACGCATAGCCCGCGCATCGACGGCGCCCTGGCCAGGTCGCGAGGGTGGACCCCGCGCCGAGATGCGGCGCACAGAGGAGGATCATGACTCACCCCGCCCGTCTGACCCGCAGCGCCGCGTACTGGACGCTCGTGCTCGCATCCGTGCTCGCGATCGCGGGCGGCCTCGCGCTGTCTCTGCCCCGCATCGGCACCATGGAGGAGATGCTCCTGAACGGCACGGCGACCGGCGTGGAGGTGTACGTCGGCCAGGCCTGGATCACCCTCGCTGCGGGGCTCGTGGGCGCGGGCGCCGTCGGGCTGATCCTCGCGCTCGCCCTCGCCGCCGCGAAGGCCCTCGTCGCGCCGCGCGCCGCCGAAGCGCAGGCCCCGGCGGCGTCCGCCGAGGACGAGCCCATCGACGACGAGCCCGCCGACGATGAGCCGGCCGCGCACGTGCACACCGCGCCGGCCATCTCGGAGCCCGCCGAGATCCGCTGAGGGCGCAGGTCGGGTGCCGGGGCGGCTCAGGCCTCTCCGGCTCCCGACCGGTCGCGGCGCAGTCGCGACCCCATGTCGATGAGGGCGACAGCGAACGCGACCGCGACGAAGAGCGCGACCGACATGAGCCCGATCGCGTAGGCGTCGTGGTACACCTCGAGCGCCGGCTTCTCGGCCGTCTCGCGGTAGATCGTCGCGTAGAAGAGCGAGAGACCGACCGCCGTGCCGATCGCGGTGCCGACGCGCTGTCCGAGCTGCCCGATCGATCCGGCGACGCCGCCCTGCACGGGCGGGATCTCGGCGAGAGTGAGCGTCTGGTTGGGCGAGATGACCATGCCGCCGCCGAGGCCGCCCACGACCATCACCGCGGCCATCGCCCAGGGCGTGGCGGCCGGCGGGATGAACAGCGCGGTCACGGCGAGCCCGACGACCGTCGCGAGCACGAGGACGAGGCCGACGACGACCACGGGGCGCCCGAAGCGCCCGACGAGCTGACCGCCGAACCACGACGAGACGGCGCTCGCGAGGGCGAACCCGATCGTGACCATGCCGGCGTGCAGCGCGGACACGCCGAGGCCGGTCTGCAGGAAGAGGGTCGTGAGCAGGAACAGGGCCGGCAGGCCCGTGAAGTACGCGGCCATGATAATCGTGCCGTTGCGGAACGACGACACGCGGAACAGGCGCAGCGTGATGAGGGGCGAGCCGCCCCTGCGCTCGTATCCGCGCTCCCACGCGACGAAGGCGGCCGCGAACAGCACGAAGACGACGAGCGTCCACCACCGCTCGGGGGCGTCGTCAGGCGAACCCGTCGTGAAGAGGAAGGGCAGCATGAGCGCGACGACCGCGACGCCGAAGAGGAGCACGCCCATGGGGTCGAGCGAGACCGGGTCGCGGCTCGGCCTGCGCAGCTCCGGCAGCAGCCACAGGACGAGCCCGAACGCGATCGCGAACAGGGGGACGTTCATCCAGAAGATCCATCGCCATCCGTCGGCCTCCCCGCCGACCGCGATGAGGAGGCCGCCGATCGTGGGGCCGAAGGCCGTGGCGAGGCCGATCATCGCGCCGAAGAGACCGAAGGCGGTGCCCCGCTCCCTGCCCGTGAACAGCTGCTGGATGGTGCCCATCACCTGCGGCATCTGGATGCCCGCTGCCACGCCCTGCAGGAGCCGCGCTGCCAGCAGCACCCAGATGTCGCCCGCGAGCGCGCACGCGGCGCTCGACAGCGTGAAGAGCACGAGGCCGATGAGCAGGAGCGACTTGCGTGACCGCTGGTCGCCGAGGCGACCCATCGGCACGAGCACGAGCCCGAACGCGAGGATGTATCCCGAGACGACGAGCTGGAGCTCGGTCGATCCGGCGCCGAAGGCCGTCTCGATCGCAGGGAGCGCGACGTTGACCTTCGAGATGTCGAGGATCGTGAAGCCCGACACGCTCACGCAGACCCAGAACGCCTCCCACCGGCGGCGGTCGGAGATCGGGATGGAGCGGGTCGGCGGCTGCGCGGGAGGGTTCGTCATCACTCAGAACGCTACCCCTGCGCGCGCCGGACGCGTCAGAACGGCAGCAGCGGGTCGACCGCGACGGCGACGAAGACGAGCGTGAGGTACGTGATCGACGCGTGGAAGACGCGCATCGGGCGCGGTCGGCTCTCGCCGTCCTGCTCGAGCACCGTGCGGTTGTAGAGCCGGTGCGACTCGTAGATGAACCAGCCGCCGAAGACGAGCGCCGACACCGAGTACACGAGGCCCATGCCGGCGACCGGGATCAGCAGGAGCGAGCACGCGACGGTCGCCCATGCGTAGAGGATGATCTGCAGGCCGACCTGTGATCCCGATCGCGTGGCCCCGAGCATCGGGACGTCGGTGTTCTCGTAGTCGACCGCGTACTTGATGGAGAGCGGCCAGTAGTGCGGCGGCGTCCACAGGAACACGAGCGCGAAGAGGATGAAGGGCGCCCAGTCCAGGCCGTTCGTGACGGCGGCCCAGCCGATGAGCACCGGGAAGCACCCGGCGATGCCGCCCCAGACGATGTTCTGCTCGGTGCGGCGCTTGAGGATCATCGTGTAGATCACGACGTAGAAGAAGATCGCGAACGCCGACAGCGACGCCGTCAGGAGATTCGTCGTCGCCAGGAACCAGACGGTCGAGACGATCGCGAGGGTCCACGCGAACACGAGCGCGCTGCGGGGCGAGATCTCCCCCGTCACGATCGGCCGGTTCTCGGTGCGCGCCATGTGCGCGTCGATGTCGCGGTCGATGTACATGTTGAACGCGGCCGCGGACCCGGCGCTCAGCGATCCGCCGATGACGGTCGCGAGCACGAGCCAGAGGTTCGGGACGCCGTTCGCGGCGAGGAACATGACCGGCACGGTCGACACGAGCAGCAGCTCGAGCACGCGCGGCTTCGTGAGCGCGACGTACGCGCGGATCTTCCGGCCGAGACGCTGACGCGAGGTCCGATCCGAATCGACGATCGTCGTGGACATGCGCTCACGTCTCCCCTCGGCTGGCACAGGCACATCCGATTCTAGGCCATCGGCGCGCCGCCCGGATCCTCCTCACACCCGTGCGGCCGGCGTCGTGAGACGCACGTCACCCGCGCGTCACAGCGCTCTGCCACACTCGGCGCAACCGGTCGTCACAGACCGGCACGCCCCATCCGCCGCGAGGCTATGCTGGGGCCAGAAACGCGCGCCCGAGTGCCGTCTGCTTCGCCTGTGTTACGGGATCCGCGGACCGAGAGCCGGGCGCACAAGCCCCACCACGAAAGGCGGTCCGGTGTCGGAACTGCGTTGGGATGAGATCGATCGGCGCGCTGTGGACACAGCACGCCTGCTGGCGGCAGACGCCGTGGAGAAGGTCGGCAACGGCCACCCGGGAACGGCGATGAGCCTCGCTCCCGCGGCGTACCTCCTGTACCAGCGGGTGCTGCGGCACGACCCTGCGGACACGCAGTGGCCCGGTCGCGACCGGTTCATCCTGTCCGCTGGCCACTCCTCGCTGACCCAGTACGTGCAGCTGTACCTCGGCGGCTTCGGGCTCGAGCTCGACGACCTCAAGGCACTGCGCACGTGGGGCTCGCTGACCCCCGGCCACCCCGAGTACGGCCACACGAAGGGCGTCGAGATCACGACCGGCCCGCTCGGTCAGGGCCTGGCCTCGTCGGTCGGCTTTGCGTACGCGGCGCGCTACGAGCGCGGCCTGTTCGACCCCGAGGCGCCGGCGGGCGAGAGCCCGTTCGACCACCACATCTACGTGATCGCGGGCGACGGCGACCTGCAGGAGGGCGTCACGAGCGAGGCCGGCTCGCTCGCGGGCCACCAGCAGCTCGGCAACCTCATCGCGATCTACGACTCGAACCAGATCTCGATCGAGGACGACACGAACGTCGCCTTCACCGAGGATGTCGCCGCGCGCTACGAGGCGTACGGCTGGCAGGTGCTCACGGTCGACTGGAAGAAGTCGGGCGAGTACGTCGAGGACGTGCAGGAGCTGTTCGCGGCGATCGAGGCGGCCAAGGCCGAGACCTCGAAGCCGTCGCTCATCATCCTGAAGACGATCATCGGCTACCCCTCGCCGGGCAAGCAGAACTCCGGCAAGATCCACGGCGCGAAGCTCGGCGCCGAGGAGCTCGCCGCGACGAAGAAGGTCCTCGGGTTCGACCCCGAGGAGCACTTCGCGGTCGCCGACGACGTGATCGCGCACACGCGCCAGCTCCTCGAGCGCGGCGCCGCCGCGCACGCCGAGTGGCAGAAGGCGTTCGACGCGTGGGCCGAGGCGAACCCCGAGCGCAAGGCGCTGTGGGACCGCCTGCAGGCGGGCGAGCTGCCCGAGGGCATCGAGAGCGCGCTTCCCGTGTTCGAGGCGGGCAAGGACGTGTCCACGCGCGCCGCGTCGGGCCAGGTCATCAACGCCCTCGCGGCCGAGCTGCCCGAGCTGTGGGGCGGCTCCGCCGACCTCGCCGAGTCGAACCTCACGACGATCAAGGACGCCGCGTCGTTCATCCCCGCCGAGTGGTCGACGCACGAGTGGTCGGGCAACCCCTACGGCCGCGTGCTGCACTTCGGCATCCGCGAGCACGCGATGGGCGCCATCCTCAACGGCATCGTCCTGCACGGCCCGACGCGCGCCTTCGGCGGCACGTTCCTCATCTTCAGCGACTACATGCGCCCCGCGGTCCGTCTCGCGGCGCTCATGAACGTGCCCAGCGTGTTCGTCTGGACGCACGACTCCGTCGCCCTCGGCGAGGACGGCCCGACGCACCAGCCCGTCGAGCAGCTCGCGACGCTCCGCTCGATCCCGAACCTCGCCGTCGTGCGTCCCGCGGACGCCAACGAGACGGGCGTCGTGTGGCTCGAGATCCTGCGTCGCCGTCAGGGCCCCGCGGGCATCGCGCTCACGCGTCAGAACATCCCCGTCTACGAGCGCGGCGACGGGGAGGCGCGCGGCGACGTGTTCGCCTCCGCGGCTCACGCCGTCAAGGGCGCCTACGTCCTGGCCGAGGCGCCGAACGGCACGCCCGATGTCATCCTCATCGCGACGGGCTCCGAGGTGCAGCTCGCCGTCGAGGCGCGCGAGCGCCTCGCGGCCGACGGCGTGAACGCGCGCGTCGTGTCCGCGCCGTCGCTCGAGTGGTTCGCCGAGCAGAGCGAGGAGTACCGCGAGAGCGTGCTGCCCTCGTCCGTCACCGCGCGCGTCTCGGTCGAGGCGGGCGTCGCGCTCACGTGGCGCGGCATCGTCGGCGACAAGGGCCGCTCGGTCTCCATCGAGCACTTCGGCGCCTCCGCCGACTACAAGACGCTGTTCGAGAAGTTCGGCATCACCGCGGACGCCGTCGTGGCGGCCGCACGCGAGACCCTCAAGGAGAACGCATGACCTCCCCCACCGCAGACCTGTCCGCCGCCGGCGTCAGCATCTGGCTCGACGACCTGTCGCGCTCGCGCATCACGTCGGGCAACCTGCACGAGCTCATCGAGACGCGCGACGTCGTCGGCATCACGACGAACCCGACGATCTTCCAGGGCGCGATCTCGGCGCACGTGGGCTACGAGGACTCGATCGCGGCGCAGGCCGCGGCGGGCGCCTCGGCCGACGACGCGATCTTCGCGCTCACGACGACCGACGTGAGCGACGCCTGCGACATCTTCCGTCCGATCTACGACCGCACGAACGGCGTGGACGGGCGCGTGTCGATCGAGGTCTCCCCCGACCTGGCCCACGACACCGAGGGCACGATCGCGCAGGCGAAGCAGCTCCACGCGGCCGTCGACCGCGAGAACGTCCTCATCAAGATCCCCGCGACGAAGGCGGGCCTGCCCGCCATCACCGAGGTGATCGGCGCGGGCATCTCCGTCAACGTCACGCTGATCTTCAGCCTCGAGCGCTACGCCGAGGTCATCGACGCCTACCTCGCCGGCCTCGAGAAGGCGAAGGAGGCCGGGCACGACCTGTCGGGCATCCACTCCGTCGCGTCGTTCTTCGTGTCGCGCGTGGACACCGAGGTCGACAAGCGCCTCGCGGCGATCGGCACGGACGAGGCGCTCGCGCTCAAGTCGAAGGCCGGCCTCGCCAACGCGCGCCTGGCGTACGAGCTGTTCGAGCAGAAGTTCGCGGAGGACCGCGCGAAGGGCCTGCTCGCCGCCGGCGCGAACCTGCAGCGTCCGCTGTGGGCCTCGACCGGCGTCAAGGACCCGGCGCTTCCCGACACCCTCTACGTGACCGAGCTCGTCGCCCCGGGCGTCGTCAACACGATGCCCGAGAAGACGCTCCAGGCCACGTTCGATCACGGCGTCGTCACGGGCGACACCGTGACGGGCGCGTACGAGGACGCGCGCGAGGTCTTCTCCGCGCTCGCGGGCGTGGGCGTCGACTTCGCCGACGTGACCCAGGTGCTCGAGGACGAGGGCGTCGAGAAGTTCATCGCGTCGTGGCACGACCTCCAGGAGACCGTGCGCACCGCACTGGAGTCCGCCAAGTGACATTCGCCATCCGCGTGTCCGGTGCGGCGAGGACCGCCGCAGAGGAGGCCGTTCCCGGCCTCGTCGCGGATCTCGTCGCATCGGGCATCACCGCCGAGGACCCCACCCTGTGGGGCTCCTCGGCGGAGGGCGAGGCGGCGCGCCGGCTCGGCTGGGTCCAGGCCGTCGCGAACTCGCGCCCGCTCGTGGCCGAGATCGTCGCCCTGCGCGACGACCTCCGCGCGCGCGGTGTGGACCGCATCGTCCTCTCGGGGATGGGCGGCTCGTCGCTCGCCCCCGAGGTGATCGCGCGCTCGGCCGGCGTCGAGCTCGGCATCCTCGACTCGACCTCCCCGGGCGACGTGCTGGCCGCTCTGGACGGCGGCCTCGAGCGCACGGCGCTCGTCGTCTCGTCGAAGTCCGGCTCGACCGTCGAGACCGACGCGCACCGCCGCGTCTTCGAGACCGCCTTCCGCGATCTCGGCATCGACCCCGCAGAGCGCATCGTCGTCGTGACCGACCCGGGCTCGCCGCTCGACACGGCTGCCCGAGAGGCCGGCTATCGCGTCTTCGCCGCCGACCCCGAGGTGGGCGGCCGCTACTCCGCCCTCACGGCGTTCGGCCTCGTGCCGAGCGGCCTCGCCGGCGCGGACATCGAGCGGCTGCTCGACGAAGCGGAAGCCGTGATGCTCGACGTCGCGATCGACTCGCCGTCGAACCCCGCTCTCGTGCTGGGAGCGGCGATCGCCGCGACCGAGCCGCGCCGCGACAAGCTCGGCCTCATCGCCGACGGCACGCGCCTCGAGGGACTCCCCGACTGGATCGAGCAGCTGCTCGCCGAGTCCACAGGCAAGGACGGCAAGGGCATCCTGCCGGTCGTCCTCCTCCCGGTCTCCCCCGAGGTCGAGCAGACGCCGTCCGACATGCAGCTCGTGCGCATCGTCGACGACGTCGACGATGCGCCGCACCACAACCCCGGCGAGGTGCTCGTGAGCGGAGCGCTCGGCGAGCAGTTCCTCGTGTGGGAGTACGCGATCGCGGTCGCGTCGCGTCTCATCGGGGTGAACCCGTTCGATCAGCCCGACGTCGAGTCGGCGAAGGAGGCCGCGCGCGGACTTCTCGCGCAGCGTCCCGAGCCCGCCGCCCCCGCCTTCACGGAGGACGGCGTCGAGGTGCGCGTGAGCGACCCCGCACTCGCCGAGTCGGGGACGATCGCGGGCGTCCTGGACGCGCTGTGGGCGCGTCTGCCGGAGGACGGGTACGTCTCGATCCAGGCCTACGTCGCGCGCACCGAGGTGCCGCAGCTCGACGGCCTGCGCGAGATGGTCGCCGCCGACTCGGGTCGCCCCGCGACCTTCGGGTGGGGGCCGCGGTTCCTCCACTCGACCGGGCAGTATCACAAGGGCGGCCCCGCGCAGGGCGTCTTCGTGCAGATCACGGAGCGCACGCCGGTCGACCTCGAGATCCCCGGTCTCCCCTTCACGTTCGGGCAGCTCATCGAGGCGCAGGCCGACGGCGACGCGAAGGTCCTGGCCGCGCTCGGCCGGCCCGTCGTGACGCTCACTCTCACCGATCCCCAGACCGAGGTTCTCTCGCTGTTCGAAGCAGCGCAGTAAGGGCAAGAGGAGTCCCCCCTTTCATGACCGTTGACATCTCGCGCGGCGTCAATCCGCTGCGCGATCCCGATGACCGCCGCCTCAACCGCATCGCGGGGCCCAGTGCCCTCGTGATCTTCGGTGTCACCGGCGATCTCTCGCGCAAGAAGCTCATGCCCGCGGTGTACGACCTGGCCAACCGCGGCCTGCTGCCCCCCGGCTTCGCACTGGTCGGGTTCGCCCGCCGTGACTGGGAGGACGAGGACTTCGCCCAGGTGGTGCAGGAGGCCGTCAAGCAGCACGCGCGCACCGAGTACCGCGAGGAGACCTGGCAGCAGCTCGCGCAGGGCATCCGCTTCGTGCAGGGCGAGTTCGACGACCCCGCGGCATTCCGCCGTCTGCGCGAGACCGTCGACACCCTCGACGTCGAGCGCGGGACGATGGGCAACCACGCGTTCTACCTGTCGATCCCGCCGAAGTCGTTCCCCGTCGTCGCGCAGCAGCTGCTCGAGTCGGGGCTCGTGGACGACAAGCCCGACGACAACCGCTGGCGCCGCGTGGTGATCGAGAAGCCGTTCGGCCACGACCTCGAGTCCGCGCGCGAGCTCAACGACGCCCTCGAGGCCGCGTTCCCCGCCGACTCGATCTTCCGCATCGACCACTACCTCGGCAAGGAGACGGTCCAGAACATCCTGGCGCTGCGCTTCGCGAACGAGCTGTACGAGCCGATCTGGAACCGCAACTACGTCGACCACGTGCAGATCACGATGGCCGAGGACATCGGCGTGAGCGGTCGTGCGGGCTACTACGACGGCGTCGGCGCGGCGCGCGACGTCATCCAGAACCACCTGCTGCAGCTGCTCGCCCTCACCGCCATGGAGGAGCCGATCAGCCTCTCCGCTGAGCACCTGCGCGCGGAGAAGGAGAAGGTGCTCGCGGCCGTCACGCTGCCGGCCGACCTCTCCACGGCGACCGCGCGCGGGCAGTACGCGGGCGGATGGCAGGGCGGGAAGAAGGTGACCGGCTTCCTCGAGGAGGACGGGATGAGCCCGGAGTCGCGCACGGAGACGTACGCGGCCATCAAGCTCGACATCAACACCCGCCGCTGGGCCGGAGTGCCGTTCTACGTCCGCACGGGCAAGCGCCTCGGGCGTCGTGTGACCGAGATCGCGGTCGTGTTCAAGCGCGCCCCCGAGCACCTGTTCTCGCGCGGCCAGACGAGCGAGCTCGGCCAGAACGCGCTCGTCATCCGCGTGCAGCCGGACGAGGGCGTGACGCTGCGCTTCGGCTCGAAGGTCCCGGGCGCCGGCACGAACGTCCGCGACGTCACGATGGACTTCGGGTACGGCCACGCGTTCACCGAGGCCAGCCCCGAGGCGTATGAGCGGCTCATCCTCGACGTGCTGCTCGGCGACCCGCCCCTGTTCCCCCGCCACGAGGAGGTCGAGCTGTCCTGGCGCATCCTCGACCCCGTGGAGGAGTACTGGGCTTCGCTCGACGAGCCGCTCGAGCAGTACGACTCCGGGTCGTGGGGGCCGGCATCCGCCGACGCGCTCCTCGCCCGCGACGGCCGCGTTTGGAGGCGCCCGTGATCATCGACCTTCCCGACACCAGCGTCAGCGAGGTCGCCAAGCGCCTCGTCTCCGTGCGCGAGGAGGGCGGCGCGGTCGCTCTCGGCCGCGTGCTCACGCTCATCATCAAGTCGAAGCGGACGCTGGACGAGGCCGTCATCGACGCCGCGAACGACGCGTCGCGCGAGCACCCGATGCGCGTCATCGTGCTCGTGACCGACCCGCGCGGCGAGGCGAGGCTCGACGCCGAGATCCGCGTGGGCGGCGACGCCGGCGCGAGCGAGGTCATCGTGCTGCGCGCATTCGGCCCCGCGGCGAGCAACGAGGAGACCCTCATCACCGGCCTGCTGCTGCCCGACGCGCCCGTCGTCGTGTGGTGGCCCGACGAGCCGCCCGCACGCCCCGGCAAGGACGCGCTCGGCCGCATCGCCCAGCGGCGCATCACCGACACGTCCACCGCTCCGTACGCGCCGGACCGCCTGCGCCAGCTCGACCTCGTCTACACGCCCGGCGACACCGACCTCGCGTGGACCCGCCTCACGCGCTGGCGCGAGCAGCTCGCTGCGGTGCTCGACCAGCCGCCGTTCGAGCCCGTCACGGCCGTCGAGGTGCGCGGCGCCTCGACGTCTCCGTCGACCGCCCTCCTCGCCGCCTGGCTCGGGATGGCGCTCGACGTGCCCGTCGAGTGGTGCTACGAGGCGCCCGAGCGCTGGAACCACGGCATCCACTCCGTCGTGCTGCGCCGCGCGGGAGGCGACATCGTGCTCGAGCGCACGAGCGCGACGCACGCGCGCCTCACCCAGCCGGGCCAGCCCGACCACGTGCTCCTCCTCCCCCGCCGCTCGCTGCGCGAGTGCATCGCCGAGGAGCTGCGTCGCCTCGACCCCGACCTGCTGTACGGCCGCGTCCTCACGGACGGCTGGGAGCGCCTGGGGCCGCCCACGGAGGAGTTCTGATGGCCGACGCCGACACGCGGGTCGTCGTCCAGCCCGACAAGCCCGCGCTCGCGGAGCACGTCGCGAACCGCTTCGTGGGACTGCTCGCGCAGCTCACCCAGCTCTCGCGCCCCGTGCACGTGTCGCTCACGGGCGGCTCGATGGGCATCGCGGTCCTCGAGGCGACGGCCGCGCACCCCTGGCGGGACAACATCGACTGGTCGCTCGTCCACCTGTGGTGGAGCGACGAGCGGTTCGTGCCGCGCGGCGATGCCGAGCGCAACGCGGGTCAGGCCCGCGCGGCGCTCATCGACCGCATCGCCATCCCGGCCGAGAACGTCCACGAGCCGGCCGCAGCCGACGACGGGGTCACCCTCGACGAGGCGGCGACGGCCTACGCGGACGAGCTCGCGCGCTTCGCGTCGTCCGAGGAGCGCCGCTTCCCCGCGTTCGACGTGTGCTTCCTCGGCGTCGGCCCCGACGGCCACGTCGCCTCGCTCTTCCCCGATCGCGGTGAGGTCGCGGTGACCGACGCCGTGGTGCTGCCGGTGCGCGACTCCCCCAAGCCGCCGCCCGAGCGCGTCACGTTCACCCGCCCCGTCATCAACGGCTCCGCGCGGGTGTGGATGGTGCTGGCCGGCGCCGACAAGGCGTCGGCTCTCGGGCTCGTGATGGCGGGCGCGAGCTACGCGTCCGTGCCGGCGGCGGGCGCGTACGGCACCGAGCAGACGATCGTGTTCACCGATGCGGCCGCGGCCGCCGAGGTGCCCGACGACCTCATCGACCCCGACTAGACATCGCGAGCGCAGCGAGCCGCGTCCGGTCGTTGAGCGAGCGAAGCGAGGCGAAACGCATCGCGAGCGCAGCGAGCCGCCTCCGGTCGTTGAGCGAGCGAAGCGAGGCGAAACGCTCCGCGAGCGCAGCGAGCCGCCTCCGGTCGTTGAGCGAGCGAAGCGAGGCGAAACGCATCGCGAGCGCAACGAGAAGGCCCCCGATCCTCAGGATCGGGGGCCTTCTCGCAGATGGTCTACTGGCCGCGCTTCTCGCGGAGCTTCTGCAGCGCGTCGCCGAGGAGCTCTTCGGCCTCCTCGTCCGTGCGGCGCTCCTTCACGTACGCGAGGTGCGTCTTGTAGGGCTCGTTGCGCGAGGCCTCCGGCGGGTTCTCGCGGTCGCGCCCCGCAGGCAGTCCGGAGTGCGGATGGTCGATGACGTCGGGGATCTCCTCCTCGGCCACGCCCGCCGCGTAGTACCGCACGGTCTCGTTGCCGAGCGCATCCCAGTACGACACCGCCACGCGATCGGCGTGGTGGCCGTGGTCCTGCTCGCCCATAGGGCCCGATCCGACGCGCGTCCCGCGGATCGCGTTGCCGCCGACGGCCATCAGATCACCTGGAACTTGGTGATGAGGCCCAGGCCGACGATGGAGAGGAACCACACCAGCGCGAGGATGACGGTCAGGTAGTTCAGGTTGCGCTCGGCGAGGCCCGACGAGCCCACGGCCTGCGACATCCCGCCGCCGAACATGTCGGAGAGCCCGCCGCCGCGGCCCTTGTGCAGGAGGATGAGCAGCGTCAGCAGGAGGCTGGTGACGCCCAGGATGACCTGGAGGATGAACTCGAGAACTTCCACGGAGAGCCTTTCGTGAGTGCGCGCGTGCGCCGCGCACAGGAGTTCAGTATACGGCGAGGGGCATGCGGCCCAAGCGCACGCGCCCGGGCCGCATGCGCTCACACGCCGACGTGCTTCTCGAAGCGGATGATCGAGGCGAACTCGTCGACCTTGATGCTGGCTCCGCCGACGAGCGCGCCGTCGACGTCGGGCTCGCGCATGAAGCTCGCGATGTTGGCCGCCTTGACCGAGCCGCCGTAGAGCACGCGCGTGCGCGCCGCGGTGTCGGCGCCGAGCCTGTCGGCGAGCACCTCGCGGAGCTTCGCGCACACCTCCTGCGCCTGCTGCGGCGTCGCGGCCTGGCCCGATCCGATCGCCCAGACCGGCTCGTAGGCGACGACGATCTCCGCGTCGGCGGGCACGCCCGCGATCGCCTTCTCGAGCTGCGCGACCGGCACGGCGCTCGCGCCGTGCTTCTCGAGATCCTCGCTCGTCTCGCCCACGCAGATCACCGGGACGAGCTCGTGGCGCAGCGCGGCCTGGACCTTCGCGGCGACGACCTCGTCGGTCTCCGCGTGGTACTCGCGGCGCTCCGAGTGCCCGATGATGACCTGCGACACGGCGAGCTTCTTGAGGAACGCGCCCGAGATCTCGCCCGTGTAGGCGCCCTCGTCGTGCGTCGACAGGTCCTGCGCGCCCAGCGTGAACGCGATCTTGTCTGCGTCGAGGAGCGTCTGCACGCTGCGCAGATCGGTGAACGGCGGGAAGACCGCCACCTCGACGCTGCCGTCCTCGTGCTTGGCGTCCTTGAGAGCCCAGTGCAGCTTCTGCACGAGCGCGACCGCCTGCAGGTGGTCGAGGTTCATCTTCCAGTTCCCCGCGATCAGCGGGGTCCTCTTCGTCACGCCCATCCGAGCACCTCCAGTCCGGGAAGCTTCTTGCCCTCGAGGAACTCGAGGCTGGCGCCGCCGCCGGTCGAGATGTGACCGAACGCGGAGTCGTCGAACCCGAGCTGGCGCACGGCGGCCGCGGAGTCTCCGCCGCCGACGACGCTGAGTCCGTCGACCTCGGTGAGCGCCTGCGCCACGGCCTTCGTGCCCGCCGCGAACGGTTCGAGTTCGAACACGCCCATCGGGCCGTTCCAGAACACGGTCTTCGAGCCGCGGATGGCCTCGGCGAACGCCGCCGAGGTCTCCGGTCCGATGTCGAGCCCGAGGCCCGAGGCGCCGAAGGGCGACTCCTCGATCGCGTCGGCCGCGGTCACGACGTGCTCCGCGTCGGCGCCGAACTTCGAGGCCACGACCACATCGGTCGGGAGGATCAGCTGCACGCCCTTCTCCTCCGCCGTGCGGATGTACCCCTGGGCGGTCTCGATCTGGTCGGCCTCGAGGAGGCTCGACGCGACCTTGTGGCCCTGCGCGGCGAGGAACGTGAAGAGCATGCCGCCGCCGATGAGGATGCGGTCGACACGCGGGAGCAGGTGGTCGATGACGCCGAGCTTGTCGGACACCTTCGATCCGCCGAGCACGACCGTGTACGGGCGCACGGGGCTCTCGGTCAGGGTGTCCAGCACCTCGAGCTCCTTGGCGATGAGCAGGCCGGCGGCGCTCGGGAGCTTCTGGGCGAGGTCGTAGACGCTCGCCTGCTTGCGGTGCACGACGCCGAACCCGTCGGACACCATCACGTCGGCGAGCTCGGCGAGCTGATCGGCGAAGGCGCCGCGCTCTGCGTCGTCCTTCGCGGTCTCGCCCGCGTTGAAGCGCAGGTTCTCGAGCACGGCGAGCTGGCCGTCCTCGAGTGCGCCGGCGGTCTCGCGCGCGGAGTCGCCGACCGTGTCCGTCGCGAAGGCGACAGGGCGGTCGAGCAGCTCGGCGAGACGGTCCGCGACCGGCTTGAGGCTGTACTGGGGGTCGGGCTCGCCCTTGGGGCGCCCGAGGTGCGAGACCGCCACGACGCGAGCGCCCGCGTCGAGCAGGGCGGTCAGCGTGGGCAGCGACGCGCGGAGGCGGCCGTCATCGGTGATGACGCCGTCCGCGAGCGGGACGTTGAAGTCGCATCGGATGATGACGCGCTTGCCGGCGAGATCGCCGAGGGTATCGAGTGTTCGCAGTGACATCGTTTCTCAATCTACAGGCGGGAAGCCCGCCGGCACGGGTGCACACCACATGCCGACGGGCTTCCCGGGAGCTGTCCGTCTGTCAGAACTTCGAGGCGACCAGCTCGGTGAGGTCGACGAGGCGGTTCGAGTAGCCCCACTCGTTGTCGTACCACGACGAGAGCTTGACCTGCGTGCCGAGCACGCGGAGCAGGCCGGCGTCGAAGATCGACGAGTGCGGGTCGTGCGTGATGTCGCTCGACACGATCTCGTCCTCGGTGTACTTGAGGATGCCCTTGAGCGGGCCCTCCGCGGCCTCCTTGTAGGCGGCCTTGATCTCGTCGAGCGTGAGCTCGCGCTCGGTCTCGACCGTGAGGTCGGTGATCGAGCCGGTGGGGACCGGCACGCGGAGCGCGAAGCCGTCGAGCTTGCCCTTGAGCTCGGGCAGCACGAGGCCGATGGCCTTGGCCGCGCCGGTCGAGGTCGGCACGATGTTGAGCGCGGCGGCGCGGGCGCGGCGGAGGTCCGAGTGCGGACCGTCCTGGAGGTTCTGGTCCGCCGTGTACGCGTGGACCGTGGTCATGAGGCCGCGGACGATGCCGAACTTGTCGTTGAACACCTTCGCGAGGGGAGCGAGGCAGTTCGTGGTGCACGACGCGTTCGAGATGATGTGGTGGTTCTCGTGGTCGTACTGGTCCTCGTTCACGCCGAGGACGAACGTCGCGTCCTCGCCCTTCGCGGGAGCCGAGATGATGACCTTCTTCGCGCCGCCCTCGATGTGCTTGCGCGCGTCGTCGGCGTTCGTGAAGCGACCGGTCGACTCGATGACGATGTCGACGCCGAGCTCGCCCCAGGGCAGGGCCGCCGGGTCGCGCTCCGCGAGGGCGGCGATCTTGCGGCCGCCGACCGTGATCGACGTCTCGTCGTAGGTGACCTCCTGGTCGAGCACGCCCAGGATCGAGTCGTACTTGAGCAGGTGCGCGAGGGTCTTGTTGTCGGTGAGGTCGTTGACGGCGACGATCTCGAGGTCAGCCCCCTGCGCGAGAGCCGCGCGGAGGTAGTTGCGGCCGATACGACCGAAGCCGTTGATTCCGATCCGAACAGACACTGGGTCTTCTCCTGAATATCGTTGGTGCGCCCGCACAGGCGCTGTGGAGGGGAAGGCCGTCCGGGCGGGCTCGCACCCCGCGTCGGACGGCCGTGTCACTCAGGACGCTACCAGGAGACCGGCGGTCTTCTCGCGTGCGGCGGCGAGACGCTGCTGCACGTTGTCCCAGTTGACGATGTTCCAGAACGCCTTGACGTAGTCCGCCTTCACGTTCTGGTAGTCGAGGTAGAAGGCGTGCTCCCACATGTCCAGCAGCAGGACGGGGACCGTGCCCGCCGCGAACTGCGACTGCTGGTCGAAGAACTGCTGGATGATCAGCTGCTGGCCGATCGAGTCCCAGAAGACGCCCGCCCAGCCGGACCCCTGGATGCCGAGGGCGGCCGCGTTGAACTGGCCCTGGAAGCCCTCGAACCCGCCGAAGTACTCGTCGATCGCCGCGGCGATCTCGCCCTCGGGGCGCTCCTGGCCCTCGGGCGTGAGGTTCGTCCAGAAGATCGAGTGGTTGGTGTGCCCGCCCAGGTTGAACGCGAGGTCCTTCTCGAGCTTGTTGACGTTCGCGAACTCACCCTTCGCACGGGCCTCCGCGAGCTGCTCGAGCGCGGTGTTGGCGCCGGCGACGTACGTCGCGTGGTGCTTGGAGTGGTGCAGCTCCATGATGCGGCCGCTGATGTGCGGCTCGAGGGCTGCGTAGTCGTAGGTGAGCTCCGGGAGCGTGTACTTCGCCATGCGTCGATTCTTCCCATCTCTCGGCGCCGCCGAGCGGCGCTGTCCGGTGCCTCCCCGCTGCGCGGACGGAGGGTTCCCTCACATCCTAATGACGCGGGGAGGACCGGGGATGGGCCTTGACGCCGGATTACTCCGCGCCGACGGGCACCGCGGCCTGCGTGCCCGGGATGCCCTCCTGCTCGGCGCGCTTGTCGGCCATCGCGAGCAGACGGCGGATGCGGCCGGCGACGGCGTCCTTCGTGAGCGGCGGGTCGGCGTGGTGGCCGAGCTCGTCGAGGCTCGCGTCGCGGTGCGCGAGTCGGAGCGTGCCGGCCTCGCGGAGGTGATCGGGAACGTCCTCACCGAGGATCTCGAGGGCGCGCTCGACGCGCGCGCACGCGGCGACGGCGGCCTGCGCCGAGCGGCGGAGGTTGGCGTCGTCGAAGTTCACGAGCCGGTTGACGCCAGCGCGCACCTCGCGGCGCTGCCGCATCTGGTCCCACTCGGCCGCGACCTTGACGGCGCCGATCGCCTGCAGCATGCCGCGGATGCCCTCGGCTTCGCGGATGACGACGCGCGGGACGCCGCGCACCTCGCGCGCCTTCGCGGAGATGCCGATGCGCCCGGCCGCTCCGACGATGGCCATGCCGGCCTCGCCGGTCGGGCAGGCGACCTCCAGCGACGCCGAGCGCCCCGGCTCGGACAGGCTGCCGGCGCCGAGGAAGGCGCCGCGCCAGATGGCGGCCAGGTCGTCGCGCGTGCCGGTGGTCAGCCGGTTGGGGAGACCGCGCACGGGGCGGCGGCGCTGGTCGAGCAGGCCGGTCTGCCGCGCGAGCGTCTCACCTCCGTCGACGACGCGCACCGCGAAGTGCTCGCCGTCGCGCGACCCCGAGCCCTGGATGTGCGCGATCTCGGGGCGGACGCCGTAGATCTCGGCGATGTCGCGCGCGACGCGGCGAGCGAGGTGGGGCGAGTCGACCTCGGCCTCGACCGCGACGCGGCCGGCGATGGAGTGGAGGCCGCCCGAGAATCGCAGCAGCGCCGTCGTCTCAGCGATCCGAACCGAAGGACGCGGGTCCCTGACGGTGATCAGCTCTGCCTTGACATCGGCGGTCAGTGACACGGATTTCCCCACTCTCGAAGACGGTGATTCGGCCATTTTGGCGCAAGGGTCAAGCTTAGCCGCCATACCCCCGCGGCGACCGGGTGCGAACTCCCAGCCGACGGGGTTATGGCGCCGTCGGCGCCGTCTACTCGCGCCCGAGATCGCGGTGCCGCACGCGGACCGCTACACCCGGGACGTCCTTCAGCCGCTCCGCCAGCGCCAGCGCCATCGCGACGGAGCGGTGCTTGCCGCCCGTGCACCCGACGGCGACCGTGGAGTGGCTCTTGTTCTCGCGCTGGTAGCCCTCGAGCACGGGTGTCAGGGCCTCAGCGTACGCGTCGAGGAACGCGCGCGCACCCTCCTGATCGAGCACGTAGTCGCTGACCGCGGGGTCCTGCCCGGTGAGCGCGCGGAGGTCGTCGTTCCAGAACGGGTTGGGGAGGAAGCGCATGTCGGCGACGAGGTCCGCGTCGGGCGGCAGACCGTACTTGAACCCGAAGCTCATGACGGTGACGCGGTGCCGCGGCGCCCCCTCCTCGCGGAGGAGGTCGGTCACGTGCGTGGCGAGCTGGTGGATGTTGTAGCTCGAGGTGTCGATGATGATGTCGGCGCTGCCGCGCACGGGAGCGAGGATCTCGCGCTCTCGGCGGATGCCGTCGAGCAGCGTCCCGTCGCCCTGCAGCGGATGGGGCCGGCGCACGGCCTCGAAGCGGCGCACGAGCACGTCGTCCGACGCGTCGAGGAAGAGCATCCGGAGGTTGTTGCGCTCACGCAGCGCCTGGGTGGCCGCCGGCAGCTCGGCGAAGAGGTCGCGGCCGCGCACGTCGACGACCGCCGCGATCCGCGGCAGCTGGTCGCCGAGGCGCCCGGAGAGGTCGAGCAGCGGGCGCAGCATCTGCGGGGGCAGGTTGTCGACGACGTACCAGTCGAGGTCCTCGAGGGCGTTCGCGACCGTCGAGCGGCCCGCGCCGCTCATCCCGGTCACGATCAGGACCTCGCCCGCTGTCTCCGTCATCGACGCCAGCCTAGCGATCATCCGCTCCTGCCGCGTCGACGGCGGCCTCGCGCGCATCCTCGCGGTGCAGGTGCTCGTAGATCGTCGTCGCGAGCTTCGGGCCGATCCCCGGGAGCTCCTCGATCTGCTCGATCGTCCCCTCGCGGAGGGCGGCCACCGAGCCGAAGTGCCGGAGCAGGGAGCGGATGCGCGCGTCGCCGAGCCCCGGCACCTCGCTCAGCACCGTGCGGATGTCGCGACGCCGCCGCTTGCGCTGGTGCGTGATCGCGAACCGGTGCGCCTCGTCGCGCAGACGCTGGACGAGATAGAGCGCCTCCGACGTGCGCGGGAGGATCACGGGGTAGTCCTCCCCCGGCAGCCAGAGCTCCTCGAGGCGCTTCGCGATCCCGCACAGCGCGATCTCCTCGTGGCCCGAGTCCGCGAGCGCGCGGGCGGCGGCCGCGACCTGCGGCTGCCCGCCGTCGACGATGAGGAGCTGCGGCGGGTACGCGAATCGCCGCCGCTTCGCGGGGGCCGTGACGACGCCGTCCTCGCCGCTCGTCGCGAGCTCCGCGGCGTCGGGCTCGACCTCCTCGGGGCGGTCGAGGTACGCGAGCCGGCGCATGAGCACCTGGTGCATCGAGTCGGTGTCGTCGGTGGTCTCGGCGATCGAGAACGACCGGTACTGGTCCTTGCGCGGCAGCCCGTCCTCGAACACGACCATCGACGCCACGACGTTCGTGCCCTGCAGGTGCGAGATGTCGTAGCACTCGATGCGCAGCGGCGCCTCGTCCATCCCGAGCGCCTCCTGCAGATCGCTGAGCGCCTGCGAGCGGGCGGCGTAGTCGCTCGTGCGCCGCGTCTTGTGCCGCATGAGCGCCTGCGTGGCGTTGAGGGTCGCATTGCGCAGCAGCTCGGCGCGCTGGCCGCGCTGCGCCACGAGCACCTCCACGCGGCGGCCGCGCTTGCCGGAGAGCCACTCCTCGATCTCCGCCGCATCGGGCGGGAGGACGGGCACGAGCACGCGACGCGGGATGTCGGCGGGCGCCGCATCGCCGTACACGCGCTGGAGGATCTGGTCGACGAGGTCGGGGCCCGAGATGTCGAGCTCCTTGTCGATCGTCGTCGAGTGGACGCCGCGCACGCGGCCGCCGCGGATCACGAAGTGGTGGACGGCCGCGGAGAGCTCGTCCTCCGCGACGCCGAACAGGTCCGCCTCGGTGTCCTCGGGCAGCACGAGCGCGCTCTTGTTGAGGACGGCGTCGATCGAGGCGAGCTTGTCGCGGTACACCGCCGCCTGCTCGTAGTCCATCGCGGCCGCCGCCGCCTTCATCCGCGCGGTCAGCTCGCGCGTGAAGCGCTCGTCGCCGCCGTTCATGAACGCGATGAAGTCGTCGACGATCGCGCGGTGCTCCTCGATCGTCACGCGCTGCGAGCAGGGGCCGCCGCACTTGCCGATCTGCCCGGGGAAGCACGGCCGCCCCGTCTGCATCGCGCGCTTGTAGGACGCGTCGCTGCACGTGCGGATCGGGAACACCTTGATCATCAGGTCGATCGTGTCGCGCACGGCCCAGATCTTCGGGTACGGCCCGAAGTACTTCGCGCCGGGGATGCGCCGGTTGCGCGTCACCATCACGCGCGGCGCCTCGTCGCCCAGCGTGATCGCGAGGAACGGGTACGACTTGTCGTCCTTGTAGCGGACGTTGTACGGCGGGTCGAACTCCTTGATCCACTGGTACTCGAGCTGCAGCGAGTCGACGTCGGTCGGCACGACGGTCCACTCCACAGACGACGCGGTCGTGACCATCCGCCGCGTGCGCTCGTGGAGCGTGTGCAGCGGCGCGAAGTAGTTCGACAGCCGCTGCCGGAGGTTCTTCGCCTTCCCGACGTAGAGCACCCGCCCGTGCGCGTCGCGGAAGCGGTACACGCCGGGGTTCACGGGGATCTCCCCCGGCTTCGGCTTGTACGGGAGCTGGTCGGCCATGTCAGCCGGCCTTGCGCTGCCGTTCGGCCATCCCGAGCACCTCGGCGAGGAACGCGCCCGTGTGGCTGCCGTCGGTCTTCGCGACCTGCTCGGGCGTGCCCGTCGCGACGATCGTTCCGCCGCCCGAGCCGCCCTCGGGGCCGAGGTCGACGATCCAGTCGGCCGACTTGATGACGTCGAGGTTGTGCTCGATCACGATGACGCTGTTGCCCTTGTCGACGAGCCCGTTCAGCACCTCGAGGAGCTTGCGGACGTCCTCGAAGTGCAGACCCGTCGTCGGCTCGTCGAGCACGTAGATCGAGCGCCCGTTGCTGCGCTTCTGCAGCTCGGTTGCGAGCTTGACGCGCTGCGCCTCGCCGCCGGAGAGGGTCGTCGCCGCCTGCCCGAGCCGGACGTAGCCCAGCCCCACGTCGACGAGCGTCTTCATGTACCGGTGGATGGCCTGGATCGGCTCGAAGAACTCCTCGGCCTCGGCGATCGACATCTCGAGGACCTCGGCGATGTTCTTGCCCTTGTAGTGCACCTGCAGGGTGTCGCGGTTGTAGCGCTTGCCGTGGCACACCTCGCAGTCGACGTAGACGTCGGGGAGGAAGTTCATCTCGATCTTGAGCGTGCCGTCGCCCGAGCACGCCTCGCACCGCCCGCCCTTGACGTTGAAGCTGAAGCGGCCGGCCTTGTAGCCGCGCACCTTGGCCTCCGGCGTCTCCGCGAACAGGTTGCGGATGCGATCGAAGACGCCTGTGTAGGTCGCGGGGTTCGACCGCGGCGTGCGCCCGATCGGCGCCTGGTCGACGTGCACGACCTTGTCGAGGTGCTCGAGGCCCGTGACGCGCGTGTGCTTGCCGGGCACGGTGCGGGCGCCGTTGAGGCGCTGGGCGAGCACCTCGTAGAGGATGTCGTTCACGAGGGTCGACTTGCCCGACCCGCTCACGCCGGTGACCGCCGTGAGCACGCCCAGCGGGAACTCGGCGGTCACATTCTTGAGGTTATTCGCACGGGCTCCGACGACCGAGAGCATGCGCTTGCGGTCGATCCGGCGGCGCTTGCGCGGGATCTCGATCATCCGCCGGCCGGCGAGGTAGTCGCCCGTGAGCGACCGCTCGTCCTCGACGAGCGCCTCGAACGGACCGGAGTGGATGACCTCTCCCCCGCCGATGCCCGCGCGCGGGCCGATGTCGACGACCCAGTCGGACGCCTCGATCGTCTCCTCGTCGTGCTCGACGACGACGAGCGTGTTGCCGAGGTCGCGCAGCGTGACGAGCGTCTCGATGAGTCGCCGGTTGTCGCGCTGGTGGAGGCCGATCGACGGCTCGTCGAGCACGTAGAGCACGCCCGTCAGGCCCGTCCCGATCTGCGTCGCGAGCCGGATGCGCTGCGCCTCCCCGCCCGAGAGCGACCCGGCGGCGCGGCTCAGCGTGAGGTAGTTGAGGCCGACCTGGATGAGGAACTCGAGGCGGACGCGGATCTCGCGCAGGATCTGCGCGGCGATCTGCTTCTCGCGGTCGGTCAGCGTGACCTGGTTCATCATCGCGAGCGTGTCCTCGAGGCTGAGGTCAGCCGTCTCGGCGATCGACCGGCCGCCCACCTTGACCGCGAGCACCTCGGGCTTGAGGCGCGCGCCGTCGCACACGGGGCAGGGGACCTCGCGCAGATACTCCGCCCACCGCGCGCGCGTGGTGTCGGTCTCGGCCTGCGCGTACTGGCGCTCGATGTAGGGCACGACGCCCTCGAAGCCGCTCGCGTACCGGACCTCGCGGCCCCAGCGGTTCTTGAACCGCACGTTGACCTTGTAGTCCTGCCCGTGCAGGACCGCGTCCTTCACGATCTGCGGGAGCGCCCGCCACGGGGTGTCGAGCGAGAAGCTCATCTCGTCGGCGAGGCCCTCGAGGAGACGCTCGTAGTACTGGAAGAGGCCCTTGCCCTGCGTCGTCCACGGCACGATGACGCCCTCGCGGATCGAGAGCTCCTCATCGCCGAGCATGAGCTCGACGTCGACGGACATCCGGGTGCCGAGACCCGAGCACGCGGGGCAGGCGCCGAACGGGGCGTTGAACGAGAACGTGCGCGGCTCGATCTCGGTGAGCTGCAGCGCGTGCCCGTTGGGGCAGGCGAGCTTCTCGGAGAACGACTGCCACGCGTCGTCGCCCTCCTCGTCGACGAAGTTGACCTGGAGGACGCCGCCCGCGAGGCCGAGCGCGGTCTCGACGGAGTCGGTCACGCGGCCGAGGATGTCGGCGCGAGCGACGAGACGGTCGACGACGACCGCGATGTCGTGCTTGTACGACTTCTTGAGCACGGGCGGCTCAGCCAGCTGCACGAGCTCGCCGTCGACGACCGCGCGCGAGTAGCCCTTGGCCGCGAGCTCCTTGAAGAGGTCGACGAACTCGCCCTTCTTCTGCGTGACGACGGGCGCGACGATCTGGTAGCGCGTGCCCTCCTCGAGGGTCATCAGCTGGTCGGCGATCTGCTGCACGGTCTGGCGCTGGATCCGCTCGCCGCACTGCGGGCAGTGCGGCACGCCGATGCGCGCCCACAGGAGGCGCAGGTAGTCGTAGATCTCGGTGATCGTGCCGACGGTCGAGCGCGGGTTCCGGTTCGTCGACTTCTGGTCGATCGACACCGCGGGGCTCAGGCCCTCGATGAGGTCGACGTCGGGGCGGTCGACCTGGCCGAGGAACTGGCGCGCGTACGCGCTCAGCGACTCGACGTAGCGCCGCTGCCCCTCCGCGAAGATCGTGTCGAACGCGAGGCTCGACTTCCCCGAGCCCGACAGGCCGGTGAACACGACGAGCGCGTCGCGCGGGATGTCGAGGTCGACGTTCTTGAGATTGTGCACGCGGGCACCGCGGACACTGATCTTTCCGGGCGAGGCGACGGGGATGATGGGCACGATCCAATCCTACGGACCCCCACGGACATCTGGACGTTTGTTCGACGTGTTCGCTCAGCGGATTCGAAGATCCGCGCGTGGCGAGCGGTGCCGCGCATCCCCTGTCCTCCGCGCCCGGGGAGGCGCACACTGGAGGGAGAGGAGATGATCATCATGGAGAGCGGAACGCACCACCACCCGCATCTCCGGGAGCGCATCCGCGACGCGGGCGGCATCTACGAGTGGGCCAACGACGTGCTCATCCGCATCGCCGGACCCGCGCAGCTCGGCGACGGACCCGGCGCGCCGTGCACGCACTGCGGTCGAACGCGCGTCGAGCACGTCGAGCGCGACGGCGTGCTCTACTGCCCGGAGGACTGAGTGCAGCCGCGTCCGCGCCGGGCCCCGCCCGACGCGGACCGCGCGCTCACGCGTGCCCGGCCTTCTCCATCTGCCTGAGCTCCTTCTTGAGGTCCTGGACCTCGTCGCGCAGCCGCGCGGCGAGCTCGAACTTGAGCTCCTCGGCGGCGACGAGCATCTGCTGCGTGAGGTCGGCGATCGCCTCCTCGAGCTGCATGGCCCCCTCCGCGGCGATGCCCTCGCGCTTGCGCACGGGCGTGGGCGCGCGCCCCTTGCCGGTCTTGGTGCGCGCGGAGTCCCGCTTCGAGAGCAGGCTCGCGGTGTCGGCCTCCTCGCGCGCGAGGGAGTCGGTGATGTCGGCGATCCTCTTGCGCAGGGGCTGCGGGTCGATCCCGTGCTCGCGGTTGTAGGCGATCTGGATCTCGCGCCGCCGCTCGGTCTCGTCGATCGCCTTGCGCATCGAGTCGGTGATGCTGTCGGCGTACATGTGCACCTCGCCGGACACGTTGCGCGCGGCGCGCCCGATCGTCTGGATGAGCGAGGTGCCCGAGCGCAGGAAGCCCTCCTTGTCGGCGTCGAGGATGGCGACCAGCGAGACCTCGGGGAGGTCGAGCCCCTCGCGCAGCAGGTTGATGCCGACGAGCACGTCGTACACGCCCTGACGCAGCTCGGTGAGCAGCTCGACGCGCCGCAGCGTGTCGACGTCGGAGTGGAGGTACCGGACGCGGACGCCGTGCTCGCCGAGGAAGTCGGTGAGCTCCTCCGCCATCTTCTTCGTGAGCGTCGTGACGAGCACGCGCTCGTCGCGGTCGACGCGCTGGCGGATCTGCTCGAGGAGGTCGTCGATCTGCCCCTTGGACGGCTTGACGACGATCCGCGGGTCGACGAGGCCCGTCGGGCGGATGATCTGCTCCACGACCGTGTCGGCCACGCCCATCTCGTACTTGCCGGGGGTCGCCGACAGGTAGACCGTCTGCCCGATGCGCTCCTTGAACTCGTCCCACCGCAGCGGCCGGTTGTCCATCGCGCTCGGCAGGCGGAAGCCGTGCTCGACGAGCGTGCGCTTGCGGGATGCGTCTCCCTCGTACATCGCGCCGATCTGCGGCACCGTGACGTGCGACTCGTCGATGACGAGGAGGAAGTCGTCGGGGAAGAAGTCGAGCAGGGTGTGCGGCGGCTCGCCCGGCGCGCGCTGGTCGAGATGGCGCGAGTAGTTCTCGATCCCGGAGCAGAAGCCGAGCTGCTGCAGCATCTCGAGGTCGAAGGTCGTGCGCATCTTCAGCCGCTGCGCCTCGAGCAGCTTGCCCTGCTTCTCGAACTCCTGCAGGCGCTCGGCGAGCTCCTCCTCGATGGTCTTGATCGCCCGCTGCACGGTGTCGGTGCCGGCCGCGTAGTGCGTCGCGGGGAAGATCGCGACCGCGTCCATGCGCTCGATGACATCGCCCGTGAGCGGGTGCAGCTTGTAGAGCGCCTCGATCTCGTCGCCGAACAGCTCGATCCGGATGGCGAACTCCTCGTACACGGGGATGATCTCGATCGTGTCGCCGCGGACGCGGAAGTTGCCGCGCGAGAAGTCGACGTCGTTGCGGTTGTACTGCATCGCCACGAACTGGCGGATGATCGCGTCGCGGTCGTAGCGCTCCCCCACCTGGAGCGCGACGAGCGCGCGGAGGTACTCCTCGGGCGAGCCGAGGCCGTAGATGCAGGACACCGTGCTCACGACGACGGCATCGCGGCGGCTCAGCAGCGTGTTCGTCGTGGAGTGCCGCAGCCGCTCGACCTCCGCGTTGATCGACGAGTCCTTCTCGATGAAGGTGTCGGTCTGCGGGACGTACGCCTCTGGCTGGTAGTAGTCGTAGTACGACACGAAGTACTCGACCGCGTTGTTCGGCAGGAGATCGCGGAACTCGTTCGCGAGCTGCGCCGCGAGGGTCTTGTTGTGCGCGAGGACGAGCGTGGGGCGCTGCACCTGCTCGATGAGCCACGCGGTCGTCGCGGACTTGCCCGTTCCGGTCGCGCCGAGCAGGACCACGTCGGTCTCACCCGCGTTGATGCGCGCGGCGAGCTCGGCGATCGCCTTGGGCTGGTCGCCGCTGGGCTGGTACTCGCTCACCACCTCGAAGGGCCGGACGCTGCGTGTGGTCTGCATGCCTCCAGCCTAGGAGGGGCGTCCGACATCGGCGCCGGAGAGCCGGAAGCGCACGCGCGCGCCGGGCGGGATCTGCCCCGCCAGGTCGAGGTCGGCGGCCACCACCGAGGCGATCACGGGATAGCCGCCGGTGAGCGGGTGGTCGGGCAGGAAGACGACCGGATGGCCGTGCGGCGGCACCTGGACGGCCCCCGTCTCCGTCCCCTCGCTCGGGAGCTCGCCCGGCACGGCGCGCGCGAGCGGCCGCGCCCCCTCGAGGCGGATCCCGACCCGATCCGAGCGGGACGTCGCCGCCCACTCGTCGCCGAGGAGCGCGTCGAGGGCGTCCGCCGCGAACCAGTCGTCGCGCGGCCCGAGCACGACCCGCAGCTCGACGGTCTCGCCAGGGGCGGGAAGAGCACACGGCGCGGGTGACCACGGTGCCACGGCCTTGCGGACCCCGGAGAGCCCGCGCAGCGGGACGACATCGCCCGCTCGGAGAGCGCGTCCGCCGAGCTCGCGCGGCCCGATGCCGGCGAGGGTGTCGGTCGCGAGGCTGCCGAGCACGGGAGTGAGAGCGAGACCGCCTCGGAACGCCACGAGGGCGCGCACACCGCGCGTCGCGAAGCCCGTCACGAGCTCGTCGCCCTCGCGGAAGGCGGTCGGCGCGCCGCGCGGCACCGGCTCGCTCCCGCCGTCGTCGTGCACGAGCGCGGCGTCGACCTCCGCGCCCGCGAGCGCGAGGACGCCCGCGCCGCGGAGGCGCAGCCGCACTCCGCCGCCGAGCAGCTCGAGGCCGGCCTCGCCGTGCCCGTTGCCGACCGCGGCGTTGGCCGCGCGAAGGGCCCCGCGGTCGGCAGCGCCCGACGCGGAGACGCCGAGGTGCGCGCGACCCGGTCGGCCGAGATCCTGAACGAGGAGCTGCAGCCCCGGCTCGATGACCTCGACGGCAGCGGCGATGCCGCGATCGCCCGGCATGTCGACCGCGCGCGCTCCGAGCGGAGCCGGACGTCCCCTGCGTCGGTCGGCCGCGGTCGCGGGATGCGCGCGCGAGGCCTCGACGAAGCGCACGGTCGTTCCCGGGAGCAGGAGCGCGGGCGGATCCCGGTCGAGGTCCCAGAGCGCGGCGTCGGTGCGCCCGATCAGCTGCCAGCCGCCCGGGCTCTCCCGCGGGTAGACGCCCGAGTACCGGCCGGCGAGCGCGACCGCTCCCGCAGGGACGCGCGCGCGAGCCGACGCCCTCCGCGGCACGTCGAACACGGGGTCGTCGCCCACGAGGTAGCCGAAGCCCGGCGCGAACCCCGTGAACGCGACGCGCCAGGTGGCCGTCTGGTGGCGGGCAGCGACCTCGGCGGGCGAGAGGCCGAGGTGCTCCGCGACCTCGTCGAGGTCCTCGCCGTCGTAGTGCACGGGGATCTCGACGCGGCGGTCGGCGGCGGCCGTGCGCGCCGCGAGCGCGATCCGCTCGAGCGCGATCCGCACCTCGGGCAGGCGCCGCGGCTCGCAGCGCACGAGCACGGTGCGCTCGGCCGGGACGAGCTCGACGACCCCGACGGGCGGCGCCGCCTCGAGCGCCGCGTGGAGCCGGACCGCGCTCTCGAGGTCGTCCACCTCGACGAGGAGGGCACGGTCGGATGCCGTGAGGATGCGCCTCATGGGCGGCCGGCGAAGGGGGCGATCGCGATGCCCTCGCGCTCGAGCAGGGCGCGCACCGCCGTCGCCATGGCGACGGCCCCCTGGCTGTCGCCGTGCACGCAGACCGAGGCGGGGCGGACGCGGATGACGGTCCCATCGACGGCCTCGATCTCGCCGTCCCGCGCGAGGCGCAGGACCCGCTGGGCGACGACATCGGGGTCGTGCAGGAGCGCTCCCGCCTCGCCGCGTGGTGCGAGCGCGCCCGAGGGCAGGTAGCCGCGGTCGGCGAACGCCTCGGTGGCGGTGGCGAGCCCCGCGCGTGCTGCCGCCGCGAGGAGGGCGCTGGCGGGCAGGCCCAGGACGACGAGCCGCGGATCGACCGCGCGGACGGCCGCGGCGACGGCGGCAGCGCGCACCGGATCGGACGCGGCGGCGTTGTACAGCGCGCCGTGCGGCTTGACATAGCGGATGGCCGCGCCGTCGGCGAGAGCCTGCAGGTCGTGCAGCTGGCGCTCGATGCTCTCCTGCAGCGCGGCCGCGCCGATCTCGACGGGGCGACGTCCGAATCCCGCTCGGTCCTCGTAGCCAGGATGCGCGCCGACGACGACGCCGCGCCGGGCCGCCGCGCGGAGCGTCGCGCGGATCCCGTCGGGTGTTCCCGCGTGCGCGCCGCACGAGACGTTCGCGCTCGTGACCACCGCGAGCATCGCGTCGTCGTCGCTCACGACGCGATCCGGCGCGTTCTCGCCGAGGTCGGCGTTGAGGTCGATCACGGGCCGCCCGTGAGAGATCGCCAGAGCGCGTCGGCCTGGGCGAGCGTCTCGTCGAGCGAGCCCGACGTGTCGATGACGACATCCGCGAGGGCGAGCCGCTCGTCGTCGCCGGCCTGGCTGGCGATCCGGGCGGCGGCGTCTGCCTCGCTCATGCCCCGCTCGGTCACCAGGCGACGACGGCGCACGTCCGCCGGAGCATGCGCGACGACGATCCGATCCCACTCCCCCGCCCCGCGCGCCTCGGCGAGCAGGGGTACGTCGTAGACGACCACGGTGTCCGGATCGGCATCGAGCGCGGCGCGGAAGCGGCGCTGCGACTCGACCTTGACGGCCGGGTGGACGATCGCGTTGAGGCGCGCGAGCCGCTCCCGGTCGCCGAACACGATCGCGCCGAGCGCCGCACGGTCGAGTGCGCCGTCCTCCGTCAGCACGTCGTCGCCGAACTCCGCGGCGATCGCCGCGAGCACGGGCTGGCCGGGCGCCTGCACCTCTCGGACGAGCGCGTCGGCGTCCACGATGACCGCGCCGTGCTCCGCGAGCCGGCGCGCGATGGTCGACTTGCCTGACGCGATCCCGCCCGTCAGTGCTACCAGTGGCATGCCGCCAGTCTAGGAGCGCGCGAGAATGGAGGGGATGCCCACCACTGCCCGACCCGTCATCGCGATCGTCGGCGGCGGACCCCGCGGGGTCTCGCTGCTCGAGCGGATCGGCGCGAACCTCCCTCGCGGCGCCGCGCTCGACGTGCACCTCATCGACGACACGCAGATCGGAGCCGGCCGGATCTGGCGCACCGACCAGCCGCGCGAGCTGTGCATGAACACGCTCGCCGACGCCGTGACGCTCTTCACGGACGACGCCGCGAGCATCGCCGGCCCGATCCGCCCCGGCCCGACCCTCTACGAGTGGTGCCAGCTCGTCCGGCACGGCGCTCACGGCGGCGCGGATGCCGTCGTCTCGCGCATCCCTGAGGCGCACGCCGCCGCCTTCGCCCGTGTGCCGGTCCGTCCCGGCCTCGCGGATGAGTACGGCGCCGAGCTGCGCGCGCAGCGCCCGGAGTCGCATCCGTCGCGCGCCCTCTACGGCGAGTACATCGCGTGGTGCCTCGCGCATGCGAAGGCGACCCTCCCCGCGGGCGTGCGCGTCCACGAGCACGTCGCCCGCGTGGTCGGCGCCCGGCGTCACGACGGGCGCGACATCCTCGACCTCGGCGATCGGGAGATCGCGGCCGACGCGGTCGTCGCGGCGACCGGATGGCTCGAGCGCACGGTGACCGCCGAGGAACGCAGGATCCTCGGTGCGGTCGACGCGCACCCCTCCCTCATCTGGGTCCGCCCCGACTCGCCCGCCGATCAGTCCCTCGACAGGGTGCCCGACCGCGCCGAGGCGATCGTGCGGGGGCTCGGCATGGGCTTCTTCGACGCCATGGCCCTGCTGAGCGTCGGGCGCGGCGGGCGCTTCGCCGACGACGCCGGCGCTCCGGGCGGCCTCCGATACGAGCCGTCGGGGCGCGAGCCCCTGCTCCACGTGACGTCGCGGCGCGGGGTGCCGTTCCGCGCGAAGACGCTGTACGGCTCCCTCCCGCCGCGGGCTCCTCAGCACCACCTCCGCGCCGTCGACTGGACGGCTGTCCCCCGCCCCATCGACTTCGACGGACGTGTGTGGCCGCTCATCCTGCGCGACGCGTTCGCCGACTACCACACGACGCTCGCGCGCGTGAAGCCGGAGGCCGTGGATCTCCGCGCGGCCCTCGACGCCATCCGCTCCGCTCCGCTCGAGGCGACGGGCGCCGCGACCCGCGAGCGGATCGCCGTGCTCGCCGACGCGGTCTCCCCGTTCGTCGCCGATCCGGACGATCGGCTCGACCTGGCGGCGGCCATCCTGCCGGGCGAGGGCGCCACGTGGGCGTCGCCTGCGGAGTACGCGTCCTGGGTCGAGCGGTTCGTCCTCGACGACCTCGCCGAGGCCGAGCGCGGCCTCGACAGCCCGCTCAAGGCGGCGCTGTGGTCGATCGCGTCCGCCCGCGGCGTGGTGAGCCGCATCGGCGCGTTCGGCGGCTTCGACGCGGAGTCCCGCGCCGCGGGGTTCCGAGCCCTGATGACGGTCGGCGGGATGGTCGGATCGGGGCCGCCCGCGTTCCGCAGCCGGCAGCTGCTCGCCCTCATGCGCGCGGGCATCGTGCGCTTCATCGGCCCGGGCGCCGCTGTGACGTCCGCCGACGGCGCGTTCCACGCATCCTCGCCCGCGGTCTCCGGCTCCGGGGTCTCGGCCCCCGTGCTCGTGGACGCGTGGATGCACGCCCACGACGTGGCGGAGACCGCGGACCCGCTCGTCCGCTCGCTCGCGGCGGACGGCAGGGTCCGCCCGTTCGAGGCGCCGTCCCGGGCGTCGGGCGGCGTGGCGACCGGCGGATTCGACATCGAGCCCGCCACGGGGCGCCTCGTGCACGCCGACGGCACCGTCGACCCGTCGTTCCACGTGGCCGGCATCCCGATCGACGAGACCATGCACGACGCGATCATCAGCCCGATGCCGCGCACCGACCCCACCATGCTGCGCGAGACCGATCGCGTCGCACGGTCCCTCATCGCCGCGGCCGCGGCATCCGACCACGGGAGCACGACATGACCGAGAACCGACCCGTCGCGATCGTCACGGGAGCCACCGGCGGGATGGGCACCGAGATCGTGCGCGACCTCGTCCGCACGCACCGCGTCATCGCACTCGGACGCCGCGAGGACGCGCTCGCGGCGCTCGCGGCCGAGACCCACGCCGAGCCCCGCCGCCTGGACGTCACCGACCGCGACGCGCTCGCCGCTCTCTCTTCCGACCTCGACCGCGTCGATGTCCTCGTGCACGCCGCCGCGGTGGGCGACCACATCTCGGTCGAGGACGCGACGGAGGACGACTGGCTGCGGATGCTGTCGACGAACGTCGTGGGGCCCGCGCTCCTCACGCGCGCTCTGCTGCCCCAGCTGCGCGCGAGCGCGGCGACCGTCGTGTTCATCGGCTCGGGAGCAGGTACGCGGCCGGTGCCCGGCAGTGCGGTGTACACGGCGTCGAAGCACGCCCTCCGAGCCGTCGCCGACGTGCTGCGCCTCGACGAGGAGAGGCACCGCATGCGCGTCGTCACGATCGCACCCGGCCAGACCGACACGCCCATGCTGCGCGCCGGGATCCCCGCCGAGAGCTACACCGCCGAGCGGTACATCCGCCCCGCGACCGTCGCGGCGTCGGTCCGCTACGTCGTCGACCTGCCCGCCGACGCGCACATCACGGATGTGGCGCTGCGCCCGCGCCAGGAGATCGCACGCCTGTGAACGCGGAATGGGAGAAGCGGGTCGCGGCCGTCTGGGCCGACGACGACGAATCCACCCTCGTCGAGCGGATGGCCGCGGTCGCGGCGGATGCGCCGCATCCCGCGCTCGCGGCGTTCGAGCTGGGCGGCGCGCACGACAGCGTCGGCCGCGAGGCGGAGGCCCTCGAGCTCTACGAGCGGGCTGCCGCCGCGGGGATCGCGGACCTCGACCCCGATCGGGCCGCGCAGCTCGCGATCCAGCGCGCATCGACGCTGCGCAACCTCGGCCGCGCCGACGACGCGATCGCCCTCCTCGAGGCCGCGCCTGCTCACCCCGCGACAGGTGCCGCGCGGGAGGTGTTCCTCGCCCTCGCGCTGCACAGCGCGGGCCGCGACGCGGAGGCGCTGCGGACGGCGATCGAGGCGCTCGTCCCGTCGCTGCCGCGCTACCGCCGCTCGGCGGCAGCGTATGCGCGGGAGCTCACGGGCGAGTGAGCGGCCTCATGCGGAGACGATCCGCCAGCGTGCGCTGATCTTCGGGAAGCGGTTCCTCGTCGCGCGGAGCAGCCCGAGCAGTCCGCTGCGGTTCGCCCCGAAGTCGTTCGCACCGAGCACATCGAGGATACGCAGGATGTCGGCGGTGTGCACGAGCTGGTCGTTCACGAGCCGCGTCACGGCGCCGTTCGCGTCGGTGGCCCACAGGGCGTCGCCGCCATGGTCGCACACGAACGACAGCAGGGCCCGGCAGCGCAGCGCGGGCAGGAGCTCGCGCGGATGCGGCTCCTCGTCGCCACCGCTGCGGAATCCCCCGTCCTCGTCGCCGTGCGTCATGACGACGAGGAGCTCGGCAGGCTCGGCGAGAGCCTGGACGAACTGGTCGACGTCATCGCAGGCGACGAACTCGAGGCGTGACGATGCGCGCAGCGGCCGCACCGCCTCGCGGACCTTCCCGGTGCTGTCGTCGTGATCGAACACCACCATCCGGATGGGCGCGTGGGCTCTCGTGGCGATGCTCATCTGCCCATCGTGTCAGGTCGGCGCGCGGCGCGCGTGCGCGAACGAGCGCCCCGGCCGGTTGGGGGTGGTCCGGCCGGGGCGCCCTTCTCTCTCCCACGGATTCCTCTCCCGAGAATCCGAGCACGGGCTCCTCTCCCAAAGAGCCCGAGTCCGAGGCGGCGAGTCAGAACTCGAAGCCGCCGAAATCTCCTCCGAAATCTCCGAAGCCGCCGATGTCGGCGGCGCCGCCGTCGGCAGCCGCATCGGCGCCATCCGCGCCGCCGGCGTCCGACGCGGCCTCGCCGCCCGAGGCGTCCTCCCCGCCGGCGAAGGACGGCGCGAGGAAGGCGCTCACGAGCGCCGAGCCGACGACGTAGCCGGCGACCGTCCCGAGCAGGGATCCGCCGACGATCGTCCCGAGTCCCGGGCCCTGACGGCCGCCGCCCAGCGTGCGCTCCATCGTGCCCGGGTTGAGGTACTCGGCCCGCGTGGCGGCCCGTGCCATCGTCGCGGGATCCGCATTCGCAGGGCGCTCCTGCGGGGGCAGGGTCTGCGACAGATCCGCCAGGACCTGCTGCCGCTGAGCCTCGGTGAGCCGGCCGAACGCCTCGGCGTGCACCTGCTCGATCGTCTCGGGCGGGGCCGTGCGGAGGAGGTAGCGGTAGCGCTCGACGGCGATCTCGTCCTCGCTCCGGCCTGCGGCGCCCGGCGGAGGCGGAGTGGTGTCCGTCGTGTACGAGCGCGAGGCGGGCCGCCCGTCGGCGTCGATCGTGCCGAAGGCGGTCGTCTGCGGAGGCGGGGTCTGCGCGTAGCTGCGCGTGCGATCCTGATCGACGGAGGTCGAGGAGCGCTCGTCGCCCATGACGTCGCGCGCAGCCTGCCTGATGCGGTCGAGGAATCCCATGATCAACCTCCTGTCGGGGTTCGTGATCCGAAGATAGCGCCCCTGGCTCCGTGCCGCGTGTCCCTTCTCTATGCGTCCGCTGTGCGCTCTCGCGGGCCGTGCCCTTGTCCTCCCCCGCCGGCGGCGGTACGGTGACCGCGTCCACCGCCACCCGCTGTGAAAGGACCGCCATGCCCCACGGAGACATCACCCACATCGACATCCCGGTGTCCGACCTCGATCGCGCCGCGGCGTTCTACGGAGAGCTGTTCGGATGGGAGATCTCGGCGCCTCCGGGCTTCGAGGAGTACCCCATGTGGCAGGCGCCGAACAAGATCTCGGGCGGAGGGCTCGCGCCGCGCAGCGCGGACTTCACGCAGCCGCGCTCATACGTCGAGGTCGACTCGATCGACGACGTGCTGGCGAAGGCGCAGGCCGCCGGCGCGACGGTCGTCATGGAGAAGACGCCGATCACCGAGACGAGCTGGTGGGCCGTCTTCCGCGATCCGGACGGCAACGACATCGGACTCTTCGAGGGCGTCGTCGGCATGTAGCCGGCGCGCACGACGAAGGGCCGGCTCCCGAAGGAGCCGGCCCTTTGCCGTGTGATCGCAGCGTCAGCGGACCAGATCCGCCGCGTCAGCGGGATTCAGCGACCGGAGAGCTTCTCGCGCAGAGCGGCGAGAGCCTCGTCGTCGGCGAGCGTGCCGGCGCCGGTCGACTCGCTCGAGAAGGTCGGCGCGCCGAACTCCTCGCCGGCCTCGGCCTCGGCCTCGAGGGCCTTGGCGACCTGGGCCTTGTGCGACTCCCAGCGAGCCTGGGCGGCAGCGTACTCCTGCTCCCACTTCTCGCGGGCCTCGTCGAAGCCCTCGAGCCACTGGCCGCTCTCGGGGTCGAAGCCCTCGGGGTACTTGTACTCGCCGTTCTCGTCGTACTCGGTGGCCATGCCGTACAGCGCCGGGTCGAACTCGGTGCCGTTGGGGTCGACGAGGTCGTTCGCCTGCTTGAGCGAGAGCGAGATGCGACGGCGGTCGAGGTCGATGTCGATGACGCGGACGAAGACCTCCTCGCCGACCGAGACGACCTGCTCGGCGAGCTCGACGTGCTTGTTCGAGAGCTCCGAGATGTGGACGAGGCCCTCGATGCCGTCCGCGACGCGGACGAACGCACCGAACGGCACGAGCTTCGTGACCTTGCCCGGCGTGATCTGGCCGATCGCGTGGGTGCGGGCGAAGACCTGCCAGGGGTCCTCCTGCGTCGCCTTGAGCGAGAGCGAGACGCGCTCGCGGTCGAGGTCGACCTCGAGGATCTCGACGGTGACCTCCTGGCCGACCTCGACGACCTCGGAGGCGTGCTCGATGTGCTTCCACGACAGCTCCGAGACGTGCACGAGGCCGTCCACGCCGCCGAGGTCGACGAACGCACCGAAGTTGACGATCGACGAGACGACGCCCTTGCGGACCTGGCCCTTGTGCAGGTTGTTGAGGAACTGCGTGCGCGTGGCCGACTGCGTCTCCTCGAGGAGCGCGCGGCGCGAGAGCACGACGTTGTTGCGGTTCTTGTCGAGCTCGAGGATCTTCGCCTCGATCTCCTGGCCGAGGTACGGCGTCAGGTCGCGCACGCGGCGGAGCTCGATGAGCGACGCGGGGAGGAAGCCGCGCAGCCCGATGTCGACGATGAGACCACCCTTGACGACCTCGATGACCGTGCCGGTGACGACGCCGTCGTTCTCCTTGATCTTCTCCACGTCGCCCCACGCGCGCTCGTACTGCGCACGCTTCTTCGACAGGATCAGACGGCCTTCCTTGTCCTCCTTCTGGAGGACGAGGGCCTCGACGTGGTCGCCGACGCTGACGACCTCGTTGGGGTCGACGTCGTGCTTGATGGAAAGCTCGCGCGAGGGGATGACGCCCTCGGTCTTGTAGCCGACATCGAGGAGGACCTCGTCGCGGTCGATCTTGACGATCGTGCCGTCGATGATGTCGCCGTCGTTGAAGAACTTGAGCGTCTTCTCGACCGCGGCCAGGAAGTCCTCAGCAGAGCCGATGTCGTTGATCGCGACCTGCTTGGTGGCCGGGGCGGTCGTTGCGTTAGTCATGTAGTGGGTTGTCCTTGTTGAGGGATGATCGGGCCTCGCGACTCGGATGCCATGGGCCTGCTGGCCGACGCACGGCACCCCGGATGAGCCGAGGCAGTGGATTGGATTGTGCTGTCCCACGCTACGCGGCACTCGGCGGCACGCCAAGAGCGCGCACGCGCGCGACAGTCAAGGTTATCAGATCGCGATGTCCGCGGCCACGCGGCTACGATGACCTGCGCGGCCGACCGGGCCGCACGCGCCGGCGCCGGGCCGGTGCGCCGCGACGGCCGATCGGGATCCCGATGACATTCCTCCGCCTCCCCCTCCTCGCCTGGATCGTCATCGCGATCGCGCTGGGCATCCTCACCGGGCCCGTCATGCCGGAGTGGCTCGGCAACGTCTTCCTCACCTACAACTCGGTCTTCTCGGGCCTGCTCGGATTCTCGGTCCCGCTCATCATCGTCGGGCTCGTGACGCCCGCGATCGCCGAGCTCGGACGCGGCGCCGGCCGGTGGCTCGGGCTGACGGCGGCGATCGCGTACGCGTCGACCATCCTCGCCGGCCTCCTCGCCTACGCCGCCAGCCGGTGGCTCCTCACCCCGGTGATGAGCGACCGGAGTCTCGAGGCGCTCACCGAGGGCGGCGGCTCCGGGCTCACCCCGTACTTCACGGTCGCGTCCGCCCCGAGCGGTTCGGCGACCGAGATCGTGCTGCCGCCCGCACTCGACGTCATGACCGCGCTCGTGCTCGCGTTCGTCGTCGGCATCGGACTCACGGCCATCCGCGGATCGGTCGTCCTCAAGGCGGCCGTCGAGTTCCGCACGATCATCGAGTCGCTCATCCGCCACGTCATCGTGCCGGCGCTCCCCCTCTACATCTTCGGCATCTTCATGGACCTCGCCAAGAGCGGCGAGGCCGCCGATGTGGTGAGCCGGTTCCTGGTGGTCGCGGCCATCTCGTTCGGGCTCACGCTCGTCGTGCTCCTTCTCCAGTACGCGGCCGCGGGCGCGATCGCGGGCGTCAACCCGCTCAAGGCCCTCTGGAACATGCGCGACGCCTACGGCACGGCGCTCGGCACCTCGTCATCGGCCGCAACCATCCCGGTCACGCTCGAGTCGGTCAAGCGCAATCGCGTGAGCGACGCGGTCGCGGGGTTCGTCGTGCCGCTGTGCGCGACCATCCACCTCTCGGGCTCGATGGTGAAGATCACCTGCTTCTCGATCGCGATCCTGCTCATCACGGGCGGGCCGGTCGAGCTCGGGTCCTACCTGCCGTTCCTCCTCATGCTCGGCGTCATGATGATCGCGGCGCCCGGCGTCCCCGGCGGCGCGATCGCCGCGGCCGCCGGTCTGCTCACGAGCATGCTCGGCTTCGGCGAGACCGAGGTCGGCCTCATGTTCGCGCTGTACATCGCACTCGACAGCTTCGGCACGGCGACGAACGTGACCGGCGACGGCGCGATCGCACTCGTCATCAACAGGCTCGCGCGGGGCAGGATCGGCGAGGACTCGGAGCAGCAGGACGCCGTCCGCACCTGACCGGCGAGGGGCGCGCGCTCGGCGCGCCCGAGGATGTCCGACCCCTCGCGCACAATGCCGGTATGGACATCCTCCTCGTCATCGCCATCGCCGTGATCGCCGCGGCCCTCGCCGGGGCGCTCGGCTTCGTCGTCGGCCGCCAGCGCGGGAGCGCGGCAGACGCCGAGCAGCGCGCGGAGCTCGGCGCCGCCCGCCTGCAGATCGCGAGCCTGCAGCGCGACGTCGCGTCGGCGCGCGCGGAGACCGCGGCGCGCGTCGCGGAGGAGCGCACGCGCGCAGCCGAGCGGGTCGACGAGCTGCGCGCCGACCAGAAGCGCCTCGCCGACGAGTTCGACGCGCTCAGCCGGCGCGCGCTCGAGGCCAACACGCGGAGCTTCCTCGCGCAGGCCGAGGAGCGCCTCACGCGCAGCCAGAGCGAGGGCGCGGCCGAGCTGCGCCGACGGCAGGAGGCGGTCGAGCGGCTCATCGCCCCCATCCGCGAGACGCTCGACACCGTCAAGACCGAGGTGTCGACCGCCGAGAGGGCGCGGCTCGAGGCGAACGCCGCTCTCGCGGAGCAGCTCGCGCACATGCGGCGCTCGTCGGAGGCGCTCGGCTCGGAGACCCGCAACCTCGTGAACGCGCTGCGCGCTCCTCAGGTGCGCGGGCGGTGGGGCGAGCTCCAGCTGCGGCGGGTCGTGGAGGCCGCCGGCATGCTCAACCACGTCGACTTCGCCGAGCAGTCCCACCATGTCACCGACGACGGAGCGCTCCGGCCCGACCTCGTCATCCACCTCGCGGGCGACAAGCGCGTCGTCGTCGACTCCAAGGTCGCGTTCAGCGGCTACCTCGAGGCCATGGAGGCGACCGACGACGCGGTGCGCGCGCAGCGACTGCAGGCTCACGCCCGCCACCTCCGCAAGCACATCGACGACCTCGGCGCGAAGGAGTACTGGGATGCGGTGGCCGGGTCGCCCGAGTTCGTCGTGATGTTCGTCCCCGCCGAGCCCTTCCTCGCCGCCGCCCTCGACGAGGACGCGACACTGTACGAGTACGCGTTCGAGCGCAACGTCGTGATCGCGACTCCCTCGACGCTCGTCGCCCTGCTGCGCACGGTGGGTCACGCGTGGCGACAGGACCAGCTCGCGCAGGAGGCGCAGCAGATCTTCCTCGTCGGCAAGGAGCTGCACAAGCGCCTCGGCACGCTCGGCGCGCACCTCGCGACGCTCGGGAAGCGCCTGAACGCCACCGTCGAGGCGTACAACCGCTTCGCCGGATCGCTCGACCGGAACGTCGTGACCCAGGCGCGCCGCTTCAGCGCCCTGCAGGGCCTCGACGAGGTCCTGACGGAGACGGCGCCTGTCGAGGCGCTCGCGATCGCGCCGCAGAAGGCCGACCTCTACGCCGACGAGCCGACGGCGTCGTTCGCGCCCGAGGCGATCGCGCAGGTGCGCGAGGAGCGCCTCTGACCGCCCCTCTTGACGACGCCCATGGGCGTCGCTAGCTTTCGAGAAACCGGTTACTGCACGATGACGTGCCCGGTGCGCCTGCACCGCCGGTCCCTCGAAGGAGAGCGAACATGCCCTGGAGACATCCTCGACGACACCCCTCCCCGATCGCCGTCGGCGTCCTCGCGACCGCCGTCGGCGCATCCCTCCTCGCGGCGCCCGCGCACGCCCAGCCGAGCGCCGCCCCCGCAGCGGAGGGCGCGCCGGCGCCTGCGGTCCCCGTGGAGCGGCAGACGCTTCCCGCGGGCGACGGATGGGCCTCCCTCGACGGCGGGACGACCGGCGGGGCCGACGCGCCGGCCGACCGCGTGATCGACGTCCGCACCCGCGACGAGCTCGTCGCGGCCGTTGCGGGCGACGAGCCCAAGATCGTCCGGGTCGTCGCGGACATCGACGCGAACACCCGCGCCGACGGCACGCGGATCGCGTGCGAGGAGTACGCACGAGACGGCTACTCGCTCGACGCGTACCTGGCGGCATACGACCCCGCGGTGTGGAGCGGCCCTGCGAAGGGGGCGCTGGAAGACGCGCGCAAGGCGTCGCAGGCAGTGCAGCGCGCGCAGATCGAGGCGCGCATCGGCTCGAACACGACGGTCATCGGCGTGGGCGACGTCGCGCTCACGGGATTCACCTTCCAGGTGTCGGGTGTCGACGACGTGATCATCCGGAACCTCCGCATCTCCGACGCCTACGACTGCTTCCCGACGTGGAACGGCGAGACCTGGAAGACCGAATGGGACAACCTCGTCGTCTCGGGATCGACGCACGTCTGGCTCGACCACCTCACCCTCGACGACGGCGACACGGTCGACGCCGATCAGCCGGTCTACTTCGGCGAGCGCTTCCTGCGGCACGACGGCCTGCTCGACGTCGTCCGCGCGGCCGACCTCGTCACGATCTCGTGGAGCCGGATGCAGGGGCACGACAAGTCGCTCCTCTGGGGCAACGGCGACGATCGCATCACCGACCGCGGCGCGCTGCGGGTCACGCTGCACCACAACGAGCTCGTCGACCTCAACCAGCGCGCTCCCCGCGTGCGCTTCGGGCAGGCGCACGTGTACGACAACACCTACCGGGTGACCGACCCCGGCCACTACATCTACTCGTGGGGCGTCGGCGTCGAATCGAGCATCATCGCGCGCGAGAACACCTTCGAGCTCGCCGAGGGAGTGACCCCCGACCGGATCATCGGCCACTTCGGCGGCACCGGCATCGACGCCGCGGGCACCTGGGTGAACGGCGCGGAGGTCGACGTGCTCGCGGCCTACAACGCGGCGAACCCGGATCTGCCCCTCGCGGGCGCCGTGACCGGGACCGCCGGCCCGCATGGCCCGATCCAGCCCGCGGAGGTCGCGGCCCGCGCGGTCGCCGAGGGGGCCGGCTCCGGCGTCCTCGAGACCTGGCGCGACCCGCTCGACCCTGCGCATGCGGGAGCGGATCTGCTCGCCGTGATCGGCGCGCCCGCCGATGCGACCGCCGACGGGCCGGTGTGGGCGCCCACGGCGACCGGCTTCGCCTCGCTCCCGTCGCCCGAGCGGCCGCAGGGCACGACGGGCGGAGCGGGCGGCGCGACCGTGACCGTGCGCACGGCCGACGAGCTCACCCGGCACGCGGCCGCGCGCCATCCGCTCGTCATCCTCGTCGAGGGCGCCATCGAGGTCCCGTTCGGCGAGATGATCGAGGTCGCCGACGACAAGACGATCGCGGGAGCCGACGCCGATGCCGCGCTCGTCGGCGGCGGCCTCCTCCTCAGGGGCTCGTCCAACGTCATCGTGCGGAACCTCTCCTTCCGCGACTCGTACGTCCCCGGCGACTGGGACGGCAAGTCCCGCGAGAACGACAACGACGGCGTCCGGATGGATGCCGCGACGCACGTGTGGATCGACCACAACGACTTCGCGCGCCTCGGCGACGGCCTCGTCGACGTGCGGAAGGGGTCGACGGCGGTGACGCTGTCGTGGAACACGTTCTCCGACCACAACAAGACGGTAGGGATCGGATGGTCCGAGGAGGTCGCGACGGAGATCACGCTGCACCACAACCGCTTCTCGAACACCTACCAGCGCAACGCGAGCATCGGCGGGGCATCCGCCGCGCACGCGTACAACAACCATCTCGAGGGCACGGGGAGCTACGGCATGCTCGCGCGCGAGGGATCGCAGGTGGTCGTCGAGCAGAGCTACTTCGAGAACGGCGAGGACCCCATCGTGGCCTACGGCGACGGCTCGGCCGTGGACTCCCGGGACAACGTGTTCACGGGCACCCGCGGTCGACGCGACGACACGGGCGCGACGTTCGAGCCCGCCGATCGCTACGCGTACCACCCCGACCCCGCCCGGGAGATCCCCGCGATCCTCGCCGCGCATGCGGGCTCGCTCGGCGACGAGGAGGCCGTCGGCGACTCGGTCACGGTCGCGCTCGACGGCACGGGCGACTTCGCGAGCGTGAGCGCTGCCGTCGGCGCCGCCGCACGCGCGGATCATCCCGTCGAGGTCGTCGTGCAGCCCGGCGTGTACCGCGAGGTCGTCCGGATCTGGCCGGACGCCGACGGGCTCACGATCCGCGGCGCGACGGGCATCGCCGAGGACGTCGTGATCACGTACGATCTCGCGGCCGGGCAGCAGAAGTTCTACGGCGGCACGCAGGGGCACACCGGCTCGCCCACCGTCTCCGCGATGGCCGACGATGTGACGCTCGCTGACCTCACGATCGAGAACGCCTACGACGAGGCCGCGAAGGGGCAGAGCCAGGCGCTTGCGCTGCGCACGGTGGGCGACCGCACGGTGCTCGACGGCGTGCGCCTGCTCGGCAACCAGGACACGTTCCTCGCCGACACCCCGCACATCACGCAGACCTCGCGCGTGTACGTGACCGACTCCTACATCGAGGGCGACGTGGACTTCATCTACGGACGCGCCACGGCCGTGTTCGAGGACAGCCGGATCCACTCCCTCGACCGCGGCCAGACCGTGAACGGCTACGTCGCGGCGCCTTCGACCGCGGCGGGGGTCGCGGGCTTCCTCTTCCAGGGCAGCCGGTTCACGTCCGACGCGGCCGCCGGCACGGTGTTCCTCGGTCGGCCGTGGCACCCGAGCAGCAACCCCGACGTCGACCCGTCGATGGTCGTCCGCAACTCGCACCTCGGTGCGCACATCTCCACGCCGGCGTGGACGGACATGAGCGGATGGCGGTGGCAGGACGATCGGTTCGCCGAGTACCGGAACCGGGGCGACGGGGCCGCCGTCGCGGGCGCCGACGGACGACCGCAGCTGACGAAGGAGCAGGCTCGCGAGCACACGCGGGAGGCGTACCTGCAGGGCGACGACGGCTGGAGCCCCTGGCTCTGAGCGCGGGTCGGCGGTGCGGGAGCGTCCGACGACGCTCCCGCACCGCCTGGCGCATGCACGATGATGGAGGGACACCGCGCACGGCGCCGCCGTCCGCCCAGCCATCGAGGAGGCGCTCGTGACCGACGACAGCACGCCCGACATCCCTCCGGCTCCCGCGTCGCCTCCCCCGCAGCCGCCGTCGGCAGCGCCGACACCGCCCCCGGCTCCGATCCCGCCGTACGCGGCGCCGCCCGCACCGCCCTACGGCGCTCAGCCCTACGGCGCTCAGCCGGCTCCGCCCTACGGCGCACAGCCGGCTCCGCCCTACGGCGCTCCGCCCTACGGCGCTCCGCCCTACGGCGCTCAGCCCGCACCGCCCTATGGCGCTCCGCCCGCACCGCCCTACGGCTCGCCTTACGCCGCCTACGGAGCGCCCCCATCCGCCCCGGGTCCCCGACCCGGCATGGCCCTCGCGATCACCGCGATCGTGCTCGCGGGCGTCGGCTTCGTCTTCGCCCTCATCCCCGTCGTGACCGGCCTGTCGTGGCTGTTCCTCATCGCCGCGATCGTCGTGGCGATCGTCGCCCTCGTCCGCAGGGCGGAGGGCAGGGGCCTCAGCATCGCCGCGATCGTCGTCGCGGTCGCGGGCGGGATCGCGTCGATCGTCGTCCTCGTCGTGTCGGTCTTCGCCGCCGTGGGCTCGTTCATCTCGTCCCCGCCGGCACTCGGCCCGACCGATCTGTACGAGCCGCCCGCCGAGTCGATCACCGTCGACATCGAGACGACCGAGACCGCCTTCGGCCGTCTGCGGGGCGACGACGACTACTGGTGGTACGTCGCGGTGCTCGAGGTGCCGCAGAGCGACGTCGCATACGAGTACGCGTTCCTCGACGTCGAGGCGCGCACGGCCGACGGCGACGTGCTCGACGCCGGCTCGACGCCGCGCACTCTGCTGCCGGGCACAACCGTCGTGACGGGATACTTCGAGGCCGCCGATGAGGAGATCGACGGCATCGAGGTGATCGACCCGGTCGTCGAGGAGTACGACGAGGCGCCCATCGAGGAGTACGGTCCCCTCGTCGTCGGCGAGCTGACCGAGGTGTCCGACGAGTACTCGACGGCCGTCGAGGGCGTCGTGACCGCGGAGGGCACGGCCGACATCGACCTCGCCGAGGTGATCGTCCTCGCGCGGGACGCCGACGGTGCGATCTTCGAGGTCACGACGGCTTACCCCGACGCGGCCGTCACCGCCGACGAGGGCGCTCCGTTCGAGGCGCTCTTCACCGAGGTGCACCCCGAGGGCACCACCTACGAGGCGTACGCCGCCGCCTTCTGATCCGCCAAGGAGAACCCATGACGCCCATCGGCGCATCCCCCGACGTCCTCGTCGTCGGAGAGGCCCTCGTCGACATCGTGCACCGCGGCGACGGGAGCGTCGACGAGAAGCCGGGCGGGAGCCCCGCGAACGTCGCGATCACCCTGGGACGCCTCGGCCGCCGCCCTCGTCTCCTCACGCACGTGGGCGACGACGACCGCGGCCGCCTCGTGCGCGCGTGGCTCGAGGACTCCGGCGTCGAGGTGACCGGACGCGCGGCCGCACGGACGTCCACCGCGACGGCCGTCCTCGATGCGACCGGCGCCGCGCGCTACGCGTTCGCGATCGAGTGGGATGTCGACGCCGCGGGCGCGGACATCCCGGGCGCCGTCCACGTCGGATCGATCGCGACGACGCTCGCCCCCGGCGCCGACGCCGTGCTCGCTCTCGTCGAGCGCGCACGCGGCCGCGCGCTGGTGACGTTCGACCCGAACATCCGCCCGAGCCTCGTGACGGACGCAGACGACGTCCGCCGCCGCGTCCGCGCGCTCATCGAGCACGCGGACGCGGTGAAGGCGAGTGACGAGGATGTCGCCTGGCTGCATCCCGGAGCCGACCTCGAGGAGGTCGCACGTGCCTGGGTCGCCGCGGGACCCGCGCTCGTCGTGATCACCTCCGGGGTCGAGGGAGCGCTCGCGGCGACCGCGAGCGGGGTCGTGCGGGTCCCCGCGCCGCGCGTCGACGTGGTCGACACCGTCGGAGCCGGAGACACCTTCATGGGCGCACTCGTCGACGGCCTGCTCGATGCGGGCGCGTCCGGGTCGCGCGCGCGAGAGACGGTCGCCGCGCTCGACAGCGCGCGCCTGACGTCCCTCCTGCGGCGCAGCGCCGACGCCGCCGCGGTGACGGTGTCGCGCCCCGGCGCCGACCCGCCGACGCGCGCCGAGCTCGACGCCCGCGGCTGATCACCCCTCGGGCAGCGCAGCGGCCTTCGCGCGCAGCACGTCGCGCTCGCGCTCGTTCGCCGTCCGCCGCGCCGCCTCCTCGAGGGCCGCGCGCGCCTCGGCGTTCCGGCCGAGGCGCGCGAGGAGCTCACCGCGGACCGACGGCAGCAGGTGCGAGCCGGCGAGAGCGCCCGACCGGTCGAGCTCGTCGACGATCCGCAGCGCGCTGGCCGGGCCGGTCGCCATCGCGACGGCGACCGCCCGATTCAGCTCGACGACGGGCGAGGGGGCGAGGCGCGCGAGCGCCTCGTAGAGGAGGACGATGCGCTCCCAGTCGGTCGACTCGACGGAGGTCGCGACGTCGTGGCACTCGGCGATCGCCGCCTGGAGAGCGTATGCCCCGCGCCCTCGCCCGAGCGCATCCGCGCGGGCGAGCGCGGCCCTGCCACGGGCGATGAGCTGCCGGTCCCACCGCGTCCGGTCCTGCCGGTCGAGCAGCACCGGCTCGCCGTCGGGGCCGAGTCGCGCGGGGAACCGCGCGGCCGTGAACTCCATGAGGGCGACGAGGCCGTGCACCTCGGGCTCGCGCGGCGCGAGCTCCGCGAGCACGCGGCCGAGTCGGAGCGCCTCGTGCGCGAGATCCGCGCGCAGCCACCGCTCGCCCGAGCTGGCGACGTGCCCCTCGTTGAACACGAGGTAGAGCACGCTCAGCACCGTGCCCATCCGCTCGGCGAACTCCTCCCGCCCCGGCACCTCGAACGGCGCCTTCACCGCGGCGAGCGTCTTCTTCGCGCGCACGATGCGCTGCTGGACGGTCGCGACGGGCAGGAAGAAGGCGCGCGCGATCTCCTCGGTCGTGAGACCGCCGACGACGCGGAGGGTCAGCGCGATCTGCGCCTCGCGCGAGAGCGCGGGATGGCAGGCGATGAACACGAGCCGCAGCACGTCGTCGTCGATCTCGTCGGGATCGTACGGCTCGGTGTCCGCGTCGGCGCTCTCGAGCTCCCGCGCGATCGCCGCGTAGCGCTCGTCGAGCCGCTCGCGCCGCCGCCATCCGTCGATCGCCCGGCGCTTGGCGACCGCGACGAGCCAGGCGCCCGCATTGGCGGGGACCCCGTCGCGCGGCCACTGCTCGAGCGCTGCCGCGAGGGCGTCCTGCGCGAGGTCCTCGGCGGCCGCGAAGTCGCCCGTGAACCGCGTGAGCGTCGCGACGATGCGGGCCGACTCGATCCGCCACACGGCCTCGACGCTCCTGCGCGCGGATGCCGCCGCGCGCGATGCGCGCGCGGCGGCATCCGTCGTGTCGCTCATGGAATCACTCGGTGCCGAGCTGCTCGCGCCACCCGGCCTCCTTCTGGATCCACTCGTTGTCGGCGGGGAAGTCCTCGACGCCGCTGATGCGGCGCACCTCGAGCTTGCTGCCGGGGCCGAGCGGCGCGCGCTTGGCCCACTCGACCGCCTCCTCGATCGTCGGCACGTCGAGGATCCAGAAGCCGTTGAAGAGCTCCTTCGTCTCGCCGTACGGGCCGTCGGTCGCGACCGGCGGCTGGCTCGAGAAGTCGACGACGACGCCCTCTGCGGCGTCCGTGAGCCCCTCGCCGCCGGCGAGGACGCCGGCCTTCATCATCGACTCGTTGTAGGCCCCCATCGCCGCGATGATCTGCTCGAAGGGGATCTCCTTCGACGCGGCGAGAGCCTCGTCGGTGTCGCGCATGATCAGCATGTACTTGCCCATGATGTTCTCCTCGGTCTGGTGCGAAGGCCGCCTCTCGACCCTCTCACTGACGCGTCGAACGAGCCAGACGCAGATCGACATGCGGGCGGAGAAAACTCGAAAAAGATCGGCCGCCGCCCCTCGTGAGGGCGGCGGCCGGGTCGGTCGGGTCAGGAGATCAGCGCGCGGCCGAGCCCTCGACGTAGTCCGAGTCCTGCTGCTTCCATGCGAACAGGGCGCGGAGCTCCTTGCCCGTGGCCTCGATCGGGTGCTGCTGCTCCTTCTCGCGCAGACCGAGGAACTCGGGCGCGCCCGCGTCCTGGTCGTCGATGAAGCGCTTGGCGAACGCGCCCGACTGGATGTCGGCGAGCACGGCCTTCATGTTCTCCTTGACGTGCGCGTCGACGACGCGCGGTCCCGAGACGTAGTCGCCGAACTCGGCCGTGTCCGAGATCGACCAGCGCTGCTTGGCGATGCCGCCCTCCCACATGAGGTCGACGATGAGCTTGAGCTCGTGCAGCACCTCGAAGTAGGCGATCTGCGGCTGGTAGCCGGCCTCGGTGAGCACCTCGAAGCCCGCCTGCACGAGGTGGCTCATGCCGCCGCAGAGGACGGCCTGCTCGCCGAAGAGGTCGGTCTCGGTCTCCTCGGTGAACGTGGTCTTGATGACGCCGGCGCGCGTGCCGCCGATCGCCTTCGCGTACGAGAGGGCGACGTCCCAGGCCTGGCCCGACGCGTCGCGCTCGACCGCGATGATGTCGGGGATGCCGCGGCCGGCCGCGAACTCGCGGCGCACGGTGTGGCCGGGGGCCTTGGGCGCGACGAGGATCACGTCGACGCCCTCGGGAGCGTCGATGTAGCCGAAGCGGATGTTGAAGCCGTGCGCGAACGCGAGCGTCTTGCCCTCGGACAGGTTCGGCGCGATCGACTCGGCGTAGATCGAGCGCTGGTGCTGGTCGGGCGCGAGGATCATGATGAGGTCGGCCCACGCGGTGGCGTCCGCGACGTTCTTGACCTCGAAGCCCTCCTCCTGCGCCTTCTGCGTCGACTTCGACCCGTCCTTCAGCGCGATGACGACCTCGACGCCCGAGTCGCGGAGGTTCTGCGCGTGCGCGTGGCCCTGCGAGCCGTAGCCCACGATCGCGACCTTCTTGTTCTGGATGATCGACAGGTCGGCGTCTGCGTCGTAGAGGATCTCGGTGCTCACTGTATTTCTCTCCTTGGATGGGGTTCGTCGCGGGCGGCGCACCGCCGCCCGAGGTTCTGATCAGCCGCGCAGGACGCGCTCGGTGATGGACTTGCCGCCGCGGCCGAGGGCGAGCAGCCCCGACTGCGCGAGCTCCTTGATGCCGAAGGGCTCGATGGCCTTGAGGAAGGCGTCGACCTTGCCCTGGTCGCCCGTGATCTCGATCACGAGCGCGTCGGGCGCGTAGTCGACGACGTTGCCGCGGAAGAGGCTCACGACCTCGAGGACGTTCGACCGGGACGCGTTGTCGGCGCGCACCTTCACGAGCATGTGCTCGCGCTGCACCGACGCGGCGGGGTCGAGCTCGACGATCTTCACGACGTTGATGAGCTTGTTGAGCTGCTTCGTGACCTGCTCGAGCGGGAGGTCGTCGACGTCGACGACGACCGTGATCCGGGAGAGCCCGGGGATCTCGGTGACGCCGACGGCGAGGGAGTGGATGTTGAAGCCGCGTCGGGCGAACAGGCCCGCGACGCGGGTGAGCAGACCGGGACGGTCCTCGACGAGCAGGCTCAGCACGTGGGACGACATGTCAGTCCTCCTCGGAGAAGGCGGGCGAGTGGTCGCGCGCGTACTGGATGTAGCTGTTGCTGACGCCCTGCGGCACCATCGGCCACACCATGGCGTCGGCGCTCACGACGAAGTCGATCACGACGGGGCGGTCGTTCGTCTCGAGCGCGAGGCGGATCGCGTCGTCGATCTGGTCCTCCCGCTCGACGCGGATCGCGAGGCAGCCGTACGCCTCGGCCAGCTTGACGAAGTCGGGGATGCGGACGGTGTCGTGGCCCGTCTGGAGATCGGTGTTCGAGTAGCGGCCGTCGTAGAACAGCGTCTGCCACTGCCGCACCATCCCGAGCGACGAGTTGTTGATGATCGCGACCTTGATCGGGATGTCGTTGAGCGCGCACGTGGCGAGCTCCTGGTTCGTCATCTGGAAGCAGCCGTCGCCGTCGATCGCCCACACCACGCGGTGCGGCTCGGCGACCTTCGCGCCCATCGCGGCGGGGATCGAGTACCCCATCGTCCCGGCGCCGCCGGAGTTCAGCCACGAATTCGGGCGCTCGTACTTGATGAACTGCGCCGCCCACATCTGGTGCTGCCCCACGCCCGCGGCGTAGACCGCCTCGGGGCCGGTGAGCTCGCCGATCCGCTGGATGACGTGCTGCGGCGAGAGCAGCCCGTCGGTCGTCGGGGCGAAGCCGAGCGGGTACTGATCCTGCAGGCCGCGCAGGTAGGCCCACCACTCGTCGTAGTCCGGTGCGCCGCCCTGCGTCGTCGAGCGGAACGCCGTGTCGAGATCGACGAGCACCTCCTTGAGGTCGCCCACGATCGGCACGTCGGCCGTGCGGATCTTGGAGATCTCGGCGGGGTCGATGTCGACGTGCACCACCTTCGCGTGCGGGGCGAAGAGCGCCGCCTTGCCGGTGACACGGTCGTCGAAGCGCGCGCCGAGGGCGACGATGAGGTCGCTCTCCTGGAGGGCGAGCACGGCCGGCACCGCCCCGTGCATGCCGGGCATGCCGAGGTGCTGCGGGTGGGAGTCGGGGAACGCGCCGCGCGCCATGAGCGTGGTGACGACGGGCGCGCCTGTCGCCTCCGCGAAGGTCTTCAGCTCCTCCGCAGCGCGGCCGCGGATGACGCCGCCGCCGACGTAGAGGACGGGCTTGCGCGCCTCCGCGATGAGCGACACGGCGGCCTGGATCTGCTTGCCGTGCGCCTTCGTGACGGGGCGGTAGCCCGGCAGCTCGTAGCGGGGCGGCCAGACGAACGGCGCCTCGGCCTGCTGCGCGTCCTTGGTGATGTCGACGAGCACGGGCCCAGGGCGGCCGGTCGAGGCGATCTCGTACGCCGCGGCGATCGCGCCGGGGATCTCCGCGGCGTCCTTCACGAGGAAGGAGTGCTTCGTGATCGGCATCGTGATGCCCACGATGTCCGCCTCCTGGAACGCGTCGGTGCCCATGAGCGTGGAGAACACCTGGCCGGTGATGGCCAGCATCGGCACCGAGTCCATGTACGCGTCGGCGATCGCGGTCACGAGGTTGGTCGCGCCCGGGCCGCTCGTCGCGATCGTCACGCCGACCTTGCCGCTGGCCGAGGCGTAGCCCTCCGCCGCGTGGCCGCCGCCCTGCTCGTGCCGGACGAGGATGTGGCGCAGGGAGGCCGCCGACATGAGCGGGTCGTAGACGGGCAGGATGGCGCCGCCCGGAAGGCCGAAGACGTCGGTGACGCCCAGCAGCTCGAGCGAGCGGACGACCGCCTCGGCGCCCGTGAGCACGGGCGCTTGCGCGGAGGTGCGAGCGGGTGGCCGCGGAACGGCCGGTGCGGTTTCGGCAGGCATGATGATGCTTCCTCGCTGTTGGTCGAGTGGGTGCTCAGCGGACGCGGCGGGGCCGGGACCGGCTCAGCCGGTCGTCGCGCCTTCCGCGGCGGAGCGCACGAGCTTGGAGTACTTGGCCAGAACGCCTCGGGTGTAGCGCGGGGGCAGGGGCTCCCAGCCTTCCCGGCGGGAGCTCAGCTCTGCTTCGTCGACGAGTAGGTCGAGAGTGCGAGCCGCGATATCGACCCTGATCAGATCACCATCGCGCACGAAGGCGATGGGACCAGCGTCCACCGCCTCTGGTGCGATATGGCCGATGCACAGCCCGGTTGTGCCGCCTGAGAATCGACCGTCTGTCAAGAGTAGTACATCCCTGCCGAGGCCAGCGCCCTTGATGGCCGCCGTGATCGCGAGCATCTCGCGCATGCCGGGGCCGCCCTTGGGGCCCTCGTAGCGGATGACCACCACGTCGCCCGCGGCGATCTCGCCGTTCGCGAGCGCGTCCATGGCGCCGCGCTCGCGCTCGAACACGCGCGCGGGGCCCTCGAACACCGACGCGTCGAAGCCGGCGGTCTTGACGACCGCCCCCTCGGGCGCGAGCGAGCCGTGCAGGATGGTGAGCCCGCCGGTCGCGTGGATCGGGTCGTCGAAGCGGTGGACGACCGTGCCGTCGATCGGGTCGGGGTCGAGCTCGCGCAGGTTCTCCGCGACGGTCTTGCCGGTGACGGTGAGCGCGTCGCCGTGGATGAGTCCCTCGTCGAGCATCGCCTTCATGATGACGGGGATGCCGCCGTGGCGGTCGACGTCGTTCATGACGTACTTTCCGAACGGCTTCATGTCGGCCACGTGCGGCACGCGGTCGCCGATGCGGTTGAAGTCGTGCAGGCTCAGCTCGACCTCGGCCTCGCGTGCGATCGCGAGCAGGTGCAGCACCACGTTCGTCGAGCCGCCGAGGGCCATCGCGAGCGCGATCGCGTTCTCGAACGACTCCTTCGTCAGGATGTCCTTGGTCGTGATGCCCTGCCGCAGCAGCTCCACGACGGCCTCGCCCGACCGGTGCGCGAAGTAGTCGCGCCGACGGTCGGCCGCCGGCGGCGCGGCCGATCCGGGCAGGCTCAGGCCGAGCGCCTCGGCCACCGAGGCCATCGTGTTGGCCGTGTACATGCCGCCGCAGGCTCCCTCGCCCGGGGCGAAGGCGCACTCGATGCGCTTGAGGTCCTCCTCCGACATGAGACCCGCGCGGCACGCGCCCACGGCCTCGAAGGAGTCGATGATCGTGATGTCCTTCTCGGTGCCGTCCGAGAGCTTGACCCAGCCGGGCGCGATCGAGCCGGCGTAGAGGAAGACGCTGGACAGCCCGAGCCGCGCGCTGGCCATGAGCATGCCGGGGATCGACTTGTCGCAGCCCGCGAGCAGGACCGTGCCGTCGAGGCGCTCGGCCATGATGACGGTCTCGACGCTGTCGGCGATCACCTCGCGGCTCACGAGCGAGAAGTGCATGCCCTCGTGGCCCATGGAGATGCCGTCCGAGACCGAGACGGTGCCGAACTGGAGCGGGTAGCCCCCGCCTGAGTGCACGCCCTCCTTCGCGCCCTGCGCGAGCCGGTCGAGCGACAGGTTGCAGGGGGTGATCTCGTTCCAGCTCGAGGCGATGCCGATCTGGGGCTTGTCCCAGTCGGCGTCTCCCATGCCCACGGCGCGGAGCATGCCGCGCGACGTCGTGGCCTCGATGCCGTCCGTCACCACGCGGCTGCGGGGCTTGATGTCGATCTCAGGGGTATCGCTCACGCTGGAAGTCTATTCCCCGCGCAGGGCGCCGCCGTGCCGCTGCGCAGGTGGGTCGACCACGGCGCGCGCGACTGGTCAGGATGCTCGACGACGCGCGATCTCGCTGAGCAGCGCGGCGAGAGCGGCGGCGTCGGGGACGCGCACGGCGGCCGCGGTCTCCCCCTCGCCGACGCGGATGCCGAGGTCGCCGTCCCCGAGCGCGCGGAGCGCATCCTCATCGGTCACGTCGTCGCCCGCGAAGAGCACGGCCGTCGCCCCCGTCGCCTCGCGCAGCGCGGCGACGGCCGAGTCCTTGCCCTCGTGCCGCCACGCGAACTCGACGACGTCCCGACCCGTCCGGCGACGCCATCCCGGTGCGCGCTCCGCCACGAGGCGGTCGACCGCGTCCTGCGCGGCCGCGGTCGTCGCGTCGTCGGCGAGCCGCGTGTGCAGGGCGAAGCCGAACGCCTTGCGCTCGATCCACGCGCCGGTCATCCCCGCGACGGCGGTCTCGGCCKCGTCGACCAGCGCGGCGGCCGCGGCCCGCTCGTCGGCGTCGTCGGCGGCGGCCGCGGGCGCCGCTCCCGCGGGCCGCCAGTGCTCAGCGCCGTGCGAGCCGGAGAGCCACACGGGCGAGGCGTCGTCGTGCTCGGCGATCACCCGGAGGTCGGCGAGCGAGCGCCCCGAGACGAACGCCACGATCGTGTCGGGGGCGGCCGCGAGGGCCGCCACCGCCGCCGTGGCCTCGGGGATGGCCCTCGCCGTGAGCGGCTCGTCGACGAGCGGCGCGAGGGTGCCGTCGAAGTCGAGGGCCACGAGCAGCCGCGACGTCTGCGCGACCGACGCGATGGCCGCCTGCGCGCGCGGGTCGCCGACGGGCGCCGCGCCGGTCACCGGCGACGCTCCCGGTAGGTCTCGAGGTCGGCCAGGAAGCGGCGCCCCCAGCGCTCGACGTCGTTCTCGAGCACGCGCCGGCGCATGCTGCGCATCCGCCGCGACTGCTCGGCCGGGGGCATCTCGATCGCGCGCATGATCGCCTCCTTCATGCCGTCGATGTCGTGCGGATTGACCAGCAGCGCGCTGCTGAGCTCGTCGGCGGCCCCCGCGAACTCGCTCAGCATGAGCACGCCGCGGTTGTCCGAGTGCACGGCGACGTACTCCTTCGCGACGAGGTTCATGCCGTCGCGCAGGGCGGTGACGAGCATGACGTCGGCCGCCAGGTAGAGCGCGACCATCTCCTCCCGCGGGAATCCCTGATGGAGGTAGCGGATGGCCGTGTGGTGGATCGTGTCGTAGTCGCCGTTGATGCGGCCGACCGTGAGCTCGATCTCGTCGCGGAGCTCCTGATACGCCTCGACACCCGGCCGACTGGGGCTCGCGACCTGCACGAGCGTGACGTCGCCGACCTGCACGCGGCCGTCCTGCAGGAGCTCGCCGAACGCCTTGAGCCGGTGCCGGATTCCCTTGGTGTAGTCGAGGCGGTCGACCCCGAGGAGCACCTTGGAAGGGTTGCCGAGCTGCTCGCGGATCTCCTTCGCACGAGCGCGGATGGCCGGATCCTGGGCCAGCTCGATGAAGGACTGCGCGTCGATCGAGATCGGGTACGCCTTCGCGATCGCTGTGCGCGCGGTGCCGTCCGGCTGCGGGATGGTGATCGTGTCGCTCCTCGTCGCGTAGCGGAGGATGCGCCGCACCGAGCGCTGGAAGTTGCCGGCGTCGGCGACCCGCTGGAACCCGATGACGTCGGCGCCGAGGAGACCCTCGACGACCTGGCGGCGCCACGGGAGCTGGGCGTAGAGGCCGTAGGCGGGGAACGGGATGTGGTGGAAGTAGCCGATGATGACGTCCGGCCGCAGCTCGCGGAGCATCTGCGGGACGAGCTGGAGCTGGTAGTCCTGGACCCACACGAAGCCGCCCTCCGACGCCACCTCGGCCGCGGCCTCGGCGAAGCGGCGGTTGACGCGGACATACGCGTCCCACCAGCGGCGCTTGTAGACCGGCGTCGCGATGACGTCGTGGTACAGCGGCCAGATCGTCCCGTTGGCGAAGCCCTCGTAGTAGTCCTCGAGCTCCTCGGCGCTGAGCTGGATCGGCACGAGGTGCGTGCCGTCGAAGTCGAACGGCTCGACGTCGAGGCCCGGCTTGCCCGCCCAGCCCACCCACGCGCCGTCGACCTTGTGCATGACCTGCTCGAGAGCCGTCACGAGACCGCCCGGGGAGCGACGCCAGGCCGGCTGGCCGGTCTCGTCCTCGATCCGATCCACGGGAAGGCGATTTGCTACGACGACGAGATCCGCTTCGGCCATGACGCTCCTTGAGTATCCGGTTCGCCAGTCTAGCCAGCGCCGCGCGGCCGACCCCGCTCCCCCGCGGCGCCCTTGACGGCGCGGCGCCGCGTCCGATACCAGCGCGCGCGAGACGCCGCAAGCCCCACGGCGCCCTCTGCGCACGCGCGGGTCGCGCGCTAGCGTGGGGGCATGCGCAAGTACCTCATGGGAACCGGACTCCTCGGCGCGATCACGAGCGGCTACTCGCTGCTGAAGGGATCGAACGACAAGCGGTTCACGTGGCGCGTCGCACTCGCCTGGCTGAGCTGGGCGATCACGCTCACCCTCGCGATCGGCGAGGCCCGCGACATCCGCACCGCCTCGCGCGGCGGCGCCGTCCCCGAGGACTCCCCCATCGCCGGCAAGGAGTACAAGTACGCCGGCACGCCGAAGCCCGGCAAGAAGGACAAGGGCACGCGCGGCCGCAAGCGCCGCTGACGCCCGCGGCGTCAGCTCGTCGCTTCGTCGTCCCCATATCCATACCTTAGTTATATAACTGCGGTATGCTGTTGACATGGATCGCGCACGGGACCTCGAGAGCATCATCGTCGCGGCGCACGCGCTCACCCGCGTGGCGGCACTCGAGACCCGGAACGAGGCGCCCGCCGCGCAGTGGCGGACCCTCGCGATCCTCCGCGAACGGGGGCCGCTGCGCATCGGGGAGCTCGCTCGACTCAGCCGCATCACGCAGCCGGGCGTCACGCGCCTGATCGGCGGCATGGCCGACGCGGGGCTCGTCGCGCGCGAGCCCGACCCCGACGACTCGCGCGCGGTGCGCGTGGCCGCCACCGAGCGCGGCGAGCAGGCGTACGCCGCATGGCGCGTGCAGCTCGTCGAGGCGCTCCTCCCCCGCTTCGCGGATCTCAGCGACAGCGAATGGCAGGCGCTGCGCACCTCGGCCGAGCTGCTCACGCGGCGGATGGCCGACGCGCGGCCCGCGGACGGAGAGGAGAGCTCGGAACGATGAGCTCAGGAGAGAGGACAGCGTCGATCTGGCGCCAGCCGATGCAGGTATGGGCGGTCGCGTTCGCGAGCGTCGTCGCGTTCATGGGGATCGGCCTCGTCGACCCGATCCTGCCCGCGATCGCGGAGCAGCTGCACGCGACCCCCGCCGAGAGCGAGCTGCTCTTCACGAGCTACCTCGTCATCACGGGGCTCATGATGCTCTTCACGAGCTTCGTCTCGAGCCGCATCGGCGCCAAGCGCACCCTCCTCATCGGGCTCGGGTTCATCCTCGTGTTCGCGTTCCTGTGCGCTGTCAGCGGCTCGGTCGACGCCGTGATCGGCTTCCGCGCGGGCTGGGGCCTCGGCAACGCGCTCTTCATCTCGACGGCCCTCGCGACGATCGTCGGCGCGGCGGCCGGCGGCAGCGCGAACGCGATCATGCTCTACGAGGCCGCGCTCGGCCTCGGTCTCGCCGTGGGCCCGCTCGTCGGCGGTCTGCTCGGAGAGGTGACCTGGCGCGCTCCCTTCTTCGGCGTCGCGACCCTCATGGCCATCGCCATCATGGCGATCGCCGTGCTGCTCAGGGCACCGGCCGACCGCCCGGAGCCCGTGCGCCTCACGGCGGCATTCCGCGCGCTCGCGACGCCGGCACTCGGCCTGCTCGCGACGGCCGCGATCTTCTACAACATCGCGTTCTTCGTCCTGCTCGCCTACTCGCCGTTCCCGCTCGGCTTCTCGGCGCTCGGCATCGGCTTCACCTTCTTCGGCTGGGGGCTCGGCCTCGCGATCACCTCGATCTGGGGCGCGCCGCTGCTCCTGCGCGTCGTGCGCAGGACGACGGCGATCGCGATCATCCTCCCGCTCATCGCGGTCGACCTCGTCGTCGCGGGGCTCCTCGTCCACAGCAAGCCCGCGCTCGTGACGTGCATCGTCGTGGGCGGGCTGCTGTTCGGCTTCATGAACACGATCCTCACGGAGACCGTGATGGAGGCGACCGACATCCCGCGCTCGATCGCGTCGTCGTCGTACTCGGGCGTGCGCTTCCTCGGCGGCGCCGCCGCGCCGCCCCTCGCGGCCGTGCTCGCCGAGCATTGGGGCGACACCGCTCCCTACGTGTTCGGGGCGATCGCCGCGCTCATCGCCGCCGTCATCGTCGTGAGCGGACGCCGTCTGCTCGCGCGCGCCGACGCGGGCCACGAGACCGCGGTCGACCAGGCTCAGGCCGTCCTCGTCGGCGACGCCGACTGATGCGGCGCCCCGTGGAGTCTCGGCGCCGAGCGCGCCGCGACTCCACGGGCACCTGGGTATCGCGCTCGGAGCGCGCGCGGCCCTACACTGCGAACATGCGCGTCATATCGGTATCGCGATGAGCGACTTCACGCCCCTGCGGCCCCCGGCACCCACTCGACTGAGCGAGCTCGTCTTCGAGCGCATCGCCGCGTCGATCGTGTCGGGAGAGCTCGCGCCCGGGGCCCAGATCAAGGACGACGAGGTCGCCGCCCAGCTCGGCGTGTCCCGCATGCCGGTGCGGGAGGCCTTCCTCCATCTCGAGCGCATCGGCCTCATCGAGATGGTCGCGAGCAGATACACGCGCGTGACCGAGATGACGCCCGAGATCGCCCGGGACGCCTTCGAGTACGCGGGCAACCAGGCCGGATGGGCGGGGCGCCTCGCGGCCGAGCGGATGACCGACGAGGAGCTCGCGCAGGCGCTCTCGCTCCTCGACGCGATCCTCGCCGAGACCGGCGACGCCGACGCCCATCGGAAGCGACTCGACGACTTCTACCTCGACCTCCTCGAGCAGTCGCGCAGCCGGCAGCTCCAGCTCGCGTCGCGCGACATCAACCTCGCGCTCGCGCGAGCGGTGCACGGCGTCGAGTCGGTGCCGGACGACCTGCTCGCGGCGATGGGCGACGGGTACCGGCGGCTGCGCGAGGCGCTCTCGGAGCGCGATGCCGACGGCGTCGAGCGGATCATCCGGGAGATCCACGCGATCTACGCGCGACTCTGACCGTCTTCGAAGGGGTGCGTGCAGCCGAAGGCGCGCAGCATCGCCGCCGACTTCGCGACGGTCTCGTCGGCCTCGGCCGCGGGATCGCTGTCGATCGTGATCGCGCCGCCCGTGCCGATGCGCGCGACGCCGTCGGCGACGACCGCGGTGCGGATGACGACCGACAGGTCGACGGCGCCGCAGCGCGAGAAGGCGCCGATGACCCCGGCGTAGACCCCGCGCGGCTCCGCCTCGAGCGCATCGAGCAGCTCGACCGTGCGCCGCTTCGGCGCACCCGTCATCGACCCCGGCGGGAACAGCGCCCCCGCGGCCCGCACGCCCGCAGCGGGGCGCGGCAGCAGGCGCGCCCGCACCGTGGTCACGAGCTGGTGCACCGTCGCATACGTCTCCACGGCCATGAGCTGGGGCACGTCGACGGTGCCCGGGGCGCTGATCCGGCCCAGGTCGTTGCGCAGCAGGTCGACGATCATGAGGTTCTCGCTGCGCGTCTTCGGGTCCGCGGCGAGCGCGGCCGCCGCCGCGCGGTCGGCGGCGGGATCGGCGAGGCGTCGCGCGGTGCCCTTGATCGGCTTCGTCTCGGCCCAGCCCGAGCGCGAGACCGTGAGATAGCGCTCGGGCGAGCACGACAGGATCGTCCGGCCCGGCAGCCGCAGGTACGACGCGTAGGGAGCGGGGTTGGCGCGCCGCAGCCGCCGGTAGGCCTCGAAGGGCGCGTCGTCGGCCGGACACCGCAGCGTGTAGGTGTAGCAGGCCTCGTAGGAGTCCCCCGCGAGGAGCCAGGAGCGGACGGCGTCGAGGTCGCGCCGGTAGCGCGCGCGGGTCACGGAGGCCTCAGCAGCGCCCGCGGACGGCGGCGCGAGCGGCGGCGCGAGCGGCGCGAGCTCGCCGAGCCGGCGGGCCGTCGCGGCGATCCAGGAGCGCGCGTCCGCCTCGTCGGATGCGGGGCCGGTCGCGACGACCTGCACAACGCCGTCGACGTGGTCGACGACGACGTACCGGCTGAGGTGCACGAGCTGGGCGTCGGGCTCGCGCGTCGGCCGCCGCGCGCCGATGTCCTTGACGCCGTAGCCGATCGCGCCCACGTAGCCGCCGGCGAACGGGAGATCGGACGGCGCATCGACCGGGTTCGCTTCGAGGCGCTCGGCGAGGAGCTCCCACAGGTCGATCCCGGCTCCCGCGTCGGCCCCGTCGATCCGCACCCGGCCGTCCGCCGCCCAGAACTCCACGACGTGATCGCGCGGCCCCTCCGGCGCGCCGATGATCGACCAGCGGCCCATGCCGTACGCCTGCTGGGCGCTGTCGAGCCAGACCGCCGTCCCTCCGTCCGGGCCGTGGAGCGCGGCGAAGATCGCCTCGGCGTCGGCCTCGAGCGGCAGCGTGCGCGTCCACGCGAGCCACGTGCCGGGGCGCCCCGTCGAGCCCGTCATGCGCGCTCCTGTGCGAGGAAGTTCTCGACGATCCGACCGCCCGCGCCGGTCCCGATCGACTCCGGATGGAACTGCACGCCCCACCATCCGCGCTCGACGCATTCCCCCGCCATGATGAGGGCGTCCTCCGAGCGCGCGGTCACGCGCAGCGCAGCCGGAGCGGGCTCGGCCACGACGAGCGAGTGGTAGCGGACGGCGTCGAACCCTTCGCTCACGCCCGCGAACAGCGCGGACCCGTCGTGCGCGATGCGGTCGATCCGCCCGTGCGCGGGGCGCGGGGCCGGCACGATGCGCCCTCCCAGCGCGACCGCCATCGCCTGGAATCCGAAGCACACGCCGAGCACGGGCACCGCCGCGCGCTCGAGCACCTCGAAGCCGCGCGCGACGTCCTTCGCGCGATGGGGTGTGCCGGGCCCCGGGCCGAGCACGACGTGCGAGTACCTCGCCAGGTGGTCGACGTCGACGTCGTCGTTCTGCACGAGGTGCGGCTCCACGCCCGTCGCGCTCCAGATGAGCTGCAGCAGGTTGCCCGTGTACGAGTCGTAGTTGTCGACGAGGAGCACTCGGCGCTCGCCTGCCTGTCCCTTCGTCATCGACACCATTCTGGGGCACGCGCGGACGGGTGCGAGACTGGGCGCATGCAGCTGCTCGACGGGGCGCCCGCGTCGGCGGCCGATCTCCAGCCGCTCGCGCTCACGGGCTTCGGCCACTTCACCACGATGCGGGTCGAGCGCGGCGGCGTGCGCGGCCTCGCGCGGCACCTCGCGCGGCTCGCGCGGGACTGCCGCACGGTGTTCCGCGCCGAGCTCGACATCGCGACCGTGCGCGATCAGCTGCGCGCGGCGATCGCCGACGAGCCGGACCCCGTCATCGTGCGGGTGACGGTGTTCGACCCGCGGCTCGGGGTCGAGAGACCCGGAGCGGAGGCTCGCCCCCGCGTGCTCATGACGCCGCGCCCTGCCGCCCCCGCGCGGCCTGCCGCCCTGCGCGTGCGCACGGTCCGCTTCGCCCGCGAGCTCCCGGCCGTCAAGCACACGGGCCTCTTCGGCGCTCTGCTCGCGCGTGCCGAGGCGCAACGCGACGGGTGGGATGACGCCGTCTTCGCCGACGACGCCGGTCGGCTCGCGGAGGGGCCCACCTGGAACCTCGGGTTCGTGCGCGACGGCGGCGTCGTCTGGCCGGCCGCCGACGCGCTGCCCGGTGTCACGGCGGCGCTTCTCGACGACGCGCTGCGCGCGCACTCGGTGCCGAGCTCGACCGCAGCCGTGACGCCGGCGGATCTCCCCCGGATGGACGCGGCGTTCGCGACGAATGCCGGATTCGGTGTGCGGCCCATCGCGAGCATCGACGGGGTCGCGTGGGATCCCGCGCACCCGGCGCTCGAGCGGCTCGAGACGGCCTATCTCGGGATCCCGCTCGAGCAGGTGTGAGGGCGCCCGCGTAGAGTCGCGCCATGAGCGATGTCATCATCACGGTGCGCGGCGAGGATGAGGAGCGCAGGGCCCCCGAGCGGGCGACCCTCCATCTCTCCGTGCGCGCCGACGCGCCGGCGCGCGACGAGGTCGTGCGGCGCGTCCTCGCGCGGTCCGAGACGGTCCGCGAGCGGATCGCCGCGGCGAGCGCGGCCGGGTCGATCCTCGACTGGTCGAGCGCGCGTCTCGCCGTGCGCGTCGAGCGCCCGTGGGGCGACGGCGGCGTCCGCCTCGACCCCGTGCACACGGCCGCGGTCGACTTCACGGCGACGTTCGCCGATGCCGGCGATCTGTCGGCGTGGGTGTCGGACGCATCGGCGCTCGACGACGTCGAGATCGGCGAGGTGCACTGGCACCTCACCGCGCAGACGCGGGCCGCCCTCGAGCGCGACGTCGCCGCGCGGGCGGTGGGCATCGCGGTCGCGAGGGCGAAGGCGTACGCCGAGGCGCTCGGCCTGCACTCCGTCGTCCCGCTCGAGGTGGCCGACCCGGGCTTCCTCGCCCCCGACGGCGGCCCGCGGCCGCTTCGCGCGATGCGCGCGACGGCGTTCGACGCCGCAGAGGCCTCCGTGAGCTACCGCCCCGACGACATCGTCGTGGCGGCCGCCGTCGAGGCGCGGTTCGCCGCGCGCTGAGGCGGCGGGCGCCGCACGCGCCCGCCGCCTCAGGCGGTCATCGTCGTCCGGGCTTCGCGACCGAGAGCTGGGCGACGTCGCTCTGCACCCGGCCGTGGGCGTTCTCGACCGTCGCGCGCACGAGCAGCCCGTCGCTCTCGGAGCGCGCCTTCTCGATGCGGTACGCCGCCGAGCCGTCCGTCGCGAGCTGCGCGGTCGAGCCGGCCGCGGGCTGCCACGTCTCGCCGCCATCGGCGGATGTCTCCCACGTCACGACCGGAGCCGGCGCTCCCGAGACCTCGATCGCGAACTGCGCCGATCCGTTCTTGCGCGCCGTCGCGTCGTCCGGCTGCACGGCGATCTCGGGCAGCCCGGCCGTCTGATCGACCACGGGCCATCCGTCCTCCCACGCGAGTCGGTGGAGACCGAGACGGGGGAAGTACGGGATCTCCTCGTTGGCCGCGTCGTAGTAGTGGAAGGCGAGCACGCCGTCGTCGACGGACTGCCCGCCGGGGCCGACGATCGCGCCGTGGGTGTCGAGCAGCGTGCTCCCTCCCCCGCCGAGCATGTCGCGGCCGTCCTTGTCGAGGTACGGGCCCGTGACCGACCGCGAGCGCCCCACCGCGACGTGATAGGTGCTGTCCGCACCCTGGCAGCAGGCGTCGAAGGAGACGAAGAGGTAGTACCAGCCGTCGTGCTCCTCGATGAACGGCGCCTCGACGCGATTGCCGGGGGCGAAGCGGTCGACGAGGTGCACGGCGTTCTCGAGCGCGCCGGGCACGGGCTTGCCGCTCGGCCACGCGATCTCGACGAGGAAGATCCCGTACCAGTGCGAGCCGATCGCCATGTAGGGCGTCCCGTCCGCGTCCTCGATGATGCCGGCGTCGATCGCGTTGAACTCCTTGCCGCCGGCGATGGGCTGGGGCGACGCGATGACGGGACCCTGGTCGACCCACGCGTAGTCGGGGTCGTCGGGGTCGAGCGTCGTGTTCGTCGCGAGCGCCGTGACCGAGGTGTTCGTGCCGAAGCGCGACGCGGAGTAGTAGAGGTAGTAGGTGCCGTCGTGCTCGTAGAGCTCGGGCGCCCACAGGTTGTCGGGCAGTGCTCCGTCGGCGAAGTGGTCGTCGATCCAGGTGGGGATCTCGTCCCAGACGTTGCCGTCGTACTCCCACGTGACGCCCTCGTCGTGCGACGACCAGGTCTGGATCGTCCCGCCGTTCGCGCGGCCGACCTCTCCGGTCGAGTACACGTACCACGTGCCGTCGCTCTCGTCGATGAAGAGCGACGGGTCGTGGATGGGCGCGGTCTGCCCGGTGACCGAGATGCCTCCGGTCGGTGCCGGCTCCGGCTCGGTGCGCGGCGCGGCCGCGGCGGGCACGGCCGCGCTCGCGACGAGCGTGGCCGCCAGCAGCGCGGCCGGGAGAAGGGAAGAGCGGCGCGATGTCATCTGGCTCCTTTTACAACGTTGTAGATGAGGACTGACCCGACCCTAGCCGGACCGGACGCGAGGGGTCAACCGCACGAGAGAGGGGAACGCGCCAGCGCGTTCCCCTCGACCTCGTGCGGGATGTCGTCCCGACGGCGCTCGGAATCAGGCGGCCATGCCGCCTCCTCCGATCACGCGTCCGCGCGTCTCGGATTCGCGCGCGAACGGGGTGTGGGCGTTCTGAGAGAAGCCGGGCGTCTCGGCGAGCATGCTGTGGCTCGTCTGACGCCGGGAGTCCCCCACCTCTGCGCACACGTCATAGCGGATGAAAGGCATTTCCGTCTCCCTGCAGATGAGGCCCCAGTCGCCCCGCGATCCCTCTGCGCGCCGATCCGTCCGGCGGGCAGCCCCTCGGTCTCCAGGACGTTCCCCATCCGCCCTCCAGTAAAGCCACCTCGCCCTCCGCGAGGTGGGCGCGTCGCGGATTTAACCCTCGACTTCACCCATTGCATCCTCCGGAGGATCATGGCAGAAGGGAGGTGTCCACGGAAGGGCAGGAAGGAGCGCTGACAGGATGCGGACCGACCGCTTCGCCGATCGCGCGGAGGCGGGCCGCGCGCTCGCCGACCTGCTCGCGGATCTCCGCGGCACGCCGGATCTCCTCGTCCTGGGGCTCCCGCGCGGCGGCGTGCCGGTCGCGGCAGAGGTCGCGCGTGCGCTCGGGGCCGAGCTCGACGTGCTCGTGGCGCGCAAGCTCGGCCATCCGGCACAGCCCGAGGTCGCCATGGGCGCGATCGCCGCGGTCGGGCGCGACGACCTCGCCGCCGTGGAGAACCCGGCCATCGCCGACCCCTTTGCGATGGCGGGCGTGCGGGCCGATGAGGAGGTCGAGCTGCGGCGCCGACAGCGGGCGTACCGAGACGGCCGCCCGCCCGTGCGGATCGACGGCCGCGTGGTCGTGCTCGTCGACGACGGCCTGGCGACGGGCGCCACCATGCGCGCCGCCGTCGCGGCCGTGCGCGCGGGCTCCCCCGCCCGCGTCATCGTCGCCGTCCCCGTCGCGCTCGGGACGACGGCCGACGACATCGCACACGAGGCCGACGAGGTGGTGTGCGCGTGGGCGGCCGAGGGCCTGTGGGCCGTCGGCGCCGCGTACGACCGCTTCGATCAGACGAGCGACGACGAGGTGCGCGAGCTCCTCGCACGCGCCCTGCGGGACATGTCCTAGTCTCGAACCCATGGCGGCACCCGCACCTGGATCGCAGACGCTGAGCCGCGGCATCCGGCTGCTCGAGCTGATCGCCGCCTCCGAGCGCGATCCGACGATCGACGAGCTCGCGGCGCGCCTCGACGTGCACCGCTCGGTCGCCTACCGTCTGCTGCGCACGCTCGAGGACCACGGACTCGTCTCCCGCGACGAATCGGGCAGGGTCGCGCTCGCCGCGGGCCTCGCCGCCCTGGCGGCCGGCGTCTCGCGCGATCTCCGCCAGGCCGCGCTCCCCGATCTCGAGGCGGTCGCCGACGAGCTCGGGATGACCTGCCTCCTCGCGATCCAGCTCGACCGCGACGAGGCCGTGACACTGCTGAGCGCATCGCCGCGGCAGACGATCGCCGTCGTCTCCTACCGCCCCGGCCACCGCCATCCCATCACGCGGGGCGGCCCCGGCAAGGCGATCCTCCTGTCCATCCCCGAGGAGTCCTGGCCCGCCGACGTCGACGACCGGCTGCGCACGGAGATCGCGGAGAGCCGCGCGCGAGGCTACGCCGTCAGCCACGACGAGGTCGTCTCGTCGCTGCACTCGGTCGCGGTCCCGCTGACCGTGCCGGGTCAGCCGCCCGCCGCGATCGCGGTCATCCACGTGTCGCTGCCGCGCGATGCGTCGGCCATCGCCGCGCGCCTGCAGTCCGCTGCCGCGAACGTGGTGCGCCGCTACGGGGCCTGACCGGGAGCGGATCAGGCGCCGACGGCGGTCGCCGCGCAGCCGGCGAAGAACGCGGCGAGCTCGTCGCGCGCCGCGAGCGGGAGGACGTGCGCGACGTACTGATCGGGCCGCACCACGACGACGGCTCCCGAGCGATCGACGCCGCGCGCGTCGAAGATGTCGTCGCCCGGATCGGCCGCGTACACCTTCTCGTGGTCGACGACCTGGAACGGCCCCGTCCGAGGCCGGAACACGTCGGGAACGCGTCCCGGATCGACGTCGAGATGCGCCTCCTGGTAGACGACCTTCACGTCGAACCACGCATCGCGGTCGGCGCCGGCGGGCGTCGCGGTGAGCGGCGACGCCGACGAGGTCGCGAGCCACTCGGCGAACTCGACCGTCTCCGACCCGCGCGCGAGGCCATCCGCCCCCGCGAAGACGTAGATGCGCCAACGGCCGTCCGCGCGCGCGTGGTGCCCCAGGTGCACGGGATTGCCGTCGCACACCCGCACCACGGGGTGCGATCGGAAGCGCTTGCCGATCGGGAACCCGGCGGCGAGCGCCTGATGCACGCCCTCCCCCACGATCATGGACGGCGCGTACTCGGTCATGAACCCCGCGGGGAACTCGGCCGTCTGCACGTAGAAGCGCTCGAGCTCGGTGGGGTCGTCCAGCTCGTCGGGTTTCGCGGCCATGAGCGACGACCACTTCCGGTCGAAGTCGATGAGGTTCTGCGCGACGACCTGCCGCTCGGCGGAGTACGTCGCGAGCAGGGTCTCGGGCGCGCGGCCCTCGAGCACGTGGCCCAGCTTCCACCCGAGGTTGAAGCCGTCCTGGATCGACACGTTCATCCCCTGCCCCGCCTTGGCACTGTGCGTATGGCACGCATCGCCCATGATGAAGACGCGCGGCGTGCGCGAGCCCGGCTCGACGACGTCGTCGAAGCGATCGGTGACGCGGTGGCCGACCTCGTACACGCTGCGCCATGCGACGTGCCGCACGGTGAGCGTGTACGGGTGGAGGATCTGGTTGGCGCGGGCCTCGACCTCCTCCTGCGTCGTCAGCCGCACCCGGCCGTCGTCGTCGGGCGGGACCTCGCCGAGATCGACGTACATGCGGAAGAGGTGGTTCCCCTCGCGGGGGATGTGCAGGATGCTGCCGCCGTCGTGCGACTGGATGGCGCACTTGCGGCGGATGTCGGGGAAGTCGGTGTCGGCGAGCACGTCCATGACGCCCCACGCGTGGAACGCCTTCGCGCCCTGGTGCGTCGCGCCGATCGCCTCGCGCACGCGGCTGTGCGCCCCATCGCCGCCGACGACGTACTTCGCGCGGACGACGCGCTCGGCACCCTGGTCCGGGCCGACGGTGCGCCGCAGCGTCACCGACACCGGATGGTCGCCCTCGCCGATCTCGAGCCCGACGAACTCCCACCCGTAGTCCGGCCGGTTCCTCGTGGGCGAGTGCGCCATGACCTCGAGGAAGTAGTCCTGCACGCGCGCCTGGTTCACGATGAGGTGCGGGAACTCGCTGATGCCGGTCGGGTCGTCGGGCGCGACCGCGGTGCGCACGATGTTCTCGGGATGCGCGGCATCCGGCTTCCAGAAGGCCATCTCGGTGATGCGGTAGGCCTCCTCGATGATGCGGTTCGCGAAGCCGAACGCCTGGAACGTCTCGACGCTGCGCGCCTGGATGCCGTCGGCCTGGCCGACCTCGAGCCGTCCGCCGCGGCGCTCGATGATGCGCGTCGTGATCCCGGGGAACTGCGACAGCTGCGCCGCGAGGGTGATGCCCGCGGGCCCGGTGCCGACGATGAGGACGTCGACGACGTCGGGGAGCTCCTCCGGGCGCTCCAGGCCGACACCCGCGGCCGGCTGCACGCGCGGATCGCCGGAGACGTAGCCATGGTGGTGGAACTGCATGGGAGATCTCCTCACGTCGATGTGGGTGATGCAGGCTGCTGCGCCGCGAGTTCGATAATCGAACACATCGTTCTCTTATCGAATGAGCCGAGCGTACTCCGGATCCGCCGTCGAGGCAAGAGAACGTATACGATCTGCCCGTCGATTCGATAGGATGGTCGCGTCCGGGCCGCGGGAGCGCCCGGTGCTCGAAAAAGGGGCACGAAGCCGCGCGGCGGCGCGAGCGAGACACATACGGAGCACCGTCGCCCGTCCTCGTCTCGAAAGGCCCTGCCATGCCCCATGTCTCCCAGCACGTCGCCGTCGCCCTCGCCCGCCACATCGACCAGGTGTTCGGCCTCATGGGCAACGGCAACGCCCACTTCCTGGACGCCATCCTGCGGCACACGTCCGCGTCGTTCACCGCCGTCCGCCACGAGGCGGGCGCCGTGGTCGCGGCTGACGCGCACTATCGCGCCTCCGGACGGATCGCCGCCGCGACGACGACGTACGGAGCGGGCTTCACGAACACCCTCACCGCGCTCGCCGAGGCAGCGCAGGCGCGCGTGCCGCTCGTCCTCATCGTCGGGGACGAGCCGACATCCGGACCCCGCCCGTGGGACGTCGACCAGATCGCGCTCGCCTCGGCCGTCGGCGTCCGCACGTATACCGCGGGACGCCTGGACGCCGCCGCGAGCACCGTGATCGCGATCGAGCACGCGCTGTCGTACCGCGTCCCCGTCGTGCTCGCGATCCCCTACGACGTGCCGACCCTCGAGGCCGGCGAGGTGCCGCCCACGCCGCCGCTGCATCTGCCGCAGCCGCAGGAGCCGTCGCCGGCCACCCGCGCCGCGATCGCGCGCGTCGCCGAGGCGCTCGCCGCGGCCGAGCGGCCGCTCCTGCTCGCAGGGCGCGGTGCGCACCTGGCCGGCGCGCGGGCCGCGCTGGGCGCACTCGCCGACGCGACGGGGGCGATCACGGCATCGACGGCGCTCGGCCGCGGGGTCTTCCCCGATCCGCGCCACGATCTCGGCGTGACGGGAGGCTTCGGCGCCCCCGGGGCGATGGAGCTCATCCGCGAGGCCGACGTCGCCGTCGTTCTCGGCGCGTCCCTCAGCCCGTTCACGATGCGCTTCGGCGAGCTCTTCTCGCCCGGAACCCGCGTCGCGCAGGTCGACGTCGCGCCGACGGCGACCCATCCGCGCGTCGGCGAGTTCCTGCAGGGCGACGTGCGCGTGATCGCCGAGCACCTCGTGCGCGCGCTCGACGGGGCCACGCCCTCGGGGTGGCGCGAGAGCGTCGACCTCGCTCCCCTGCGCGCGCAGGACCCGGGCGAGCGCACGGCAGCCGATGGGCGGCTCGACCCGCGCAGCGCCGCGGCGCGCATCGGCGAGCTCCTGCCCGAGGACCGCATCGTCGTGAGCGACGGCGGGCACTTCATCGCGTGGGCCAACATGTACTGGCCGGTCGCATCGCCCGAGCGGATGATCATGGTCGGCACCGCGTACCAGTCGATCGGTCTGGGGTTCCCGAGCGTCGCGGGCGCTGTGCAGGCCGCGCCGTCGGCGACGGTCGTGCTCACGACCGGCGACGGGGGCGGCCTCATGGCGCTCGCGGATCTCGAGACCGCCGTCCGGACCGCGGGCGGCCGGGGCATGTGCGTCGTCTGGAACGACGGGGCGTATGGCGCCGAGGTGAACCTCTACGGGCTCAAGGGCCTCGCCGAGGAGCCCATGCTCATCCCCGACGTCGACTTCGCCGCGCTCGGCGCGGCGGTGGGAGCCGAGGGGGTGGTGGTGCGCGACCTCGCCGACCTCGAGCACCTCGCGCGCTGGACCGCGCGCCCCGTCGAGGAGCGGCCATTCCTCCTGCTCGACCTCCGCGTGAGCCGGTCGGTCATCGCCCCGTATCAGCGCGAGGTCATCCGCGTGAACAGCTGAGGCGTCGGCGCCGAGGAGGCCGCCCGGATCACCGGGCGGCCTCCTTCCGTGCGCGGGTCAGCGCTCCCAGGCGTAGATGCCCTCCGACTGCTCGGCCTCCGCGGTCGGGCGCAGGTTGATGCCCTTGCGATCGCGCAGGAGCAGCGTCGCGACGAGGCCGACGGCCGTCATGCCGACGAGGTACCACGTGACCGAGGTCGACGAGCCCGTCGTCTGCTGCAGCCACTGCGCGATCGTCGGGGCGAACGCCCCGCCGAGGATGGCGCCGATCGCGTAGGAGATGGAGACGCCCGAGAAGCGGACGGAGGCGGGGAACATCTCGCTGTACCACGCCGACTGCGGGCCGTAGGTGAACCCCAGCCCGATCGTCAGGAGGATCAGGCCGAGCGCGAGGAGAGGGGCGCTGCCGGTGTTCACGAGCGGGAAGAGCGCGAAGAGCGCGGCGCCCTGCGCGACCCAGCCGATGATGTACGTCGTGCGCCGACCGAGCACGTCGCTCAGCCAGCCGGCGATGAACGTGGAGACGAGCCACGTCACCGACGAGGCTGTGACCGCCCACAGCACCGCGCCGCGATCGAGTCCGACGGGCCCGTCGGGGTTCGTCGCGTAGTTCTGCACGTAGCCGCCGGTCGTCATGTAGCCCACCGCGTTGTTGCCCGCGAAGACGAGCGCCGCGAGCACCACGAGCGGCGCGAAGCGCGCGAAGAGCCTCACGACGGGCGCGCTCGTGCGCTCCTTGCGCTCGGCGATCTCGGTGAAGACCGGGCTCTCCTCGACGCGGCGGCGCACCCAGTAGCCCACGACGATGAGGACGATCGAGAAGAGGAACGGGATGCGCCAGCCCCATTCGAGGAAGGCGTCGCCGGGGAACACGGCGTTCATGATCGCGAGCATGGCGCTCGCGAGGAGGAGGCCGATCGGGACGCCGATCTGCGGCATCGCGCCGTAGAGGCCGCGCCGGTCGCGCGGCGCGTGCTCGACGGCCATGAGCACGGCGCCGCCCCACTCGCCGCCCGCCGAGACGCCCTGCAGGATGCGCAGGACGATGAGGAGGATCGGCGCGGCCGCGCCGATCTGCGCGTAGGTCGGCAGGAGCCCGATGAGGACAGTCGCGGCTCCCATGAGGATGAGCGTCACGACGAGGACGATGCGGCGGCCGAAGCGGTCGCCGAAGTGGCCAGCGAGGAACGCGCCGAGCGGGCGGAAGAGGAAGCTGATGCCGACCGTGAGGAACGACAGGATCGTGCCGAGCCCCGGGCCCGCCGGCTCGAAGTAGAGCTGCGCGAACACGAGGCCGGCGGCCGAGGCGTAGATGAAGTAGTCGTACCACTCGACGGTCGTGCCGACGACGGTCGCGATGGCGACGCGGCGGCGGTCGGCCGACGAGGCGATGGTGCCGGTGGGCGTGAGCGGCCCGCCGTTCGGGTGATGCGCGGACATCTGGCACTCCAATGTGACGAGGTCGGATGGCGCGTCTGCGCGCCGTCGATCTGGACAATATACGATTTCGAATACGTTCCGACAACACCCTTGCGCGGAGCATCGGATCGTATATGATCTCGTACACGACATCCGTTCGACGAGCGAAGGAGCTCCCGTGGGCCTCGAAGACCGCCGCCTCCCCCGACCCGGGAAGATCATCGCGGTGCACCTGAGCTACCCCTCGCGCGCCGACCAGCGCGGGCGGCGCCCTGCCGCACCCTCGTACTTCCTCAAGCCGTCGAGCTCGCTCGCCGAGAGCGGCGCGACCGTCGAACGGCCCGCCGGGACCGAGCTGCTCGCGTTCGAGGGCGAGATCGCACTCGTGATCGGCACGGCCGCGCGCGGGATCGGCATCGACGACGCGTGGGACCACGTCGCGTGGGTCACGGCCGCCAACGACTGGGGGCTCTACGATCTCCGCGCGAACGACAGGGGCTCGAACCTGCGGAACAAGGGCCGCGACGGGTACACGCCGATCGGCCCCGACCTCATCGACGCGCGCGCGGTCGATCCGGCGCGCCTGCGCGTGCGCACCTGGCGCAACCGCGAGCTCGTGCAGGACGACACGACCGCCGACCTCCTCTTCCCCTTCCGGCAGCTCGTCGCCGACCTCGCGCAGCACCTCACGCTCGAGCCGGGCGACGTCATCCTGACCGGCACCCCCGCGGGCTCGTCGGTCGCCCTCCCCGGCGATGTCGTCGAGGTCGAGGTCGACGCGCACGACGCGCCGGGTGCCCCGACGAGCGGCCGACTCGTGTCGCGTGTCGTCGAGGGCTCCGCCCGGTTCGATCCCGCGCTGGGATCCCTCCCCTCCGTCGACGACCGCCAGCGCGAGGAGGCGTGGGGCTCGCGCGCCGCCGCCGGGCTCGACGCCCCTGCTCCCGCCCTCGACCCCGCGCTGCGCGCCAAGCTCCTCGAGGCTCCCGTCGCGGGGCTCTCGCAGCAGCTGCGCAAGCGCGGTCTCGACAGCGTGTCGATCGACGGCGTGCGGCCGACCCGCCCGGGCGTCAAGCTCGTCGGGGTCGCGCGGACGCTGCGCTTCGTGCCCCACCGCGAAGACCTCTTCCGCAGCCACGGCGGCGGCTACAACGCGCAGAAGCGCGCCTTCGATGCCGTCGGCGAGGGAGAGGTCATCGTGATCGAGGCCCGCGGCGAGCGCGGCTCGGGCACGCTCGGCGACATCCTCGCTCTGCGCGCCCTCGCGCGCGGGGCCGCCGGCGTCGTCACCGACGGAGGCGTGCGCGACTACGCGGCCGTCGCGGAGATGGACCTGCCCGTCTTCAGCCAGGGGCCGCACCCGGCGGTCCTCGGCCGACGCCACGTGCCGTGGGACGCCGACATCGCGATCGCGTGCGGCGGCGCGACCGTCGTCCCGGGAGACATCGTGGTCGGCGACGACGACGGGGTGATCGTCATCCCGCCCGCTCTCGCCGAGGAGGTGGCCGACGCGGCGCTCGCGCAGGAGGCCGAGGACGCCTGGATCGCGGAGCAGGTCGCCGCGGGGCACCCGGTCGAGGGCCTCTTCCCCATGAACGCCGAGTGGCGCGCGCGCTTCGACGCCGCCCGCGGGACGGGAGGATGAGAGCATGACCGACACCCTCACCGGCCTCAGCAAGTCGCAGCGCGCGTACGAGTGGATCCGCGAGCGGATCCAGCGGCACGAGTTCGGCCCCGGCTACCGTCTCGTGCTCGGCTCGATCGCCGCCGCGCTCGACATGAGCGTCGTCCCCGTGCGCGAGGCCGTGCGCCGCCTCGAGGCCGAGGGCATCGTGGAGTTCGAGCGCAACGTGGGAGCCCGCGTGACGCTCGTCGACGAGACGGAGTACCTCCACTCCATGCAGACGCTCGGGGTGGTCGAGGGCGTCGCGACCTCGCTCTCGGCTCCGCTCCTCGACGCCGCCGACCTCGACCGCGCGAGCGCGATCAACGAGCGGCTGCGCCGGCTGCTCGACGACTTCGACCCGCACCGCTTCACGGTGATCAACCAGGAGTTCCACGCGGTGCTCTTCGAGCCCTGCCCCAACCCGCACATCCTCGACCTCGTGCACCGCGGATGGACGCGGATGGCCGGGCTGCGGGATTCGAGCTTCGCCTTCGTCCCCGGCCGTGCGCACGAGTCCGTCGCCGAGCACGACCGCATCCTCGAGCTCATCCGCTCGGGCGCCGAGCCCCTCGAGATCGAGCTCGCGGCGCGGGAGCACCGCTGGGCGACCATGAACGCCTTCCTCGCGCAGCGCCACGCCGCCGAGACGCAGACCGACCGAACGAAGCCCCTCACCGAGGAGGAGACATGACCGACATCGCCCTCGACCGCCGGCACGTGCCCGCGGACCTGCCCGAGCGCATCCAGCACTACATCGACGGGGAGTTCGTCGACTCCGTCGACGGCGGCACGTTCGACGTTCTCGAGCCCGTCTCGAACGACGTGTACCTGCAGGCGGCCGCCGGGCAGAGGGCGGATGTCGACCGCGCGGTCGCGGCTGCGCGCCGCGCGTTCGCGGATGGCCCCTGGCCGCGCATGCTGCCGCGCGAGCGCTCCCGCGTGCTCCACCGCATCGCCGACATCGTCGAGTCGCGCGATGCGCGGCTCGCGGAGCTGGAGTCCTTCGACTCGGGCCTGCCGATCACGCAGGCTCTCGGCCAGGCGCGGCGCGCGGCCGAGAACTTCCGCTTCTTCGCCGACCTCGTCGTCGCGCAGGCGGACGACACCTTCAAGGTGCCCGGCCGCCAGATCAACTACGTCAACCGCAAGCCGATCGGCGTCGCGGGGCTCATCACGCCCTGGAACACGCCGTTCATGCTCGAATCCTGGAAGCTCGCCCCCGCGCTCGCGACGGGCAACACCGTCGTGCTGAAGCCGGCGGAGTTCACGCCCCTCTCGGCGTCGCTGTGGGCGGGCATCTTCGAGGAGGCGGGCCTGCCGCGCGGCGTGTTCAACCTCGTCAACGGCCTGGGCGAGGAGGCGGGCGACGCGCTCGTGAAGCACCCCGACGTGCCGCTCATCTCTTTCACGGGCGAGAGCCGGACGGGGCAGATCATCTTCGCGAACGCGGCCCCGCACCTCAAGGGGCTCTCGATGGAGCTCGGCGGCAAGAGCCCGGCGATCGTATTCGCCGACGCCGACCTCGACGCCGCGATCGACGCGACGATCTTCGGCGTCTTCTCGCTCAACGGCGAGCGCTGCACGGCCGGCAGCCGCATCCTCGTCCAGCGCGCCGTGTACGACGAGTTCGTCGAGCGGTATGCGGCCCAGGCGAAGCGCGTGAAGGTCGGCTACCCGCACGACCCCGCGACCGAGGTGGGCGCGCTCGTGCACCCTGAGCACTACGCGAAGGTGATGTCGTACGTCGAGATCGGCAAGAGCGAGGGTCGGCTCGTCGCCGGCGGCGGGCAGCCCGACGGCTTCGCGTTCGGCAACTTCGTCGCGCCGACCGTGTTCGCCGACGTCCCGCGCGACGCGCGCATCTTCCAGGAGGAGATCTTCGGGCCCGTCGTCGCGATCACGCCGTTCGACACCGATGAGGAGGCGCTCGCGCTCGCGAACGGCACGAAGTACGGGCTCGCGGCGTACATCTGGACGAACGACCTCAAGCGCGCCCACAACGTCGCGCAGGCGGTCGAGGCCGGCATGGTGTGGCTGAACTCGAACAACGTGCGCGACCTGCGCACGCCGTTCGGCGGCGTCAAGGCGTCGGGGCTCGGCCACGAGGGCGGCTACCGCTCCATCGACTTCTACACCGACCAGCAGGCCGTGCACATCACCCTCGGCGAGGTGCACAACCCGACCTTCGGCAGGAACTGACTCCCGGCCATCCGCTCACGCAAGGACGCATGACATGACCCGACGCGAGGACATGACCCTCACCTCCTCCGGCTACTTCGTCTCGCAGGAGGCGCCGATCGCCGCGGCGAACCCGATCCCCCGCCCCGCTGCCGCTCCCCCGGACATCCTCCGGTGCGCCTACATGGAGCTCGTGGTGACCGATCTCGCGGCATCCCGCGCGTTCTACGTCGACGTGCTCGGCCTCTACGTGACCGAGGAGGACGACACGACGATCTACCTGCGCTCGACCGAGGAGTTCATCCACCACAACCTCGTGCTCCGCACGGGCCCGGTCGCGGCGGTCGCGGCGTTCTCGTACCGCGTGCGCTCACCCGAGGACCTCGACCGCGCCGTCGCCTTCTTCACCGAGCTCGGGTGCCGCGTCGAGCGCCGACCCGAGGGCTTCGTGAAGGGCATCGGCGACGCGGTCCGCGTCGAGGATCCGCTCGGCTTCCCGTACGAGTTCTTCCACCAGGCCGACCACGTCGAGCGGATGTCGTGGCGGTACGACCTGCATGTCCCCGGCGAGCTCGTGCGCCTGGACCACTTCAACCAGGTCACGCCCGACGTCCCGCGGGCGGTGTCGTACATGCAGAGCCTCGGATTCCGCGTCACGGAGGACATCCAGGACGAGGAGGGCACGGTGTACGCGGCGTGGATGCGCCGGAAGCCGACCGTGCACGACACCGCGATGACCGGCGGCGACGGCCCGCGCATGCACCACGTGTGCTTCGCGACGCACGAGAAGCACAACATCCTCGCGATCTGCGACAAGCTCGGGGCGCTGCGCCGCTCCGACGCGATCGAGCGCGGACCGGGGCGACACGGCGTCTCGAACGCGTTCTACCTCTACCTCCGCGACCCCGATGGCCATCGCGTCGAGGTGTACACGCAGGACTACTACACCGGCGACCCCGACAACCCCGTCATCACGTGGGACGTGCACGACAACCAGCGCCGCGACTGGTGGGGCAATCCGGTCGTGCCGAGCTGGTACACCGATGCGTCGCTCGTGCTCGATCTCGACGGCAACCCGCAGCCCGTGCGCGCCCGCACCGACGCGAGCGAGATGGCGGTGACGATCGGCGCCGACGGCTTCTCGTACACGCGACGAGACGACGACGAGGCGATGCCCGAGTGGAAGCAGGGCGAGTACAAGCTGGGGCACCAGCTGTGAGCCTCTCGGCCGAGGCGATCCGGGCGATCGCCGACGAGCTGGCCGCGGCCGACCGCGACCGGACGCTCATCCCGCGCATCACCGCGCGCCATCCGGAGGCGACCGTCGACGACGCGTACGCGATCCAGGGCATCTGGCGCGACGGCCGGATCGCCGCAGGGCGGCGCCTCGTCGGCCGGAAGATCGGGCTCACGTCGCGCGCGATGCAGCAGGCGACGGGCATCTCCGAGCCGGACTACGGGGTCATGTTCGATGACACGGTCTGGGAGAGCGGCGCGCGCATCCCGCACGACCGCTTCTCGAACGTGCGGATCGAGGTCGAGCTCGCGTTCGTGCTGAGCGCGCCGCTCGAGGGCCCGCACTGCACCCTCTTCGACGTGTTGCGGGCCACCGAGTACGTCACGCCCGCACTCGAGATCCTGAACTCGCACGTCGAGCTGGAGGGGCGGACGATCGTCGACACGATCAGCGACAACGCGGCGTACGGCGGCCTCGTGCTCGGCGGCAGCCCGACTCGGCCCGACGACGTCGACCTGCGCTGGGTGTCGGCGCTGCTCTACCGCAACGAGACGATCGAGGAGACGGGCGTCGCCGCCGGAGTGCTCAATCACCCCGGCACGGGCGTCGCGTGGCTCGCGAACAAGCTGCACCAGCACGGAGCGCGTCTCGAGGCGGGCGAGATCGTGCTCGCGGGCTCGTTCACGCGCCCCATCTGGATCGACAGGGGCGACTCCGTGCTCGCCGATTACGGCCCGATGGGAGCCATCTCATGCCGCTTCGTCTGAATCCGACCCTTCGGCACCGGCTCGCGGAGGCGACGCGGCCGCTGTACGGCGGATGGGTGTGCTCGGGCTCTCCCGTCGCCGCCGAGATCATGGCGGGATCGGGACTCGACTGGGTGCTCATCGACATGGAGCACGCCCCGAACGGGCTCGAGTCGGTGCTCGCGCAGCTGCACGCCGTGTCGGCGTACCCCGTGACCGCGGGCGTGCGCATCCCGTCGGCCGACCCCGTCGTCATCAAGCAGGTGCTCGACCTCGGCGTGCAGACGCTCCTCGTGCCGATGATCTCGACCGCCGACGAGGCGCGTGCGGTCGCCGAGGCCGCTCAGTACCCGCCCGCAGGGCGACGCGGCGTCGGCAGCGCCCTCGCGCGCTCGGCGCGCTGGAACCGGGTCGACGGCTACCTCCGCGACGCGGCCGAGCATGTCGCCGTGTACGTGCAGATCGAGACCGCGGAGGGCGTCGACAACGCCGCCGACATCGCGGCGACGCCGGGCATCGACGGCGTGTTCGTCGGCCCGGCCGACCTCGCGGCGTCGATGGGGTTGCTCGGGCAGCAGACGCACCCCGACGTGGTCGCCGCGGTGAAGCGCGTCTTCGAGGCGGCCGCGGCCGTGGGTCGGCCGTGCGGCGTAAACGCGTTCGACCCCGCGGCTGCGCGCGCCTACGCCGAGGCCGGCGCGCGCTTCCTGCTCGTGGGAGCGGATGTCGCGCTGCTCGCACGCGCATCGGAGGCGCTCGCGGACGGGTTCATCGGAGAGGACGCGGAGCGCGGGCGCGCCGCGACCTGACCGGGGCGATCACGCGGACACCCCCCGTTGAACGGGAACGCGCTCATGCACGTGCTCCGCGGGGCGCGTCGAAGTCGACGTCGACGAATCCCTCGAAGAAGCGCCGGAGATGCGCTGCCATGTCGAGGAGTCCCGGCTCGAGCAGCCACTGCACCTGCAGGCCGTCCATCATGGCGATCGTCGCGATCGCCGCGCGCTCCGGAGAGACGCCGTCGCGAAGCCGGCCCTGCCGCTCGAGCGCTCCGAACGCGTTGCGCAGGTTCTCCCGCGTACGGGCGTACCGAGCGATGAAATAGCCGTGCGCCGGGTGCTCCGGCGACGTGGCCTCTGTGGAGAGGACGGCGAAGAGCTTGACGATCCCCGGGATCGTCGCGTTGTACTCTGCGAGGCGCACGAGGCCGCGCAGCGTGGTCGCGCCGTCATCCGGATCGAACGGAACGACCTCCATGGCGCGCACGTCGCGCCGGTCGAGGACATCCGCGAGCAGAGCGCTCTTCGAGGGGAAATGGTGCAGCACCCCCGCCTCGCTCATTCCGACCCGGTCTGCGACCTCGCGCAGGGATCCTGAGCGGTAGCCGGACTCCGCGAACACATCGAGTGCTGCATCGAGGATGGCGGTGCGGACGGCGGCCGTCTTCGCGTACGGTCCCCGTCGGCGCTCGCGAGGCCTGGTCTGTGCAGGTGTCTTCATCGTCTTCCCCACGCTAGCCCGCCGCGGCGCTGCGGCGGAATGGATCACAATTTGGTCAACCGGTCGACTGAACGTGATCAAAACCTAGCGACCCCTTGTGTTTCGCGCTAGCGTACTCCGCAACGGCGATCCGATGGAGGCTCGCCCCTTACCCGAAGGACCGATGATGATCCGTTGGAAGGCCGCAGCAGCCACCCTCGCCGTGTCCGCGCTCGCTCTGACCGCCTGCTCCGGCAGCGGAGGCGGCGCCGGCGGCGAGACCGACACATCACTCACGCTGGGTGCGATCGCCCCGCCCGTCACGCTCGACCCCGCAGGAGCCGAATGGGGCAACCGCGCGCCCTACTACCAGGCGGTCTACGACACCCTGCTCTACGCAGACACCGAGGGCGAGATCCAGCCCTGGCTTGCGACCGAGTGGTCCTACAACGCCGACAACACCGTCCTCACGCTGACCCTGCGGGACGACGTCACGTTCACCGACGGCAGCGCCCTCACGGCGGAGGTCGTCGTCGAGAACCTCCAGCGCTTCAAGGACGGCACCTCCCCCGACGCCGGCTACTTCGCCGATGTCGCCTCCTTCGAGGCACCCGATGAGAAGACCGTCGTCATCACGATGAACGCGCCGAATCCCGCGTTCCTGGACTACCTCACGCGCGATCCCGGCCTCATCGCGTCCAGCGAGGCGATCGCGTCGGGCGACCTGACGACGGAGCCGGTCGGCTCCGGCCCCTACATGCTCGACGCCGCGGCGACCGTCACGGGCACCAGCTACGCCTACACCGCGAACCCCGACTACTGGAACAAGGACGTCCAGTACTACGACTCGCTCACGATCAATGTCTTCCAGGACCCCACGGCCGCATTGAACGCCATCAAGGCGAACGAGGCCGACGCCGTGCGCCTCTCGACCAACGACAACCTCGCCGAGGTCGAGGGCGCGGGGTGGACCATCAACTACAACGAGCTGGACTTCCAGGGCCTGCTTCTGCTGGACCGCGCAGGGGAGGTCAGCGAGCCGCTCGGAGACGTCCGCGTGCGTCAGGCCATCAACTACGCGATCGACCGCGAGGCGATGCTCGAGGCGGTGCAGAAGGGCAACGGCACCGTCACGACCCAGGTCTTCCCCGCGACCAGCGCGGCGTACGACGAGGCGCTCGACGAGTACTACACCTACGACCCCGAGAAGGCCCGCGAGCTCATGGCGGAGGCCGGCTATGCCGACGGCTTCACGATCTCGATGCCGAGCTCGGCTCTCCTCGGAGCGTCGACGTACTCTCTCATCGACCAGCAGCTCTCCGAGATCGGAATCACCATCGAGTACACCGACCCGGGCAACAACTTCATCGCAGACCTGCTCGCACCGAAGTTCCCCGCCTCGTACATGGCCCTCGAGCAGAACCCCGACTGGCAGCTCATCCAGTTCATGCTCGCGCCGAACGCGATCTTCAACCCGTACCACTACGAGGACGAGACGGCGAGCGCGCTCATGGAGCGCATCCAGTTCGGCGACGAGGCCGAACAGGAGGCCGGGGCCGCCGAGCTCAACCGGTACATCGTCGAGCAGGCATGGTTCGCCCCCTTCTACCGCGTCCATGGCGTGATGGCGTCTGCTCCTGGCACCTCGGTGGAGATGGTCCCGACCAACGCGTACCCGTCGATCTTCGACATCCGCCCCGCCGAATGATCTCCGCCCGGGCCGCCTCCTGCGGCGGCCCGGGCTCCTGACAGGAGCGAAGATGCCCACCTTCATCGCCCGGCGCCTGCTCTCCGGCGCCATCATGCTCGTCGTCATCTCGGTCGTCGCGTTCACGCTGCTCTATCTCGGGGGCGGCGACATCGCGCGCCGCATCCTCGGCCAGAGTGCGACGGCCGAGACGGTCGCAGCCAAGGCCGCGCAGCTCGGCCTCGATCGCCCGCTGGTCGAGCAGTTCGCGGACTGGTTCACCCGCGCGCTCACCGGCGACCTCGGACGCTCGTGGTTCAGCAGCCAGTACGTCACCGTGAGCATGGAGACCCGTCTCCCGGTCACGCTCTCGATCGTGATCGGCTCGACGCTCATCGCCGCCGTGCTCTCGGTCGTGCTCGGCGTCCTCGCCGCGAGGAGGGGAGGCTTGGTCGACGGGCTCGTGCAGTTCCTCGCCGTCGTCGGCTTCGCCGTTCCGGGGTTCCTCATCGCGCTCGGGCTCGTCCTGCTGTTCGCGATCAACCTGGGGTGGTTCCGGGCGACGGGGTACACGCCCATCGCCACATCGCTCGGCGGCTGGCTGGCGTCCATCACGCTGCCGGTGATCGCCCTCGCCATCGGCGCGATCGCGACCGTCGCCCAGCAGATCCGCGGGTCGGTCCTCGACGCCCTCAGTCGCGACTATGTCCGGACGCTCCGCAGCCGCGGACTGCCGGAGAACCGTGTCGTGTACCGGCACGTGCTGAGGAACGCCGCGGGGCCCGCGCTCGCCGTGCTCGCGGTGCAGTTCATCGGCATGCTCGGCGGCGCGGTGATCGTGGAGCAGGTGTTCGCCCTGCCCGGCATCGGCCAGCTCGCGGTGTCGGCCACGACCCAGGGCGACATCCCCGTCGTGATGGGCATCGTCGTCATCACGGCCATCATCGTCGTCGTCGTGAATCTCGCGATCGACCTCGCGCAGGCAGCGCTCAACCCGAAGGTGCGACTCTCATGAACGCCACCCCGACCCCCGCTCTCCTCCGGCGCCTGCTCCGCCGGCCTCTCGCCGTCGTGTCGCTCGCCGTGCTCACGGTGATCGCGCTTGCCGCGGTGCTGGGGCCGGCGATCGCCCCGCAGGACCCGCACTACTCCGACATCGCCGCCATCCTGCAGGCCCCGAGCGCCGCGCATCTGCTCGGCACGGACTCCGCAGGGCGCGACGTCCTGTCGCGCCTTCTCGCCGCGACGCAGATCTCGATCGCGTCGGCGCTCGTCGCACTGGTCACGGCTCTCGTCATCGGCGTGCTGTCGGGACTGGTCGCCGGCTACTATCAGGGCTGGTTCGACGCCGTCTCGTCCTGGGTCACGTCACTCGTCATGGCGATGCCCGGAATCGTCGTGCTCCTCGCGGCCCGCGCTGTCCTCGGTCCCAGCGTGTGGATCGCGATGCTCGTGTTCGGCGTGCTCATGGCGCCCGCGTTCTTCCGCCTGGTCTACGCGAGCGTCACCTCCGTGCGCGGCGAGCTCTACGTCGACGCCGCGCGCGTCTCGGGACTCGGCGACGGCCGCATCATCGGCCGGCACATCCTCAACGTCGTTCGCGCACCCATCCTCATCCAGTCGGCGATCATCGCGGGCATCGCGATCGCCATCCAGTCGGGCCTGGAGTTCCTCGGGCTCGGCGACCTTGCCGTGCCCACGTGGGGCTCCATGCTCAATGACGCCTTCACGAAGATCTACACCCAGCCGATCCTCATGCTCTGGCCGTCGCTCGCGATCGCGCTCACGTGCATCGCGCTGACGCTCCTCGCGAACGCGATGCGAGACGAGCTCGAGCGCACGGTGTCCGTCCGACGCCGGCGCCGCCGCGCCGTGTCGGGAGCGACCGGATCGGTCGCGGCGGTCACGACATCGTTCGCCATGAGCGGCGCCGATGCGCCCGTCGACCTCGACGAGCCGCCGGTGTTCGAGACCGCCCCGGTCGTCGTGCACGAGGAGGACGCGCGATCGGCCCTCCGCACGCACGACGTGCTCCTCAGCATCCGCGACCTGCGCGTCGGATACGACCAGCCGAACGGCTCGACCATCGAGGTCGTGCACGGCGTCTCGCTCGACGTGCGGAAGGGCGAGGTGCACGGGCTCATCGGGGAATCCGGCTCGGGCAAGACCCAGACGGCGTTCTCCGTGCTCGGGCTGCTGCCGCGTGGCGGGCGCGTCACGGCGGGCACGATCGCCTTCGACGGCATCGAGCTCACGCAGCTCGGCGAGCGCGCCTACACGGATGTCCGCGGGCGGCGCATCGGCTACATCCCGCAGGAGCCGATGTCGAACCTCGACCCCTCGTTCACGATCGGCTCCCAGCTCATCGAGCCGCTCCGCGTCGGACTCGGGATGTCTTCGAAGGACGCGACGGACAAGGCGCTCTCGCTGCTCGACCGGGTCGGGATCCCCGACCCGAAGCGCACGTTCGCCGCCTATCCGTTCCAGGTCTCGGGCGGGATGGCGCAGCGGGTCCTCATCGCCGGCGCGGTCTCCACCGATCCCGAGCTGATCATCGCAGACGAGCCGACGACGGCACTCGACGTCACGGTCCAGGCCGAGGTGCTCGATCTGCTGCGCGGTCTTCAGGAGGAGCGCCACATGGCGATGCTGCTCGTGACCCACAACTTCGGGGTGGTGGCCGACCTGTGCGACCGGGTCTCGGTCATGCAGGACGGCCGCTTCGTCGAGCAGGGTCCCGTGCGCGCGATCTTCCGGGACGCTCAGCATCCGTACACCAGGACACTGCTGGAGGCGATCCTCGACGAGGGTCCTGCCCGCGGTCCGCTTCAGATGGCAGGAGGTGCGCGATGAGCGCCCCGATCCACGATGCTCCCCTCCTCGAGATCACGGACCTCGTCGTCGAGTATCCGGGCAAGGGGCTGCGCGGCCAGCCGTTCCGGGCGCTCAAGGGCGTCTCCCTCGACATCCGCCCCGGGGAGTGCGTCGGACTCGTCGGGGAGTCCGGCTCGGGCAAGACGACCCTCGGCCGCGCCGTGCTCGGCCTCGCGCCGGTGACGGAGGGCGCGGTCGTCTACGACGGCCGTGACATCTCGCACCTCTCACGTGCGGAGCGACGCGGGCTCGCGAGCGAGATCCAGGTGGTGTTCCAGGATCCGTACTCGTCGCTCAATCCCTCGATGACGATCGAGCAGATCCTCGCCGAGCCGCTGGGCGTCCAGGGCGTCAGCGCAGGCGAGGCGAAGGCACGCGTCCGCGACCTCCTCGACCAGGTCGGTCTGCCGACGGACGCCCGCACGCGGCTCCCGAGGGAGTTCTCGGGAGGTCAGCGGCAGCGCATCGCGATCGCCCGCGCCCTCGCGCTGTCCCCGCGCCTCATCGTGTGCGACGAACCCGTCTCGGCGCTCGACCTCTCGACGCAGGCGCGCGTGCTCGATCTCTTCATCGAGATCCAGGAGCGCACGGGCGTCGCCTATCTCTTCGTCACCCACGACCTCGCCGTGGTCCGTCACATCAGTCATCGCGTCGCGGTCATGTACCGGGGTGAGATCGTCGAGCAGGGAGGCGGCGAGCAGGTGACGTCGGCGCCGGTCCATCCGTACACGCAGCGCCTCTTCATGGCCGCGCCCGTTCCCGACCCAGACCGCCAGGAGGAGCGCCGCGCTCAGCGGCGCGCCCTGCTGGCCGCAGGACAGGAGGCCTGATGCCCTTCCACCGTTCGTCCGCCTTCGGAGACGCACTCGACAGCCCAGCCGCTCGCGCGGTGCTCGAGACGTTCCTGCCGGGGATCGCCGCATCGCCCATGGCGACCCAGTACCGAGGCGCCCGGCTCGGGCAGCTCGTGGGGTTCGTCCCGCAGCTCGAGGACCCCGCGGAGCGGGATCGGCTCTGGGCCGCGCTTGCATCGATCGAGGATGGCGATGACGCGACGCGCGAGTACCTGCCCGCGGTCGCGCCCGACCCCGACTACGACTCGGCTCCCCGCACGTCGGCGCCCGCATCGGTCGCGTCCCCCGTTCCGCGCTGGGGAGTCGCGGAAGTCCGGCTCGAGGGCCCGCGGCACGGCAACCCGTTCCTCGACGTCGAGCTCGAGGCGGTGTTCCGACACGGCGACCGCGAACTCCGCGCGGGCGGCTTCTACGACGGCGAGGGCGTCTGGATCATCCGCCTCCTCGCCGACGAGGAGGGCGACTGGACGTTCGAGACGCGCTCGACCGCGCGCTCGCTCGACGGGGTGACAGGGGGCTTCACGGTCGTCGCGTCCGGTGCGCCGGGGCCGGTCGTCGTCGACGGCTTCCACTTCCGCCACGCGAATGGCGACCGCTACCGGCCGGTCGGCACGACGGCGTACGCCTGGACGCATCAGCCGGAGCAGCTGCAGGAGGAGACCCTGCGCACCCTCGCCGATTCCCCCTTCAACAAGGTGCGGATGTGCCTGTTCCCGAAGTCGTATCTCTACAACGAGAACGAGCCTGACGACTTCCCGTTCCCGGGATCGCTCCAGGCGGGGTTCGATCTCGAGCGCTTCGACCCCGCGCACTTCCGTCGGCTCGAGGCGCGCATCCGCCAGCTCGGCGAACTCGGGATCGAGGCCGACCTGATCCTCTTCCACGCGTACGATCGCTGGGGCTTCGCCGATCTCGGCCCGGCCGTCGACGACCGCGTCGTGCGCTACGTCGTGCGCCGCCTCTCCGCGTTCGCGAACGTGTGGTGGTCGATGGCGAACGAGTACGACCTGCTCTGGTCGAAGAGCGAGGAGGACTGGGAGCGGCTCGCCGCGATCGTCGTCGAGGAGGACCCGCACGGGCATCTCCTCTCGATCCACAACTGCCGTCCCTTCTACGACCACTCGAGGCCGTGGATCACCCATGCGAGCGTCCAGCGCCAGGACGTCTACCGGACAGCCGAGTTCACGGACGAATGGCGCATCCGCTGGGGCAAGCCCGTCGTCATCGACGAGGTCGGCTACGAGGGGGACATCGACCAGGGGTGGGGAAACCTCACCGCAGAGGAGCTGATCCGCCGATGCTGGGAGGGTGCCGTCCGCGGCGGGTACGTCGCGCACGGCGAGACCTACCTCGCCGACGATGAGGTCCTCTGGTGGTCGAAGGGCGGGGTCCTGAAGGGCCATGCGCCCGCGCGCATGGCCTTCCTCGACCGGATCGTCGGCGAGGCACCCGGCGGCGTCGTCGATCCGCTGCCGAGCGACTGGGACGTCCCGTGGGGCGGTGCCGCCGATCGCTACCTGGTCGGGTACTTCGGCTTCAACCGCCCGCGGTTCCGGAACCTGGTGCTCCCGGGTGATCGACCCTGGCGCATCGACGTCATCGACACATGGAACATGACTGTCGAGCGGGTGCCGGGCGCCCATACGGGCGCCTTCCGCGTCGACCTGCCGGGCCGCCCCTTCATGGCCGTCCGTCTCGTGGCGGAGTGAGAGACGGCTCCGCGCCGGTCAGAGCTCGGCGCGGAGCCTGTCGCTCGCCGTCGCCATATGGACGGCCATCGACGAGGCTGCGGCATCCTCATCGGCCGCGTGGATGGCCTGAAGGATCGCCTCGTGCTCGCGGAGCGCGACCGCCGCCGCCTCGCGATCGTCGACGGCGCGATCGGCGTAGACCTGCAGGAGAGATCGCACGACGTGCAGCAGGTCGACGAGGAGGGCGTTGCCGGCCTCCTCGGCGAGCGTCTGGTGGAACTCGCGGTCGGCGCGCGCGAACGCGCCGAGATCGTCGAGGCTCTCGGCCATGGAGCGCACGTGCTGGGCCAGCTCAGCGTGCTGCTCCGGCTTCATCCGGCCCGCGGCGAGCCGAGCCACGTAGATCTCCAGCCCGGCGCGCAGCTCGAGCAGCTGCACCGTGTTGCGCTCTCCGATGAGCAGCCCCCAGCGCAGGGTCTGCGGGAGGAGCTCGCTCGTCTCTCCGCGAAGGTACGTCCCCGACCCGGGGCGCACGTCGACGATCCCGAGGATCTCGAGCGCGGCGAGCGCCTCGCGCACGGCCGAGCGGCCGACCCCGAGCGACGCCGCGAGCTGGCGCTCGGGCGGAAGCCGCGTGCCCGGCGCGATGGATCCGCTCGTGAAGAGGTCGAGCAACCGCCGTGCGACCTCCGACACCGGGCTCCCCGAAGGCAGGGTGCCCAGAGCAGACGCGATGTCGTCCGACGCGGCATCCGGATAGGCGGGCATGTCCCCAACTTACCGACCCTCCGGCCCAGGCTCGGATCACGGCACGGCGGACTTGTGATTGGTCAACCGGTTGTGCACAATGAGAGAACGCCTCTCCGAAGGAGCTCGAAGATGACCCGCCTCTGGAACGACCCGGCCGATTTCGCGGACGAGATGATCGACGGCTTCGTCGCGGCCAACAGCCGCAGCGTCCGCCGCGTGTCCGGCGGAGTGGTTCGGGCGACCGCCTCGCCGCAGGGCGAGGTCGCGGTCGTCGTGGGCGGCGGCTCTGGCCACTACCCCGCCTTCGGGGGTCTGGTCGGCCGAGGCCTCGCACACGGCGCCGCGATGGGCAACCTGTTCGCATCGCCCTCGACGCAGCAGGTGCTGGCTGTGGCGAGAGCCGCCCACCGCGGCGGCGGCGTCCTCTTCTCGTACGGCAACTACGCCGGCGACGTGCTGAACTTCGACGCGGCGCAGGAACGGCTGCGCGAAGCGGGCATTCCCTGCGAGACGGTGACGGTCACCGACGACATCTCCTCCGCGCCGCCGGCCGAAAGGCATCGCCGGCGCGGCATCGCGGGCGACCTCACCGTCTTCCGGATCGCGGCCGCGGCCGCCGAGGCGGGGTACCCGCTCGCCGAGGTCGCCCGGGCGGCCCGCCTGGCGAACGAGCGCACCCGATCGTTCGGCGTCGCCTTCACGGGCTGCACCCTCCCCGGCGCGGACGAGCCGCTGTTCGAGGTCGCCGAGAACCGGATGGCGGTGGGTCTCGGAATCCACGGCGAGCCGGGCATCGACGAGACGGACGTGCCGTCCGCCGACGCCCTCGCCGAGCTGCTCGTGGCGCGTCTCCTCGCGGAGCTGCCGGAGGGCGTCGAGTCGCCCCGAGGTGCGCGCGTCATCCCCATCCTCAATGGGCTCGGCGCACTCAAGTACGAGGAGATGTTCGTCGTCTATCGCCGCATCGCGCAGCTGCTCGAGAGCGCGGGGCTCGACGTCGTCGATCCGCACGTGGGCGAGTACTGCACATCCTTCGACATGGCCGGGACATCCCTCACGCTCTTCTGGCTCGACGACGAGCTCGCGGCCCTCTGGGAGACGCCCGTCGACACGCCCGCGTACCGCCGCGGAGCGCTCGCACCCGCGACCGCGGAGGAGGACGCAGCCCCGGCCGATCGCGGCGCCGCCCCGTCCGCACCGTCTCCCCTCGTCGCGGGTGCCGACTCCCGACGGGCCGCGCAGCGCGTGCTCTCGATCATCGAGGCCATCGCGGACACCGTGGACGCCCACGTCGACGAGCTCGGCCGGATGGACGCGGTCGCGGGCGACGGCGACCACGGCATCGGGATGCAGCGGGGCTCCCGCGCTGCGCGCGACGCCGCGCGTCAGGCATTCGCGGAGGGAACCGGCGCCGGCACGACGCTCGCGCGTGCGGCCGATGCCTGGTCGGATCGCGCGGGAGGGACATCCGGCGCCCTGTGGGGTGTCATCCTCTCGACGGTCGCCGACCGCCTCGGAGACAGCGACCGTCCGTCCCCCGACGCCATCGCGCAGGGCGTCGTGGAGGCGGCGGACCGCGTGATGGCGTACGGCAAGGCGCAGGTCGGCGACAAGACGCTCGTCGACGCACTGGTCCCGTTCGCCGAGGCGCTGTCCGCCGCGGTGGCCCGGGACACCGCGCTCGCCGCTGCCTGGCGCATCGCCGCGCAGGCCGCGACCGAGTCGGCCGCCGCCACCGCCGACCTCCTCCCCCGCATGGGCCGCTCGCGCACGCACGCGGAGAAGGCGATCGGCACCCCGGACCCGGGCGCACACTCGCTCGCGCTCATCGTCACGGCCGTCGCCGACGTCCTCGATCGGCCGGTCCCCACCCACCATGTCTCGAATCCGGCCGGAATCGCCCCACCAGACCCGCGCGAAGCGAGACATGCAGACGTGATGAAGGAGAGCTCATGAGCGACCAGCTGCGGATCGTGATCGGCTGCGATGACGCCGGCTACGACTACAAGGAGATCCTCAAGCGCGACCTCGAGCAGAACCCGGGCGTCGCGTCGGTGGTCGATGTCGGCGTGGGCGCAGACGGTCACACGCCGTACCCCCGCGTCGCGATCGAGGCGGCGCAGCGCGTCGCCGACGGCTCCGCCGACCGCGCCCTGCTCATCTGCGGAACCGGTCTGGGCGTCGCGATCGCGGCGAACAAGGTTCCCGGCATCCGCGCCGTCACCGCCCACGACAGCTTCAGCGTCGAGCGCGGCGTGCTGTCCAACAACGCCCAGGTGCTCACCATGGGCCAGCGCGTCGTGGGCATCGAGCTCGCCCGCCGCCTCGTGCGGGAGTGGCTCACCTACCGCTTCGACACCGCGAGCGCGTCCGCGGCGAAGGTCGCGGTCATCGACGAGTTCGAGCACACGGGCTCCTGCTGATGGCGCGTGTCCGGGTGGGGGTGAGCCTGAAGATGTACTTCGGTCACCGTCAGGCGACCGCGTGGTTCGCCGCGGTCGCCGAGCGCGTGCGCCGGCATGAGGCCATCCGCTCCGGGCGCGTCGAGCTCTTCGTGATCCCGACCTTCCCGCAGATCATCCCCGCCGTCACCGCGTTCGCAGGGACCCCGGTCCGCATCGGCGCCCAGGATGTCGCCGAGCACGACGCGGGGCCGTACACGGGCGAGGTCTCTCCGGTCGAACTCGCCGAGATCGGCGCGTCGATCGCGGAGGTCGGCCACGCCGAGCGGAGGCGCCTGTTCGGCGAGGACGACGGCGTCGTCGCACGCAAGACGGCCGCCGCTCTCCGGAACGGACTCACACCCGTCCTCTGCCTCGGAGAGACCGAGCCGGTCGCCCCCGGCGTCGCGGCCGAATCCACGGTCGCGCAGCTCCGCGCCGCCCTCGCGGACGCCCCGGCGGGGCCGGTCATCGCCGCCTACGAGCCCGTGTGGGCGATCGGAGCGCCCGAGCCCGCGCCCGCGGAGCACACCCGCGCGGTGGGCCGCGCACTCACGGCGACACTCGCCGAGCTCCCCGACCGCGACGGCTCGACGGTCGTGTACGGCGGCTCGGCGGGCCCCGGTCTCCTCACTCGGCTCGGCGATGACATCGACGGGCTCTTCCTCGGCCGCTTCGCGCACGACCCCGACGCCCTCCTCGCCGTCATCGACGAGGCAGACGCGCTCGGGAGGTCGCGGTCGTGATCGGGCTCGGAACCTACGCCTTCTTCTGGCAGCACTCCGAGCGCGCGCCGGAGCCGCTCTCGCTCCGCGCCGCGCTCGAGGCGACGCGCGATCTCGATGTCGGCCTGTTCCAGATCTGCGACTACGCACCCCTCGAGCGGATGTCCGACCGCGAGCTCCGCGAGACCGCCCGCGTCGCGCGCGAGCTCGGGGTGGCGATCGAGCTCGGCACGAAGGGGGTGGCGCCCGATCATCTCGAGCGGTTCGCGCGCATCGCGGAGCTCTTCGAAGCGCACCTCGTGCGCAGCATGGTGCATGCTCCCGAGAGTCGCCCGTCTCCGGCCGAGGCAGAGGCCTGGCTGAGGGCGGCCCTCCCCGCCTACCGCGCGGCCGGACTCGTCCTCGCCCTCGAGACGTACGAGCAGGTCGCCACGCGGCAGCTCGTCGCACTGATCGAGCGGATCGACAGCCCCGCACTCGGGATCTGCCTCGATCCGGCGAACGTCGTCGCTCGCCTCGAATCGCCGACGGAGTGCATCGAGGCGGCCGCGGCTCATGTGAAGAGCGTCCACGTGAAGGACTTCGCCTTCGCACGGCAGGAGGGCTGGGTGGGATTCACCTACTCCGGCTCCCCGCTCGGCGACGGTCTCCACGACTACGAGCACCTGCTGCGCGTCGTGCGTCCGCGCGAGCGCGGCATCAACGAGATCGTCGAGCACTGGCTGCCCTGGCAGGGCGATCCCGACACCACCATCCGGGCCGAGCGGGCGTGGACCCGTCGAGCCCTCGACTATCTGAGGAGCACGTCATGACCGACACCGCGACAGCGCAGAGCACCTATCGGATCGCCGTCTTCGGCGCCGGGGGGAAGATGGGGACCCGCGTCTCGAACAACCTCGCGCAGACCGACCACGTGGTCTGGTACGTCGAGAACTCGCCCGCCGGGCAGGACCGCGTGAGGGCGGCCGGGCGTGCGCTCTCGGACGCCGCGACCGCCGTCGCCGACGCGGAGATCGTCGTCCTCGCCGTCCCCGACCTCGCGCTCGGCCCCGTCACCGCCGAGCTCGTGCCGCAGCTCCGGCCCGGCACGATCGTCCTCACCCTCGACCCCGCCGCCGCCTATGCGGGCCTTCTCACCACGCGCGAGGATATCGTCCAGGCGGTCGCGCACCCGTGCCATCCGTCGATCTTCCTCCAGCGTGAGACCCCCGAGCAGTGGGCCGACACGTTCGGCGGCATCGCGGCGCCGCAGGACGCCATCGCCGCCGTGGAGTCGGACGACCCCGCGAAGAAGGAGATCGTCGAGGCGACCGTCCGCGCGATCTACGCTCCCGTGATCGACGTGCACTGGGTGACGGTCAAGCAGCTCGCGCAGCTCGAGCCGACCCTCGTCGAGACGGTCGCCTGCATGATCGGGGACCTGCTGAACGAGGCGCTGCAGGAGGCCGTGCACACGATGGGCGTGCCCGAGGCGGCCGCGCGCAGCATCCTCTACGGGCACACGCAGGTCGCGCTCGCCAACGGCCTGCGCGGCGACAACCCCTTCAGCGACGCGTGCCTCATCGCGATGGACTACGGACGCGAGAGCATCATCAAGGAGGACTGGAAGAAGATCTTCCGCGACGACGAGCTCGACAAGAACCTCGCGCGCATGCTGCACCTCGACGAGATCAAGCGATAGGACGACGATGACCAGGCTCCAGGGAAAGACCGCCCTCATCACCGGATCGGCGACGGGAATCGGCTTCGCCGTGGCCGCCCGCTTCGCCGCTGAGGGTGCGCGCGTCGTCATCGCCGACCGCGACGCGGAGGCCGGTTCCGCCGCTGCTGCGCAGATCGGCGCGGATCGCGCACGCGCCGTCGCCGTCGACATCGCGCAGGAGCAGAGCGTCGAGGCCGCGTTCGCGGAACTGGATGGCGCGGGGTGGTCGCCCGACGTCGTCGTCGCCAACGCGGGCGTGCAGCTCTTCGGCCAGGATGCGCCGGCGGCCGACCTCGACCTCGATGTATGGCGGCGCACGATCGACGTCAACCTGACGGGCACCTTCCTGACGGTCAAGCACGCGGTCCGGTCGATGCTTCCCCGGGGCGGCGGGTCGATCATCCTCACCGGGAGCCCGACGGGCATCAACGGCGAGGGCAGGGACTTCACCGCCTACAGCGCGTCGAAGGCGGGCATCCACGGTCTCGCCCGGACGGTCGCGGCCGCGTACGCCGACCGCAGCATCCGCGTGAACACGGTCGTCCCCGCGTACACCGAGACGTCGCTCGTGACGACGATCACAAGCGACCCCGAGGCGCGCGCCGCGATCATCGGCCGGATCCCGCTCGGCCGCGCGGGGGCCCCATCGGACGTCGAGGGGATCATGGTCTTCCTCGCGAGCGACGACGGCGCCTTCGCGACCGGAGCGCTGTTCGCGGTCGACGGCGGCATGACCACCCTCTGACCGGCTCTCGAGAGACGACGCTCCGTGACCCACGACGATTCCTGGCGCACGCCCTCCGAGGCCTGGCGCAGCGGCCCCTGGTCGCTCGAACGACGCGGCGACGAGCTCGCGGACGTGCGATGGCGGGGCCGGGTCGTGCTCCGCAGCGTCCGGGCCGTGGCGCGCGACCGCGACTGGAACACGCCGGCCATGCACGTGGATGCGGTCGCAGCGTCGCCCGGCGCCCTCGAGATCTCCGTGCACGCCGATGACTTCGGCGCGGCGATCTCGGGCGCGGTCCGCGTCCGGGCGGACGGCGACCGGCTGACGATCGGATGGCGCGGCGTCTCCGCTGTCGACTGGCTCACGAATCGCACGGGGCTCGTCGCGCTCCATCCGCCGCACCTCGCCGGCGCGGGCCTCGATGTCGTCCACGCCGACGGGTCCTCCGAGCGCACGGCGTTCCCGACCGCGATCAGCCCGCATCAGCCCGTCCGCGACATCACCCGGCTCGGATGGCGCGATGCGGGGATGGATGTGGCGGTCGCGTTCTCGGGCGACGTGTTCGAGATGGAGGATCAGCGCAACTGGACGGACGCCTCCTTCAAGACCTACAGCCGACCGCTCGACCTGCCGTTCCCGTACCCGGTCGCGGCGGGACAGGAGCTGCGGCAGTCGATCGAGATCTCGGTCGCGGGCGAGCCTGAGCCGGATCACGCGGTGTCCTCGCGGATCGGGCTCGTGCCATCCGGTGCGTTCCCCGAGATCCTCACGTGCGCATCATCCGCACCAGACCCGGCACCGGCCATCCCGCCGATCGGCGAGACGCTCCTCGTCGAGCTCGATCTCGCCGCCCCGAACTGGCGTGCGGCGCTTCATCGCGTGCCACAGCGACCGCTCGACGTGCGCCTCGTGCTCCCGCAGGACGACGAAGACCTCTCCCCTGTGTCCGTCCGCGCGCTCGACGCCGCGGTCGACGCGCTCGCCGATCGCGAGATCCGTCGGATCGCCGCGTTCTCGCGTCAGGTGCACACGGCCCGGTCGGTCCATGTGTCCGCGCTGCGGTGCGCTCTTTCGCGTGTGGGTGTGTCGGCGCACGTTGTCGTCGGCGCTCGCTCGCACTTCACCGAGCTGAACCGCGAGCAGGCCGCTCTCCCTGCGGATGCCGACGGCGTCGTGTTCGCGTCGACCCCGCTGTTCCACGCCCTCGGAACCGAGCAGCTCGTGGAGTCGGTCGCGATGCAGCGGCTCACGGCCGAGCAGGCTGTCCGGATCGCACGCGGCTTGCCGGTGCACGTCGGTCCGGTGACCTTGCGACCCCGGTACAACAACGTCGCGACCGCTCCCGCGCCGATGCCGTCGCGCGACGACCTCGCGGAGGGGTATGGCGCCGCGTTCACGGGCGGTGTCGGCGACCGTCAGACCGCTTCGGAGCTCGCGGCGTGGGTCATCGCGAGCGCGGCGGCGTTCGCCGTTCCGGGCGTTTCGAGCATCGCCTACTTCGAGGAGTGGGGGCCGCGCGGTCTATACACCGCCGACGGTGCGGTGCTTCCCGCAGTATCGGCGATGCGTGCCCTGGCGGCGCTCTCTGGCGCGGAGCTGCTGTCCGGCGCGAGTCCGGACGGTCTGCTCTGGGCGGTCGGAGGGCGACGCGACGGTCGCGAGGTGGTGCTCGCGGCGAATCTGTCTGACTCGGCGCGCACGGCGGTCGTCGAGGTCGATGGCCGCGAGATCGAGGTCGCCCTCGAGGCATGGGGATGGGCCGAGCGGACGGTGTGAGGCGGGATCCATTGAGCTGACCCGGGTCCAGGAATCCGCACCGTCAGCCACATCTCGGTTGGCGCTGCGCGGTGCACGCCCCCCTGTCGGAGGCTCCGAGGCCCTTCGCTTCGTTATCGTTCTGTGACCTTTTGTGCTTCGTTCTGGCTCGTAGGAGTCTTCGAATGTCCGTGGTGGGCGGGACACTGGTTCCATGAGCGATGGGGCTGTGTGGGGTGAAGGGGATGGTCCGTGCCCGACGGCTTCGGAGCGTGCGGCGGTGGAGTCGGCGATCGAGGCGATCCGGGCGGCGGACCGGGTGATCGCTCATGCGCAGGCGGCGCGTCAGATGGCGTTGGCGTCGGCGTCGCAGGTGGCGTGGGCGCAGCATGAGCGGCAGGTCGCGGCCGGGGGTTCGTCGCGGGCGTGGGCGCATCGGGCGATCGCGGAGGAGATCGCCGCGGCCACGCACACCCCGGGCCGGTCGGTGGAGCGGCAGATGAACGACGCCGCGAACCTCGTCTCCCGGTTCCCGGTCGTGCGGGACCGGCTCGCGGAAGGGACGGTGTCGCTCCCGCATGCGCGCACGATCGTGCTGTGCGGGGACCGGATCGATGACCCTGCCGTGCGGGCGACGTATGAGGTGCGGGTGCTGGAGCGGTTGGACCGGGTGCCGATGACCGCGGCCGCGTTGGCGGAGGTGGCGCGGAAGATCGCGCAGGAGCTGGACCCGGTCTCGATCAGCGACCGCCACAAGGCCGCCAGGAAGAGGCGGCGGGTGGGGTTCCGTCCCGGGGAGGACGCGATGGGCGCGTTCGACGCGGAGGTCGCGAACGTGCTCGGGGTCGGGATGATGGACCGCATCGACCAGATGGCCAAGACCGTCCTCGCCGCCCGCGCCGCCGCCCGCCGCGCCGGCGACCCCATAGCCCTCGCGGATGACCGCACCTTGGATGAGATCCGGGCGGACATCTTCACCGACCTCACCCTCACCGGCACCCCCACCGGCCACGACCACCTCTACGGCGCCACCTTCCCCGAACCGAGCAACAGCGCGGACGCGAAGGACAAGGACACCGACACCGGACTCGGCGCCACCAGGGACGGCACGGGCGGCGCGGCCGATGCGAAAGCCGGGGACGTCGGACTCGGCGCGAGCCCAACGGACGTCACGGGCTCAGCATCCGGCACGGGCTCCGCGGACGGTACGGGCTCTGCGTCTGGCGCGGGTTCGGCGTTCGGCCCGGCCGCGGAGCCCGCACGGAAGTCGGCCATGAGGCCCGTCGGGCTCGGCGCGATCCGCGGGAGCGTGCACATCACCATCCCCGCCGAAGCGCTCGCCGACCCCACCCACCGCACCGAAGGCGCCACCCTTGCCGGGGCAGGACCGATCCCGATCATCGACGCCAAGCAGATCGCCGCGGACGCGACCATCTGGAACCGGGCGTTCACCGACGCGAACACCGGCGTCCTCCTCACCGTGGATCAGAGATTCCCCACCACCGCGCAGCGGCGGTTCCTGAAGGCGCGGGACGAGCGGTGCCGGTTCCCGGGATGCCGGCAGGCCATCCGGAAGCACTACGTCGACGTCGACCACACCCACCCCCACTCCCGGGGAGGGCCCACGAACGTGGCCAATCTCGAGTACCTCTGTGAAACGCATCACATGCTCGAGCAGATGACCGAATGGACCGTCACCCAGACAGAAGGCGGCGTGCTCGAATGGACCTCCCCCAACGGGCGCGTCTACACCGACACCCCGCCACCGGTCGCCCGCTTCACCCCACCCGACGACGAACCACCACCCTTCTGACCGCAAGCACCCGAGGCAGACGGCAGGCGCCGCCGCCCGTCGTGTCCATGCCTCAGGCCGCTCTTCGCCGATAGGGTGCAGACGTGGATTCAGACGCGCCCGAGCACGAACAGCACCGACTCGATCTCGATGCAGCCTCGGCCGAACAGATCGACGACCCATGGTCGGCCCGACGACGCCTGGCGTGGGGGCTGGCATGGAGCATCCCGGTCGTCGCGCTCGTCGTCGGGATCGTGCTGACGAGCAGCGGAACGCTCGAGTTCACCCGGACGTACGACGGATACACCTACGAGGCCGAACACCATACGGTCTGGCCCGCCGGCCTCGCGCTGCTCGCCACCGGTGTCCTCGGTCTCACCGCGGCGGCGATCGCCACCGCCCTGATGCTGACTCCGCGGCCCGCCCTCGACAGCCGCTGACGCGCGCGTGCCGTCAGCCTGACGGCGCCGGGGCCAGCCGATAGAGCACGCGCGGGCGGCCCCGTCGCCCGTAGCTGTGGGCGATGTCGATCCGCCCCTCGGCGACGAGGTGCTCGAGGTACCGGCGAGCCGTCGCGCGCGAGATCCCGCACGTGGCCGCGAGTTCCTCGGCGGAGACCGAGCGGACGGGGTCGAGCGCCGCGAGGACGCGCTCGAGTGTCTGCGCGGCGAGTCCCTTGGGAAGCTCGACACGCCCCTCGCGCCTCGGCCGTTCGGGAGCCCGCGTGGTGCCGACGGCGAGGAGGCGGTCGATCTCGCCCTGCGAGAGACGCCGATCTGCAGCGTCTGCCCGTCGTCGGTCGGCGTCGGCCGCGTACGCTCGCAGCCGTTCCTGGAGCGCCTCCTGCGTGAACGGCTTCACGAGGTATCCCGAGACGCGTGCGGCGAGCGCCTGCCGGACGGTCACCTGATCGTGGGACGAGCTGATCACGAGGACGTCCGCCCCCGCCTCTCCCAGGGTCCGCAGACGGTGCAGGACCTCGATCCCGCTGATGTCGGGAAGCCGCATGTCGAGGAGCACGAGATCGACGCCGCGTCCGAGCTGGGCGAGCGCCGCTCGCCCAGTGGCCGCCGTCGCCGCCACGTAGAACCCCGGTGTCTCGGCGACGAACCGGCTGTGCAGGGCGCGCGCCGCGGCATCGTCGTCCACGATGAGCACCCCGATCCGCTCACTCATCGCTCGGCACCCAGATCGAAGTCGAACCGCGACCCGCCCAGCGCGGTTCGACGCAGCTCGATCGTGCCGCCGCGCGACGTGACGGTGCGCCGGACGAGCGCCAGACCGATCCCGCGCCCGACGCCCGACGCGTCCGGCTTCGACGAATAGCCGCGCGTGAAGACGCGATCGACGTCGGCGGGGTCGATGCCGGGCCCGTCGTCCTCGACGGCTCCGACGAACCGGCCGTCGACCTGCCGCAGCGAGCAGCGCACCGACGACGCCCCCGCCTCGGCGGCGTTGCGCGCGAGATTCGCGAAGACGAGGAGCACTCCCTCGTCGATCGGGACGTCCGGATCCATGTCGGTCTCGAGCCGCGTCCCACGCGCGCTCAGCTCGGAGCGGAGCGCCTCGATGCTCGCGCTCAGCAGCCCCGAGGGCCGCGAGACCCCCTCGCCCCCGTTCCCGGAGAGGACGGGCACGACCCCTTCGATGTACTGGAGTGCCTCTGCGCGGTCGCCGTGCGAGACAAGCCCGTGGATCACGTGGAGTCGGGTGCCGAACTCATGCGCCTGCTCGCGCAGCGCCGCCGTCACATGACGCAGCTGGCGGTGCTCCGCCTCCATGGCGTCGCTCCTGCGGAACCGTCGCTCGATCGCGGCCGCGAGCAGCGAGCTCGCCAGGGTTGCGGCGATGAGCGCGGCGGATGCCCAGGGCAGCAGCTTCTCGACGCCCGCGGCCGTCTGGGCGGAGATGCTCGACTCGAGGATGCCCACGGCCACCATGCCGACCACCGCCCCGTTCGAGCCGATCACGGGCACCTTCGCGCGGAGCGAGGCGCCCGACGGCCCCGTCTCGGTGCCGACGAACTCCTCCCCCGCGAGCACCGGCTCCGTGGTGGTCGACACCTGGACCCCTCGCTGAGACGGATCGGGATGCGTGATCCGCACGCCCTCGTCGTCGGTGATCACGACGTAGTACACCCCGGCCGTGCGCTGGATCACGTCCGCCAGCGGCTGCAGCGCCGCGGTCGCCGTCGCGAGGGAGGACGCGTCGGCGGTGCGCTCGGCGGTCCCGATCGCGCCGGCCGCCTCCACCGCCGTGCGGACCTCGTTCAGCTCGGCGAGACCGCGCGCCACGTCGTGCACGCGCTGCGTCGTCGCCTCCCGGATGCTCCGCTCCTGCACCGTGAGCGCGACGAGCGTCGTCAGGCCGACCGCGGCGAGCACGATGACGGATGGCAGGAAGAGCATCACGAGGCGCACGGCGCGCGTTCGGGTGTCGGCGGTCCTTGTCATGTCCTCGCGAGGATTCGGTGAGCATCAATGATCACAACGCCTCGGGACGAGGCGCGCGCTCTCACGGCGGCTCATCCTATTACTCATCTTGCGGCGACAAAGGTGTCCGCAGAAGGAGCAGAGATGAGCACAGACGATTCCGTCACCCCTCCGCGTGGGCGCTCGCCGGTCGCCCGCACGGTCACACGCGTGATCGGCGCCTCCCTCGCGACGGCGGCGATCGCGACCGCCGTGTACGGATCCGTGACGTCCGCGGCCGCCGGCACGGACCTCCATGCATCGATGACGATCATCGCCCCCGCCGCTCCGGGCGGCGGATGGGATGGCGTCGCGCGCGAGATGCAGCAGGCGCAGCGGGCGAACGGCCTGGTGAACAACGTGCAGGTCGTGAACATGCCGGGCGCCGGCGGCACGATCGCGCTCGGGAACGTGTCGGTCCTCGCGGGGCAGCCGAACAACCTCCTCGTCGGGGGAACCGGCCTCCTCGCGGCGACGATCCAGTTCGATTCGGCCGCCACGCTCGACGACGTCACGCCCATCGCCGTGATGGTGGAGGAATACGACGTGGTCGTCGTCCCCGCCGACTCCCCGTACGAGACCCTCGACGATCTCGTCTCCGCATGGCGGGAGGATCCGCGGGCGCTGCCCTGGACCGGCGGCGGCTCGTTCGACCAGCTCGTCGTGACCGATCTCGCTCTCGCGGCGGGCATCGATCCGGTGGAGACGACGTACATCTCCTCGGATGGCGGTGGCGAGGCCATCCAGGCCCTGCTGAACGGGACCGCGCAGGCGGCCACGGGCGGCTACCCCGACAACATCGACCAGATCGCGTCCGGGCGTCTGCGGGCGCTGGCGCTGATCGCCGAGCAGCCGATCGAGGGCATCGAGATCCCCACGGCGGCCGAGCAGGGCTACGACGTGGCGCTGACGAACTGGCGCATGGTGGCCGCGCCCTCCGCGCTGTCTGAGACAGAGCGCACGGAGCTCACCGACCTCGTCCTCGAGACGCTCGAGACTCCGGAGTGGCAAGACGCGATCGAGCGCTACCACTGGACGGAGCGCGTGATCACGGGCGACGAGCTGACCGACTTCCTGGCATCCGAGCATGCTCGGATCGCCGGCCTCTACGAGGAGATGGGGCAATGATGCCTTCGAACAATCCCACCGCCCTGTCCGCAGTCGTGGGCGGTCCGGCGGCGCCCCGCACGACGGCGCCGTCGATCGCCACGCTCTTGGCGCATCTCGTGATGCCCGTGCTCCTGGCGGCCTTCGCGAGCTACCTGCTCGTGGGCATCCTCACGATGTCGGTCCCCGAAGGCGCGGCGTTCCCCGGCCCGCAGTTCTTCCCCGGGCTGATCTCGGCGGGCCTCTACCTGCTGGCCATCCTGCTCGGGCTCTCGGGCTTCCGGCAGTGGCAGAGCAGCCGGACGCAGACCGATGACGCGGCAGCCGACAGCGCAGGCGGCATCCTCTCCCGTCCGCGCTGGCGATCGCTGCTGTGGGTCGTGGGGTCGTTCCTCGCCTTCGCGCTCCTGCTCGAGGTCCTCGGCTGGATCATCGCGGCGACGCTGCTGTTCGTCGGCGTCGTGCGCGGCTTCGCGTCGTCGCGCTGGCTGTTCACTGCGCTCGTGGGGCTCACCCTGAGCTCGGTCATCTACATCGCGTTCGACATGCTGCTCGGCCTCTCGCTGCCGTCGGGCATTCTCGGAGGGGGGCTCTGATGGACGTCCTTCCTCTTCTCGCCGACGGATTCGCCGGGGCGCTGACCTGGCAGAACCTCATCTGGGTCCTCGTCGGCTGCCTGCTCGGCACCGCGGTGGGCGTACTGCCCGGCCTCGGCTCGTCGATGGCGGTCGCGCTGCTGCTGCCCGTCACCTTCGCCCTCGAGCCGACCGCCGCGTTCATCATGTTCGCCGGGGTCTACTTCGGCGGGCTCTTCGGAGACTCGACCATGGGCATCCTGATGAACACGCCCGGTCAGGCCTCGGCCATCGCCTCGACGTTCGAGGGGCACCGGATGGCGCTCAGCGGCCGGGCGGCGCAGGCGCTCGCGACCGCGGCGATCGGCGCCTTCATCGGCGGATTCGTCGCCTCGGTGCTCGTCGTCTTCCTCGCGCCGCTCCTCGCCGACTTCTCGAGCAGCTTCGGGCCGGCCGAGTTCTTCGCGCTCGCGGTCTTCGCGTTCGCTGCGACCTCATCCGTCGTGACGGACACGCCGCTGCGCGGCATGGCGTCGCTCTTCCTCGGGCTGGGGATCGCCGTGATCGGCGTCGACAGCGTGTCCGGTGCTCCGCGCTTCACCCTGGAGTCGCCGTACCTCTTCGACGGCATCTCGCTCGTCACCGTGACCGTGGCGGTCCTCGCGCTCGGCGAGGTGATCTACGTCGCGTGCCTCTCACGGCAGTCGGGCGAGGGCTCGATGGTCAAGCCGGCTGGCCGGCCCTGGCTCTCGCGCGCCGAGTTCCGCGAGGCGGCGCCCGCGTGGCTGCGCGGCACGGCGATCGGCGTGCCCTTCGGGATCGTGCCCGCGGGCGGGTCGGAGATCCCGACCTTCCTCGCGTACGGACTCGAGAAGCGGCTCGACGCCCGCCGGGACGTCCCCCGCTTCGGGAGCGGAGCCATCCGCGGTCTCGCCGCCCCGGAAGCCGCGGGCAACTCGACGACCGGCATGGCGATGGGGTCGCTGCTCGCCCTGGGTCTCCCAATCTCGGCGACCGCCGCGATCATGCTCGCGGCCTTCCGCCAGTACGGGCTTCAGCCCGGCCCGCTGCTGTTCGAGCGTGCGCCGGACCTCGTGTGGTCGCTGCTCGCGAGCTTCTTCATCGCGATGGTCGTCCTGCTGATCCTCAACCTGCCCTTCGCGACGCTGTGGGCCAAGCTGCTGCTCATCCCCCGGCCGTACCTGTTCGCCGGCATCACGGTGTTCTGCGCGCTCGGGACGTACGCGACCGGCGGCTCGACGTTCGACCTGCTCATGCTGCTGGGCATCGGCATCGTCGGCTTCATCATGCGGGCGGTCGACTATCCGCTGGCGCCGCTCATCATCGGCATAGTGCTCGGCCCCCTGGCCGAGACGAGCCTCCGCGACGCCGCGATGAGCGCCAACGGCGACTTCTCGGTGCTCGTCAGCGGGCCGATCCCGATCGCGCTCTACGCGCTGCTCGCCGTCGTGCTCGCGTTCTCGATCCGCGGCCGGGTCGTCGCGCGCCGGCGGCAGAAGCTCGAGGGGGAGACGAGCGACACGTCGCTCGTGCGCTGATCCGCGCTGAGGCCCGGTGCGTCCCGAGCGGGACGTGCCGGGCCGGTGCACTATCCTGCATCTTATGGGAACCAACACCGCTACTGATCTACTCATGGGCACAGGCTCGTGACCGCGCGCCGGACGGTCCTTCCGCCGTGGTCGATGGCGGTTGCCGCGATGCTCGCGGTGCAGCTGGCAAACGCTCTGTCCGTGGGCGTGATCGAGCACGTCGGGTCCGCGGGGACAGCGTGGTTGCGGATGTGCTTCGGCGCGGCGCTCGTGTGGATGATCGCGCGACCGTCGCTGCGGTCGGTGCGCCGACGCGACGTACCGGCCCTCATCGGGCTTGGCGTCGTGACGGGATTCATGACGACCTTCTTCCTTGCGGCGGCAGAGCTCATCCCCCTGGGCACGGCGGTAGCGATCGAGTTCCTGGGTCCGCTCGTCGTCGCCGGCATCACCAGCCGTCGCCGACGGGCCCTCATCTGGCCTGCACTGGCGCTCACAGGCGTCGTGCTCATGACCGAACCCTGGTCGGGGCAGATCGACCTCGTCGGAGTCGGTTTCGCGCTCCTTGCCGGAACCTGCTGGGGCCTGTACAACGTGCTCACACAGAAAGTCGGAGACCGGTTCGCCGGCATCAGCGGGCTCGCGATGACCCTGCCGATCGCCGCTGTCGCGACCGCACTCCTCGGGTTGCCTCAGGTGGTCTCCGGCACTCCGTCCTGGGGTGTGATCGCCACCGCAGCGGGCATCGCTGTGATCACACCCGTGATCGCCTTCGGCTTGGAGATGCTCGCGCTGCGCAGGATGACGCACACCGCGTTCGGCACACTCCTCTCGATCGAGCCCGCCTTCGGCATCCTGATCGGACTGCTCCTGCTCGGACAGAATCCGACACCGTTCCAGGTCGTCGGCATCATCCTCGTCGTGACCTCCGGCGCGGCCGCACAACGGGATGGCGCGCGCGTCGTCGACCGGTCTGCGGGAGAACCCGCGCCCACACGAACGGACACGCCATGACCCCTTCGGCCACCTCCGGGCACCCGTAAAGTCCGCACCAGCCGGCCCCGCTACGTCAAGGTGGCCCGCAGACGCGAAAAGCCCCGGTCACTGGCGAGAGTGACCGAGGCTGATCCGTGCACCCCCAGGGACTTGAACCCTGAACCCACTGTTCTAGGCGCTGCGCCACAACGCCCTTAACAAGGTGGCTCGTCCTCGCGGCCGATCGTCATCATGCAGGTCCACAGAAGGTGAGAACTACTGGTCAGAAGTAACTTCGTGGTTGTTCAGCCGATGCGTTCGCACGCTCACCGGGGCGATCGGGGTGAGCGGGCTCGAGATGCACGCTGACCACGAACTCGTCGTGGAAGCCCTACGGGAGCACCTCACGGCATGAGGCCCGGCGCTGCCAGGCGCTTCAATCCCGCGCCAGGCAGCGCGTCACCAGTCGTGGATGGTTCCGTCAAGGAGGCGGTTGTAGGGAAGATAGGCCTGCTCGTAGGGGTACTTCCCCGCCTCGTCGACGTCGAGCTCGACGCCGAGTCCTGGCTTGTCGCCCGGGTGCAGGTAGCCGTCCGTCCAGGTGAACGACTGGTGGAACACCTGATCCGTCTTCGCGCCGTGGCGCATGTATTCCTGGATGCCGAAGTTGTGGATCGCCAGCCCGAGGTGCATCGCGGCGGCCATGCCGACCGGGGAGATGTCGGTGGGCCCGTGCATGCCGGACTTGATCTGGTACATCGCCGCGTAGTCGAGGGTCTTCTTCAGCGCGCTGATGCCGCCCATGTGGGTGACGGCGCCGCGGACGTAGTCGATGAGCTGGTCGCGGATGATGTCCTTGAAGTCCCATACGGTGTTGAAAATCTCCCCGATCGCGAGCGGCGTCGTGGTGTGCTGGCGCACCAGTCGCAGCGCCTCCTGGTTCTCCGCCGGGGTGCAGTCCTCCAGCCAGAACAGGTCGTACGGTTCGAGGTCCTTGCCCAGCCGCGCGGCCTGGACCGGCGTCATCCGGTGGTGACCGTCATGCAGCAGTGGGACGTCGGGACCGAACTCGTTCCGCACCGCCTCGAACACCCCCGGCAAGTGATTCAGATACGCCCGGGTGTCCCAGTCCTCCTCCACCGGCCGCGCACCGCGGCGGGCAGGCTCGTGGTCATACCGCACCGACGCGTCGCCGACGTCCGCCCCTTGCGCGGCGATACCGTAGATCGCTTTGAGCGTCGGCACTCCGGTCTGCACCCGGATCGCCTTGTATCCCTGCTCCTGGTGCGCGCGGATCGAGTCGAACAGCTCCGGCAACTCCTTGCCCGACGCATGCCCGTACGCCATCAACCCGTTCCGGGACGCACCGCCGAGCAGCTGGTACACCGGCAGGCCGGCGACCTTGCCCTTGATGTCCCACAACGCCATGTCCACCGCGGCGATCGCCGCCATCGTCACCGGACCCCGCCGCCAATACGCCCCCCGGTAGAGGAACTGCCACGTGTCCTCGATGCGGGACTCGTCCGTGCCGATCAGCAGCGGCACCACATGCTCCGTGAGGTACGCCACGACCGCGAGCTCACGCCCGTTCAGCGTCGCATCACCCAGTCCCGTCACCCCGTCGGTGGTCGTGATCTTCAGCGTCACGAAGTTCCGATCCGGACTCGTGACGATCACCTCGGCCCTGTCGATGGTCATCGGTGGCCTCCTCCGCTCGGACCGTCGATCGGAGCGAGCACGCCGTCCGCCGGCTCGCTGGCTCCCTCCGTGGACAACCAGAGCTCGATCTCACCCGCGACCGGATGGCCGAGGGCAGCAAGCGAATCCGGCCGCACGGCGACATCGACCGCCACCGTCGCACCCGCTGCAGCATCGGCATGCGTCCAACCGACCAGGACGGCGCTTCTCGGCTGCAGTCCGGGCACACGTGGGATCGCGTAGAGCTGGACGATCTGCCGCCCACTCCTCGACCCCGTGTTAGTGAGGGGCGCCGATACGCTGACCTGCGGCCACTGCCCGTCGACCACGGGCTTGTCTAACGACCATTCGGTGTACCCGAGACCGAATCCGAACCGGTACTGCGGCTGCGCCGGCCCGTCGATGTATCGGCGTGAGTACTCGTGGCGCAGATTGTATGACACGGGCAGCTGCCGGGAGTCCGCCGGTATGGAGACGGGCAGACGGCCGGTCGGCTCTCGGTCGCTCATAAGGAGCTGAGCGATGCGTCCACCTCCTGCTGGCCCTGGATACCATCCGAAGATCAGCGCGTCAGCGAGGTGCGCGATCGACGTCAGGGAGTGCGGGCGTCCGGCGATCACGACGATCACCAGTGGCGTTCCTGTGTCGGCCACCGCTTCGGCGAGCTTCACCTGCGCGTCCGGTAGGGCCAGGTCCAGGAGGTCGAAGCCCTCACCCGAGGTCGCGAGGGCAGCGCCTGCCGCGGCTCCGTTGTCTTCGAACGCGTCGTCGTAGCGCCGCTCGCTCGTGCCGCCGAGCACCAGGACAGCCAGATCGGCATCGGCGGCGGCCGCGACGGCACGCTCGATGCCTCCGTCGATAGGTGACGTCAGCTCCGCACCGCGCTCGAACGTCACCTCGGCGCTCGGTGCGTGCAGGCGGATGCCGTCGAGAACAGTGATGGCGTCTGCCGCGTCAACGGGCGGCACGTAGTCGCCGAGCAGGCTCTGCACGTCATCGGCGTTCGGCCCGAGGACCGCGATCCTCTCCGGCACCGTCGGAAGTGGAAGCAGACGGTTCTCGAGGAGCACTGCGGTGCTGTCGATCAGCTCCTGTTGCACATCATTCGGCGGGAACTCGGGCAGCTTCCGGGGCGCGTCGAGCAGGCCGAGACGAATCTTCGCCCCAAGCACCCTCGCGACGGCGCGGTCGACGAGAGCCTCGTCGATGAGGCCGGCTTCGACACTCGCGGCGAGGTTCTCGAATGCACGATCGCAGAGGCTGATGTCGACGCCCGACCTCAGCGCGAGCGCTCCGGCGGTGTCGAAGCCCCCGGTGCCGTCGGCCAGTCGGTCGACCGCTCCGAGGTCCGCCATGACGATTCCCTCGAAGCCCCAGTCATCGCGAAGGAGCGTCGTGAGCAGTTCGCTGTTGGCATGGCAGGGTACGCCGTCGATGTCGTTGTACGCGGCCATGATCCCGAGGGCGCCTTCAGCGAGTCCGGCGCGAGCGGCGGGCAGGTGGATCTCTCGCAGCTCTCGCAGGCCGATCGGCGCACCTGAGCCGTTGCGTCCGCCGATGCCGCCGCCCTGAGCGGCGAAGTGCTTGAGCACGACGCCGATGCCGGGCACGCTCTGCATCCCGCGGACGATCGCGCGGACGAAGGAGGCCGCCAGCAGCGGGTCCTCGCCGAGTGTCTCCTCTCCGCGGCCCCATCGGGGATCACGCAGGATGTCCAGACCGGACACGAGGGCGAGGTGGCCGCCGCGGGCGCGCACTTCCGCCGCGACGTGGCGAGCAGCCGCTTCGACGAGGTCGGGCCGCCAGCTCGCGGCCATGCCGAGGTTCGTCGGCAGCACCTGGCCGCCCACTGCCTGATGCCCGTGCGGCGCCTCCTCGGAGAAGAGCGCGGGGATGCCCAGCCGGGATCCGGCGACGATCCTCTCCTGCACCATCGCCGAGACCTCGCGCGCATGCTCGCGATCGATGCCGTTGCGCGCGTGCCGCCCCGACCACGCGTCCGCGCGCTGCAGACCGTACAGGGCTCCGATACCGCCGTGTCGTTCGATCTCGGCATCAAGCTTGTCTGTCAGCCGGAACACGTCACCGTCTCGCTCGTATGTCTGCCAGCCGAGCAGCCGCTGATTCAGCTGGCCGACCTTCTCGCGGAGCGTGAGCCTTCCGACGAGGTCTGCGACGCGCACGTCTACCGGGAGGGCCGGGTCGCGGAACGGCTCGTTCATACGCGGGCCAGCCCCTCATCGAGCGCCGCCCCGGTCGCGATCTCGCCTGCCGCCACCAGATCGTTCGCCGAACGCAGCACGAGCGGACCGGTGAGGGACTCCGGGTCCACGGCGGCGTCGAGCGTGACGCGGAAGACGTGCTGCTCGCCGGGGAGCAGCGTGATCAGCGCACTGTCGACGCGCGCATCCGGGTGGACGCGGTCCGCGAGCAGCGTGACGTCTTTGGCGAGGGCGTGCGCACTCACGGTCACGACATAGCCGCCGGCCGCTGGGGACACCGTTGCCGTGACTGGTGCAGGGTCGAGCCGCAGCGCCGGGTCCTCCTGCCCGTAGCCGAACGCTCGCTCCCCGGTGGACGCCGTGAGCACGATGATGCCGTCGCCCGTCGGCAGCGACCACTCTGCGCTGCTGCGAGGAGCGACCTGGAGGTCGTGCGATGAGGACTCGATGGTGGCGCCGGCCACGTCGATCCGGCGGATCTCGACGGACGTCTCCCACGGGATTGCGGAGTCGTTGTGAGCGAATGTCCGCAGCTCCTCCCCGCGCGGCTGGATCGTGAGGAGTCGCTCGGCCGAGACGCGCCGGAGAGCATGCCACACGGGCTTGCGGATGCCGTGCCCGTCGACCATCGCCCAGGACACGACCGGCCAGCAGTCGTTCAGCTGCCAGACGATGTAGCCCTGGTTGTAGGGGGCGAGCGATCGGAAGTGCTCGATGCCGTAGGCCACGGCACGGGCCTGATTCAGCTGCGTCGCCCAGTGCCAGTCATCGATGCTGCGCGGCTGAGGAAGATGGGTTCCCAGGCCTCGCTCGAGCTTGCCGTTGCCGTCGACCGCCTTCTGATGCACGAGCATCTGCTCGCCGAACGGACTGAGCGGCTCGTCATGCACGACCGAGACCAGGGTGCTCCACGCCGGCGGCCCCTGGAAGCCGAACTCAGAGACGAATCGGACCCGGTGGTCGCGATAGGTGATGTAGTCCTCGGTGTTCCACACTCCCCAAAGGTGCGAGGTACCTCGGGTGGGGTCGTTGGGGTGAGGGACGTCGCCGGCCGGGTCTTCACCGAACGAGAACGGGCTGTTGGCGGAATAGGGCACACCGGGCGCCAGTTCGGCGACGATACGCGGGAACAGGTCGTAGTAGTACCCCGCCCCCCAGCTCCGGTCGCCTAGCTCCTCGAGCCATCCCCAGTCGAGTCGGCCCCAGATGGATTCGTTCCCGCCGTTGAACAGCGCGAGGCTCGGGTGTCTGACGATCCGCGAGACCGCGTCGCGCGCTTCGGCAGCGAACTCCGACCAGAGCGGCTCCTCCTCGGAGTAGGCGGCGCACGCCAGCATGAAGTCCTGCCAGACGAGGATGCCCGCCTCGTCGCAGAGATCGTAGAAGTCGTCGGACTCGTAGAAGCCTCCACCCCACACTCGCAGGAGATTCAGGTTCGCGGCGGTCGCATCCTCGATCGAGCGAGCCAGCGACGCCCGCGTGCTCCGCGTGAAGAAGGTGTCATCCGGGATCCAGTTGGCTCCGCGCACATACACGGTCTCCCCATTGACGCGGATGACGAACGGGGATCCCTCGGCGTCCGGCCCCGTCTCGATCTCGATCGAGCGGAAGCCGACCCGACCCTGCCAGGTCTGCTCCCCTGCCCGCACCACGAGGTCGTAGAGGGGCTGCTCGCCGTGACCGCGCGGCCACCAGAGCGCGGCATCCGGCGCGTCGATGTGGGTGGACACCGTCGCCGCGCCCGCCGGCGCAGCCACCACGGCTCGGTGTCCCGCCACCTCGACCGACACCTCGGCGTCGTCGGCTCCGGCCTCCCATTCGAGATCGATGTGCACCTCGAGGGAGCGGTGCCCGTCGGACACCCGCGGAAGCGGCCGAACCGCTGCGATGCGCGTGCCGCTCCAGTTCTCAATGCCGAGCGGCTTCCAGATGCCCGCCGTCACGACGTCGGGACCCCAGTCCCAGCCGAAGTTGCAGGCGGACTTGCGGATGGTGTTGTACGGGTGGTGATTGGCATGCGGTCGCTCACCCAGCACCGACTCCTGCTCCTGCGCGTACCGGACGGCCGATCGGAAGGTGATCTCGAGCTCGTTCGGCGCGTCATGGCGCAGCAGGTCGGTGACGTCCCACCGGTACTCCCGGAACTGGTTCCGAGTCTGGGCGATCTCCCGGCCGTTAAGCACGACGGAGGCGACGGTGTCCAGGCCGTCGGCAAACAGGTCTTGCCGGGACGGGCCGGCCGCGGTGGTGAACGAGGCGGAGTAGCGCCAGTCGGCGAGCCCGATCCACGCGAGTGCGGACTCGTTCGCGCCGTCATACGGGTCGGGGATGAGCCCAGCCGCGAGAAGGTCGGTGTGGACGACACCGGGGACCGTGGCGGGCACGCCGGCCGCCAGTGCATCGGCGAGCTCCGTCGGAACGGGGCCTCCGACTGCTCTAAGGACCCAACCGTCGGCGATGGCGGAGATCATGCGTTTCCTTCGTTTGCGAGAAAGAGCGAGGATAACCCGGCTGTTCGAACCGGTTCGAAAAACGCTAGCACAGGGCTCCGGATGAATCGAGGACTTCTGTTCGTCGTCAGTGCCGGCCAGGAACGGGACCGATGGAATCCCGTTCAACGAATCGGGGAACTCTGATCGCGGGCTCGGGAAGCTCGTGGCCGTCGATCACCCCGAGCAGTGCTCGCGCCCCCTGCTGCCCTGTCCAGAACGGGTCGCTGCTCACGCTCGAGAGCGCGGGCTGCAGCAGGGCGGAGAGCGGGATGTTCTCCCAGCCCACCACGGAAACGTCGTCGGGCACCCGCCGCCCCTGGCGCTGCGCTTCGGCGATCGCCGCGATCGCCATCATGTCGTTAGCGGCGATGATCGCCGTGGGTGTCGCGTCCCGCCTGAGGAGACGTGCGCATGCCGCCGCCCCCGATTCCGGCGAGTAGTCCCCGTACTCGACCGCCACATCCTCCAGACCGCGCGCTGCCAGAGCCTCTTGGAACAGTCGAAGCCGTCCGCGTCCGCTGGCCAGGCTCTGCAGCCCTGCGATGATCCCGATCCTGCGGTGTCCGAGATCTGCCAGCCGATCGACCACTGCCTCGGCGGCGGGACGGTCGTTCGACACCCGCAGGACGGGAAGGCCGGGGGCCTGAGCGGTCGCCTCCATCACCAGCGCCGCCATGCCGTGCTCGCGCACATAGGCGAACCGAGGATCGTCATCACGGACGTCGGTGAGGAGGAAGCCGTCGACGCGTCCATCCCGCGCGAACCGGATGTACGCTTCACGCTCCTCCTCGTCGGACGAGACGACCTCGGTCACGAGCGCGTAGCCCCGCGCGCTCAGCACATCCTGCACACCGGCGGTGAACAGCGTGTAGAACTGGTCGGTTGACAGCGACTCGACGGTGCGGTGGAAAATGAGCCCGATCGCGAACGCGCGCGCCTTCGACAGAGCGCGTCCCCGAAGACTCGGCGTCCAGCCCAGGTGACGCGCGGTCTCGACGATCCGCTCGCGCGTCTGCTCGTTCACCTCGGGGCGGCCGTTGAGGGCATACGAGACCATCGACTTCGACACTCCCGCGGCGGCGGCTACATCGTTGATCGTCACATTCTTGCGGCGTCCGGCCGCGGCGGAGTCCTTCATGGGTTAGAACGTATCGTCTCCGTGGGCGGCCGAGCGCTCGACCTGCGATCGCAACATAGCCGTCACGTCAGCCTTTGAGCGCTCCCTGCATGAGCGCGTCCTCCATCCGGCGGTTCAAGATCGCGTACACGATGAAGACCGGTGCGACCGCAATGAGGGTTCCCGCGCACACGAGGGCGTAGTCAGTCACGCCGAGATTGCCCTGCAGCGTCGGCAGCGCGACCTGCAGCGTGCGCTTGCCCTCGCTAACGCCGACGATGACGAGCGAGAACAGGTACTCGTTCCAGAACGAGATGAAGTTCAGGATCGTGACCGTGGCCACCCCGGGGGCGACCAGGGGCAGGTAGACGCTGAAGAGGATGCGGAATCTGCCCGCACCGTCGATGCGGGCGCTTTCCTCCAGCTCCGGCGGCACCGTGCGCATGAACTGCGTCAGCAGGATGACCGCCAGCGGCTGCGCGGATGCCGGGAGGTAAGCGATGAGGAACTCGCGCTCATAGAAGAGACCGAACGCGATCGCGAGAAGCAGCGTGGGCACGAGCGCCGCGAAGCCGGGGATCAGGAATCCCAGCGCGAACAGTCGTTCCAGCCACGTCGCCACCCGACCCTTCGAGCGGGCCAGAGCATACGAAGCAGGCACCGCCAACACGAGCGTGAGGATCAACGCACCGACAGTGGTGTAGGCGGAATTGATCATGGCCTGACCGAGATCGATGGCGTTCCATGCCGTGACCAGGTTACTGACGCCTGCACTGAAAGTGGGGAGGAACGGCTCGGCGATCACCGAGAGCCGGTCCTTGAAGGCCGAGATCGTCAGCCAGTACAGCGGCAGGACGAGCGTGAGCGCGTACAGGACGACGGGGATGTAGGACAGCGCCCGGGATCGCGTCACACGCCCGCCCGTGAAGGAGCGTCGAGGAGCTCTGCGCCGGATGCCCCGCTCGCTCGAGAGCTCGCGTTCCTCGGTCGAGCCGGCTGCCTGCGCGGCGGTGAGAACGGTCATGATCAATACCTCGCTCGGAAGACGCGACGGATGAGGAGAAGGCCCCCGATCCCGAGGATGAAGAGAAGGATGCCGATCGCCTGGCTATAGCCGACATCGGCGCCAGTGCCGCCCCATCGGTAAACGAGCCAGGAGAGCGTCACCGTCGAGTCACCGGGTCCGCCTCGCGTCAGGATCAGGATAAGTCCGGCGGATCCGAAGAGGTTCCACAGGTACTGCAGCATGGTCAGCACGCCGAAGTAGTCCATCGCGATCGGAAAGGCGATGCGCCACATCTTCTGCCAGTCGCCCGCTCCATCGAGTTCAGCGGCCGCGTAGATCTCGTCGTCGATGGAGGCAAGACGGGCGGCGAGCAGGATTGCATTGAATCCGGTGCCCGACCAGATGGTGATGACAATGATCGATAGCAGCGCCGTCTGGGGGTCCTGCAACCACGCCCTGCTTAGATCGGCGAGGCCGAGCCCTTCCAGAAGCGAGTTGACCATCCCCACCGGACCGAGCACCGCGATGAACATCATACCAAGCGCGGAGATCGAGATCAGCGCCGGGATGAACATGATGATGCGCAGCACTCGATGCCCTGGGAGGCGGAGGCTGAGGAAATAGCCGAGCATGAAGGACGCGATCATCATCAGCGGCATGGTGGCCACGAGGTGGATCCCAGTGTTGATGAACGCCGCCGCCATCTGCGGGTCGGAGAGCATCCGGGTGAAGTTGTCCATACCCGCGAATTTCGGTGTCGCGTTGAATCCTCGCCAACTCAGGAAGGCGATGCAGAACATCGCAATGAGCGGGCCGATCGTCCAGATGCCATACCAGATGATCGACGGGAGGGCGAGAACGATGAGCCCGCGATCCTGCGACAGACGCTTGCGACCCACGGGCCGGGAATCGGGACGGGGCGACGCGTCGGTCGACTCGATGAGAGTCGTCATTTCTTACCTCCTCGGAGACCGGGCCCGACGGTCGTCGTCGAGCCCGGTCGTCGTCTTACAGGTTGGCGTAGAGGCCGTCGATCTTCTGGCAGTAGTCCGCGCCGGTCTGGCTCGATCCGAGGAACTCCGCGCCGATCGCTGCCCCGTCGTACCCTGCAGGCCAGAACCCGTCGGGGAGCACCATGTAGTCGACCTTCGTCTCGTCGAGCGCGTTGCCCTGCGCGACGAGCGGGAAGTCGGCGGATTCCACGTCACCGATGGCCTCCGGTGTCTCGGCGAGGATCGCGCCGGCATCCGTCACCCACTTCTGCAGGTTCGCCGTCTCGTAGTAGAACTTCACGAACACCTCGATCGACTCGAGCTTCGACGCCGCGCTCTTGCTGATGTAGAGCCCGCTGTTGTAGCCGTTGTAGGCAGTCGGCAGGTCGTATTCCCCGCCCTCGACGGTCGGGAAGCCGGCCAATTGGGTGACCTCGGCGATCTCCGCAGGAGCTCCGGCGTATCCCCACGAGCCGGAGACCATCATCGCGGCGTCGCCGTTGTAGTAGGCGGTGGTCATCTGATCCGCCGTGTAGCCGGCGACGTTGTCGACGAAAACGCCCGCATCGCGCAGCTGCGCGAACAGGTCGAGCCCCTTCACGGCGTCCGGGTTCTCGCAGTACCCACCGTTCGCGAAGATGTCCTCCGCCTCCTCCGGCGAGAGGTACTGCTGAGCCATCCACGTCGTGAAATTCTGCACCGGCCATTCCGCTCCGCCCAGCACGAGCGGCTGGATGCCCGCCTCGCGCAGAGCGTCCGACGCGGCGATCAGTTCGTCGACCGTCGTCGGGATGTCAGTGACCCCAGCCTTTGCGAGCAGGTCGGTGTTGTACCAGATCGGCCAGTTGAACGCGCTGAACGGGAATCCGTTCATGCCGCCGTTCTGGGTCCAGTACTCGATCGCGTCGGGCTGGAACTTGTCACGCAGGTCCCACTCGTCGAGGAACGGCTCGACGTCGTAGACCAGGTCGTTCTGAAACCAGTCGGAGTTGAACGGGGTGAGGTTGTGCAGGACGATGTCGGGCTGCTCGCCGGCGAGGGCTGCGGCCTCGTAGACCTTGTCGATGTCGTCGTAGACGACGCGATCGACGGTCACATCGATGCCGGATTCCTCGGTGAAGGCGGCGATGATCTCGTCCAGCACGGCCGCGTTCGACGAGCCGGCTTCGGACGACGACATGATCCGGATGGTGCTTGCGTCTCCGGACCCTCCGTCGCTGCCGGCGCAGCCGGCGAGGGCGGCGACGAGAACAGTGGCGGACGCGAATCCGGTGAGTGTGACGACTCTGCTGCGAGCGGAAGACATTTCTCTCCTTACGGCGCTGGATGGAGGTGCAGGGCGTTCGAACCGGTTCGAACCGGTCCTCGAATCAAACCGTGTTCCATTGCTCTTGTCAAGATCGCACCGATTCGAGCGTGCGACCTCGCCTGACATCGCCTCCCGCGCGAGCGCCGTCATTCTCCTCCTTCGGGAAGGAAGAGCAGCTTCCCGTCGCCGTCGCGCACCAGCCCCGCACCGCACCTGGCCTTCGAAACGAGGTCGGAATAGTGCTGTTGCAGCAGTTGCGGTAGGTCGATCGCGATGCCGCCACCTCGCATGAACTGCACAAGCCATGCACCTTGGGAGGTCACGTCTTAACGCGTCGGGTCCACTGTCCGAGTGGGATCGGATCGAGCACACCGGCGATCCCTGCATCAACGAACGCACGCTCGGTATCGTCCGGCCCCTCGGTCAAGTGAGCCAACCCGGTCTGATGGACGACGATCACATGCGGTGCTTGAAGAACCTGAGCCGCTGCGGCGGCGGCTCGCCTGTCAGACTCAACGGACACCCCAAACTTGCTGGCAACGCTTGCGCGGCCTGCGAATAGGACTGCGTGATCAATCGTCGGGAACCGGTCGTGTATTTGCGTGACGACATGTAGCGACGTGTTGTCGACGCTGATGTAGATGACTTCTCCGGCAGCTTCGACCACGAATCCGACGACTTCACGGTTCACAAACTCGTCTACGTCCGTCTCGCCACCTGCCGGACCGTGGAGCGCTGGCACCGCGGTGACTTGTGTCCCGTCGGTGAAGCGGTATGTTCCCCACGCCGTCAGCCCACGGGCGGTCGCGCCGATGACTTTCGCGGCACTGCGACCTGGCAACACAGTCGGTATCGATCGCGCCAGCTCAAGTCCTGAGTGATCGAGGTTGTCCTTATGGGCAGCATGGCTGAGAAGGGCGACGTGAATCGGGGCGAGGGCGTCCGCAAGTACTGCGGGCGCGGCGATCTTGACGAGGGCCGCGTGATCCGTTCACGTGTCGAAGGTCGGATCGGTGATGAAACGCCGGCCACTCACGTCGAAGACGACGGTAGGTTCCGCGTCTGCGTGGGTTGCGGTAGAGCGTGGGTGCGGACTTGGTGTTTGAGGGCGGAGCTGTTCACGACTGCGGCGGGTAGCAGCGTGATCCCCATTCCTGCTGCGACACACCCAAGGATTCCCTCGAGAGAACCGAACTCGAGAACCGCGGGCCGTTCCCCCTTCGTCGCCACCAGTTGCATCGGTCTGTTGCGGTAGCCGCATCCCTCCCTGAAGAGCAGAAGCCGAGGTGCTTCATCGCGTCTCTGCGGGCTGCGCTCCGCTGACCTGGTGAAGCACGTCGGGCAAGTGTATGACGACCGGAACGAGTCAGAGTCGTCCCATCAGCGGTCCGTGAGTCCGCAAGATGTGGTGGCGGAGAATGGCGCTGAAGCCATCTCGATCGCCGCGGCGCATCTGCTCCACGAGCTCCCTGTGTTCTGCGGTGAACTCCGCCCACCGCCCGGCGACTTGGTCCTCCGTGCGGAGCGTCATGATGCTCTGCCGATCACGGAGCCGGTCATAGAACTCCAAGAGGACGGAGTTGCCTCCGACCTCCACGAACGCACGGTGGAAGTCGATCGTGAGCTGCACGAGGCGCTCATAGGAGCCCGAGGCGTGCTCAGCTTCTTCCGCGGCGATCATGCCGTCTAAGCGACGGCAGAACTCTTCTCTGACATCCGCGGGCAGGACATCCACATACGCGGTTTCGAGCACTTGCCGCGCGTCGGACACCTCTTTCGCTTCTTCGGCGGACAGGACCCTGACGAGCGCTCCGCGCTTCGGGTAGATGGTCAGCCAGCCGTCGGCTTCGAGCTTCTTGAGGGCGGAGCGGACTGGGGTGCGACTGAGGGAGAAGCGTTCCGCAAGTTCATGCTCGCTCAGCATGGCGCCGGGCTCGATGGTGCCGTCCCGCAGCCACTGCCTCACCTGTGCGTGCACGCGCTCCACCGCCGTCGTCACAGTCGTCCTTCCGTCCACCCGCTTTGCAGATGATACGGGCGAACGGTGCCGCGCTTGTGCAGCCGGCCTGCGTTCCCCCGTCGTCGAGCAGCATCGCGAGCGAAAGAGTCGGCGACCAGGCGCATCAGAGCATCGCAGCGAGGGTGGGAGAACTCAGCGCGCCAGCCATCTCGGCGTGGAGCTCCCCAGGGCAGGAGTGCTCGCCTCCCACCGCGGCGTGGTCTCCGACAGGCGCAGTACGGGCCCGAGTAGTTCGAGGTCCCCGTAGACGGTTGCGTCCTGTCTGACGACGTACTCCTCGAGCGAGTCGAGAGTCAGGACCGCGTTCGCGGTGCTGGGCGTGGTGAGACCGTGGCGTTGGAAGAACATTGCCGCCTGTGCGAGGGACACCTGCACCCGGTAGCTGCCGCCTTCGACGGCGCGTCGGGCGAGGGCGATCATCGTCCCGAACGCGGCGAGGCGCCCGGCGACGAAGTCGCACATGTACACAGGGGTGAGCTTCGGTCCGTTTGCGCCCGTCGCTTCGGCCTGGTCGATGCACATTCCGGTGACGGCTTGGGCGACCTGGTCCCAGCCGGCACGTTCCCCGAACGGTCCGCCGGAGCCGAAGCAGTTCACGGTGACATGGATGATGCCGGGGCGAAGGCGGGTGAGGTCGTCGGTGCCGAACCCGCGGGCGGCGAGCCTTCCGGGACGGTATCCCTCCAGGAAGACGTCCGCCTGGCTGGTCAGGTCGGCGAGCGTCGCGGCCTCATGCGGATGGGTGATGTCGAGGAAGGTGCTGCGTTTTCCAGGACTGGTGTCGCGGACGAACTCGACGACCTGGGGAAGGTGAGGGGCGGTGACCATGAGGTCGTCGGCGCCGAACTCGGCCAGGGTGAGTCCGCAGGTGGGGCCGGCGAGGATGCGGGTGAGGTCGAGGACGCGGATGCCACTGAGCGGCAGGTCCCCGTCCGGGAGAGGTTCGGGAGCGCTGTCCGCGATCTTGGTGATCTCGACGACCGGGCGGGCGGCGAGGTATTCGCCCTGAGGGTGGGCGAGCCATTCCTCGGCGGTGCGGACCAGCCCGCCGCACGCGTTCGCTGCGGCGATGGCATCTTCCAGTTCCTGACCCCGCCTTCTTCCGATCGCCGCGGCGACGGAGTCCGGTGTGCTCTCGCAGTCGAGGACGTCAAGGACTCGACGCTCGAGGTGCGGGAGGTTCGTGTGCGGAAGGAACCACCTGCCGTCGGCGGTCGACCACGGCTGAGTCAACGCCACCATGTGCGTCATCGACGGTGAACCCGGTATCGGCCGGTAGACCCCGTCACGGTCACGGCGTCGAGTGAGCTCGCTGCCCATGAGCGTCGCAGCTGCGGCTCGGGTATCCACCGTCACGCGCTGGCGCCGTCCGGTTCTCAGCTGCCACAGGTCGTTCGCGGCGACGCCGCACGCGGCGAGGACCTGCGCGGTCACCTCCCCCGCTCGATACGGTGTCGAGAAGACAGGGTCGGAGCCGGTGATCATCACCTCGGGCGCCGCGATGTTGCCGCGTCCGCGCAGGGTGAGGAGTTCGTCGAGGGCTGTTCGCTCAATCGGCACGGTCACTGCGGGTGCCGGGGCGGTGATCGACATTATGCGGTTCCTTCCGTGTGGGGTCGCCAACCTGTTCGGCGGCCCCGGATGAGCGGTGATCTCAGACGGCTTCGGCGATGTCGACGGGTTCCGGCTGTCGTCCAGATGGGTTGCGTCGACGGGCGCGCTGCACGCACAGCGCGCTGATGCCAATGACCGAGGCGATCCCCGCGACGATCGTCGGGTAGAGGACGCCGAGCATGATGTTGCCGGTGCCGGTCACGATCGACTGGGCGATGAACGGGGAGAACCCGCCGAAGATGCCGGTGCCGAGGTGGTAGGCGATGGACACTCCGGTGGTGCGGATCGCGGGAGCGAACAGGTCGACGAGGTACGCACCGACGGGGCCGTTCACCATCGCCACGAAGATAATCTGTGGCAGCAGCGTGAGCGCGACGCCGACCACGTTCCCGGCTTCTGCGGCGATGCGCATCGCGGAGTACAGCGGGATTGTCGTCAGGGTGAGGAGCGTCATCCCCGTCACGATGATCGGGAGACGTCCGACACGGTCAGACCACGCCCCGAAGATGATGAAGAACGGCAAGCCGAGTGCGAGGGCGGCGGCGAGGGCGATGTTGGCCTGGAGCAGGTCCATCCCGACGGAGTTCACGAGAAAGACCTGCGAATAGGAGTGGCTGGCGTACCACATCGCTCCCATGCCCGCGGTGACGCCGAACACCGCGAACAGGATGCGACCGACCGTCTTCGGGTTCGACAGAATCGCCCGCAGCGGCGTGTTCGAGCCGGCGTCGTGCATGTGCTCGAACACGGGGGTCTCGGAGATGCGCAGGCGCACGCCGAACGACAGCACGACGAGGACCCCGGAGACGAGGAACGGCACCCGCCACCCCCAGGCATCGAACTGCTCGGCCCCCAACACGGCACGCAAGGCGACCAGGAACAGCACGGCAGCAAGCACGCCGAGAGTCTGGGTGGCCTGCAGGATGCTCGTCACGCGTCCCCGACGCCCCTCGGAGGCGTGTTCGGCGACGAAAGTCGCCGCGCCGCCGTACTCGCCGCCGATCGCGAACCCCTGAGCCAGCCGGAGGAAGACGAGCAGAACGGTGGCAGCGATGCCGATGGTCTCGTAGGTGGGGATGAGTCCCATAAGGGTGGTGGAGACGCCCATGATGATGAGCGTCGAGATGAACGTCTTCTTGCGGCCACGCCGGTCCCCCAGCCACCCGAAGAACACGGCCCCGATCGGACGCATGACGAATCCGGCGCCGAGGCCGGCGAGGGTTGCCAGGAGCGCGACGGCAGGGTCGGTCTGCGGGAAGAACTTCACGGCGAGAACCGTGGCGAGGCTCCCGTAGATGAAGAAGTCGTACCACTCGATGAACGTCCCACTGGCGGACGCGACGAAGCGTGCACGCGGTGAGAGGGGTTTGACGGGTCTGTTCACGATTGCCTCTTGTTCCAGCTCGAGAAGAAGGGTCGGGTCGGTCAAGGTCAGGCCGCCGACGGCGCCCCTGCATGGAGCGTGAACACGACGGTAGGACCGTCGCGTAACCCGGAGAGTCCGCAGGCGGCGTCGGCAACGTAACGTTCCCTGCACAGCGCGGTATGGTTGATCGTGATAACTGGGACCCCAGTTGGATACCAGCGTGTAACGCGACCATCGTGACTGTCGCATCCCGTGATGCACGTGCCTCGGCAGGTCGCAGAGAGGAGCGCCGCATGAGTGATGCCCGTCTTCTGAGGTCGCGACTTCCGATCGTCGCCGCGCCGATGGCCGGAGGGCCCTCGAACGTGCCGCTGGCACGAGCCGTGTCGGGCGCGGGTGCTTTCCCGTTCCTCGCCGGCGGCTACAAGACCGCCACGGCGCTGGCCGACGAGATCGCCGAGGTGCGGGAACTGGGTGTCGACTACGGGGTGAACCTGTTCGTGCCGTCGACGGACCTCGTGGATGAGCGCGCCTTCGCCGCGTACGCCGAGGAACTGCGAACAGAGGCCGACGCGTACGGACTGCAGTTCGAACTGGCGCCGTTGTCGGACGACGACCGATGGGACGAGAAGCTTCACCTGCTGCACACTCAGCCCGTACCGGTGGTGTCGCTGACGTTCGGCCTGCCGGACGCTGCCGACATCCGGGCGCTGCAGGATGTCGGGACCCGGGTGCTCGCGAGCGTCACGACCCCATACGAGGCACGTCTTGCTGAAGGCGCCGGCGCGAACGGGCTGGTCGTTCAAGGGCCCCGCGCAGGAGGGCACAGTGCCACCTTCGACGCCACCCGCACACTCGACGACATCCCCACGACAGACCTGGTCCGGGAGGTTCGCGCCGTCACCGACCTGCCCCTCATCGCCGCGGGCGGTGTCGACGGCCCAGCCGCCGTGCGTGACCTGCTCGACGCCGGCGCTGAGGGTGTCGCGGTCGGGACGCTGCTGCTGCGCTCGGATGAGGCGGGCACCTCCCCCACCCACAAGGACGCCCTCGGGGACCCCGCCTACACCGACACGGTCCTCACGAGGGCGTTCACCGGCCGTCCCGCGCGGGCTCTTCGGAACGGGTTCATCGACCGCCACCAGGAGACGGGCCTGAACGCCTACCCGGCCGTGCACCATCTCACCCGGGCTCTCCGGCAAGCCGCCTCGAAAGCAGGAGACGCTGACCGGCTGCACCTCTGGGCCGGGACCGGGTGGCGAAACGCCACGCCTAGGCCCGCGGCCGACATCATCCGACACCTCGCCGAAGGACTCTGAACAATGCCCCTCATCATCGTCGACGTCATCCGCGGTCAGGACGAGCCGTACCTCACCACGCTGCTGGACAGCATCCACGACGCGGTCGTCGAAGCGTTCGACGTTCCCGCCACCGATCGGTACCAGGTGCTCACCCAGCACGAGCCGTTCGAGCTGCGCGCGCTCGACACGGACCTCGGGTACACGCGCACGGACAACCTCACGGTCATCCGTGTCGTCAGCAAGGCACGGACCCCGTCGGCGAAGGAGACGCTGTACGAGCTGATCGCGCGGAACGTCCGTGACCGCCTCGGCATCGACGGGGACGACGTCATCGTCAGCGTGGTCGAGAACTCCGACGCGGACTGGTCTTTTGGGCACGGTCGGGCACAGTTCCTCACCGGCGAGCTGCCCGGCTCCGAGGACCGGCCGTGACGACATTCCGCGCATGGGTCGTCCGTGAAGCGGACGGGGCGAACAAGTCCAGCCTCGAGGATGTCGACCTGAACATGCTGGACGACCTGGACACCGTCATCCGCGTCACGCACTCCAGCATCAACTACAAAGACGCCCTCGCCCTCAACGGACGCCCCGGGGTCGTACGCCGCACCCCGCTCATCGCCGGCATCGACGCTACAGGCGAGGTCCTCCGCACCATGCACCCTCGCTGGAACGTCGGAGACACCGTCACCCTCAACGGCGCCGGCCTCGGTGAACACCTGCACGGCGGCCTCGCCGAGTTCGCGCACGTCAACGGGGGCGACCTCGTCCCCGTTCCGACCGAGTTCACCCCCGCGCAGGCCGCCGCCATCGGCACCGCGGGCTTCACCGCCGCTCTCGCGCTTGACACGCTGGAAAGTCGTGGGCTGACGCCGACGGGCGGTCCCGTCCTCGTCACCGGCGCGGGCGGCGGCTCAGGCAGCATCGCGATCGCGCTGCTGGCCGCGTCCGGATACGAGGTGGTCGCGGCCACAGGACGCCCCGAAATCCTGCAGGAACGGCTGAAAGCGCTCGGCGCGACAGACGTGATCGACCGCCGTGAACTGGAGAAGCAGACACGACCCCTCGGCACGCAACGATGGGCTGGGGTCATCGACTCCGTGGGCGGACGTGTCCTTGCCGGAGCACTCGCCGAGCTTGAGCACGGCGCGGCAGCGGCCGCGTTCGGGCTCGCCTCAAGCGCAGAGCTTCCCACGACGGTCCTGCCGTTCATCCTGCGTGGCATCGCACTCCTCGGCATCGAATCCGTACGTGCGACCCCAGCCGTCCGGGCTGCTGCATGGGAACGGCTGCGCCGCGACCTGAGCCCGAGACACATCGACGACCTGACCCGGGTCGTCTCGCTCGAGAACGCCAAGCAGGCCGCTGGCGAACTGCTCGAAGGTCGCGGCACCGGCCGTATCGTCGTCGAGCTCTAGAAGAAGCCGTCGCACAACCGCTCCACGTCAGGAAGGAACACGATGCCCACAGCCGACGAGAGTGCTGAGCTCCGAGACGAAGCCGGCTGGGTCGACGTGTTCCTCGCGCGGGTCTTCGAAGACCCGCGTTCCATCGCGTGGTAACCGACCCGGTCCAGGAAGAACGATCATGACTGCACTGTCCCTCTCCGCCCGCCACCCGGGTCAGTTCCTCGTCGTCGGAGGGCCCACGGTCGTGTTCGACCTGGCCGGGTTGCGGTTCGTCACCGACCCGACTTTCGACCCTCCCACCGACTACGGCTTCCTCCGGAAAACCCAGGCGCCTACCCACCCTGCTGAGGCTTTCGGTGACGTGGACGTCGTACTGGTCAGCCACTCGGCTCATGCGGACAACCTCGATCACGCCGGTCGGGCATTCGCGCTGAACGCTCCCGTCCTGCTCACCAATCCCTCCGCCGCGGCCGACCTCGGCAACCCCGCACAGGGTATCCGCCCGTGGGAATCCATCCCCGTGACCGGCGATGTGGAGGTGACCGCGGTGCCCGCGCAGCACGGGCCCGCAGACGGGCAGCGCGACGAGGACGGTTTCGTCAACTGCGAGGTGACGGGGTTCGTCATCCGCACCCCCGACACCACCACCTACGTCAGCGGAGACAATGCGTCCCTGGGGCTCGTCACGCAGATTCGCGAGCGCGTCGGTGCGATCGATCACGCCGTCCTCTTCGCGGGGCGTGCCAGCGTGCCGGCGAAGTTCGATGGTCGGCCGCTCAGCCTCACCGCCGAGAGAGCGGCAGCTGCCGCTGAGGTCCTGGGCGCCCCACATGTGATCGTCGCGCACCAGACCGGTTGGGCTCACTTCACGCAAGGGCCCGCGGACACCGCCCGCGCCTTCCAGGAAGCGGGAATCAGCGACCGCCTCGACCCCGCTGAGCCGGGCCGGTGGAGCACCCGATGAGTCCACGTCCACCTCGTCCGTCGGCTCACCGCGGCGGACTGTCAACCCCGCAGTCGGGTGGCTGGCTCGTCGCACTGCAGATCGGGGCCGCGTTGGCCGCGGCGATGGGTGTGGGACGGTTCGTGTTCACTCCCGTCCTACCGCTCATGGAAACCGGTGCCGGTCTCACCTCCGACGGGGCAAGCTATGTCGCCACCGCGAACTACGTCGGCTACCTCGTCGGCGCGCTGGTGGGAATCGCCGCACCTCCGCTCGCCCGTAGACGTCTGTCCCTCCGCGTCGCCGGGGCACTCCTGCTCATCACGCTTGCCGCGATGCCACTTGCGCACGATGCGGCTGCATGGGTGATTCTCCGGGGCTCAGCCGGTGCCGCGAGCGCGATCGTGTTCATGGTCGCCGGCAACGTGATCGTCTCCGAGTTCGCGACCAGGAGCACACAGCTGGTGGGATGGGCGTATGGGGGCGTCGGGGCCGGCATCGCCCTTTCGGGCATGCTCATGGCAGTGGTCAGCAGCATCGGCGACTGGAAGACGGCGTGGTGGGCAGCTGCCCTGCTCACCGCAGTCCTTCTCGCTGGCGGCTGGAATGTCGGCCAGGCCGGCGGTGCGACTGCGACGATGCCTGCGAAGACAGCGGGCGCCTCAGCCCCGCAGCGGCAGAAAGGTCCGTGGTTCGTGCTGCTGTCGGCGTCGTACTTCCTCGAAGGTGCCGGCTACATCGTGACCGGGACCTTCCTCATCGCCGCGCTCAGCGCCACGAGCCCCGGCTGGCTGAGCGGGAGCGCGTGGACCATCGTGGGACTCGCCGCGATTCCGTCGTGCGCGGTGTGGGCGTCGCTGGCCACCCGGGTCTCCCGACCGACCTTGATCACCGCCGCCTTGTTCATCCAGGCAGTAGGCATCGCCTTGCCCGCCATCTCTTCCCACCCGGCAGCCGGCGTGATCTCTGCGGTGCTGTTCGGTGCGACGTTCATGGCGATCACCACCCTGTCCCTGGCCACCGGGGTGCATCTCGGCATCACCCGAGCCATCCCGCTGCTCACCGCCGGGTACGGCATCGGTCAGATACTCGGACCCCTGTTGGTGGCGCCGCTGCTCGCGGACGGCTACCAACTGGCCCTTCTCGCCGGTGGCGTACTTGTCTTCCTTGCCGCTGTCGGTGCTCTTCTCCTGCGCATCCGATTCCCGCACCACGACCAGGCGAGCCTCTGGGCACGACGGACCGCCTGACCTTCCGGTGAACAAGGATGGCTGCCAGGTGATCGAGAGCAGTGCGTGACACCCTCGCGTGCAGCGTGCGGATAGACCGAGCAGCTCTAAGAAGTCAGCATCCTCGCCGCTGGTCCTCTTCTCCTGAGGCGGTCAGACGATAGTTGACCATGCTTTGCTGTCGCCGGTGGGCCGCACTCGAACGACGTCGGCAGCGTCAGGCGGTGCGGTCGATCATGGTCCTTTCGGATGCGCCGATCTGATCGAGCTCCTCGATGAAGCGGTGCATCGCGGGACCGAGTGGAGAGTCCGCGCGCCGGATGAACACGGTCTCCGCCCGGCTGAGCGGGGCCGGGAGCGTGTGCAGGCGCAGGTCGTTGCGCATCGCGGAGTGCTGCACGACCGCGGCGGGAAGCAGCGTGACGCCCATGCCCGCGGCCACGCATCCGAGAATGCCCTCGAGCGAGCCGAACTCGACAACAGGCAGGCGTGCCTGGGTGGTGGCGCCGGTGAGCTGGATGAGCTTGTTCCGGTAGCTGCACCCCTGCCGGAAGACCAGCAAACGGGGCAGGGAGACGGCGCCGATCATCGGCAGAGACAGGTCCGCGACGTGGGCGAGCAGCGATGCCGCTGCATCATCGACACGTCTGGCGGTAACCAGGACGAGGTCTTCGATGAAGACAGTCCGTTGTTCCAGATCATCCGCGGCGACCGGGCCCGAGACGAAGGCACCCTGCAGGCGATGGTCGGTGACGTCCCGGATGAGCTCGTCGGTGGTCCCTGTGCGAAGACTCACATCGACGTTCGGGCACTGCTCCGTGAACCGGGAAAGCAACTGCGGCAGCCGCCACCCGGCTGTGGTCTCCATGGCGCCCAGCGCGAGCGGCCCTGTCGGGTCGTCGACGTCGGCGAGCACGGAGATGCCCTCCTGCATGAGATGGACGATGCGGCGCGCATACGGCAGGAACAGTTCGCCCGCACTGGTAAGTGTGATGCCGCGCGCATGACGATGCGCGAGCTGCGCGCCGACCCTGGTCTCCAACGCACGCAGGCGCGCGCTGACGTTCGACTGCACCGTGTGCAGGCGCTCCGCAGCCCCGGAGACGCTCCCGGACTCCGCGACCGCGATGAACAGGTCCAGTTCGTTGACGTCCATGGAAATCCTTCGTCCTCACGGCTGGCAGTTGGGAGTGTACCGCCCGGCCCGTTTCGGTCAGTCGTTCTGGGGGAAGCCGAGGTTGATGCCGCCGTGGGTCGCGGGGTCGAGCCAGCGGCTCGTGACGGCCTTCTCGCGCGTGAAGAAGTCGAAGCCGTGCACGCCGTACGCCTTCGCGTCGCCGAACAGCGACTGCTTCCATCCGCCG
>NZ_JBAKGU010000012.1:0-131924 GCF_049065455.1 Microbacterium sp. SA156
ACCCGACCCGAACCCCGCCACGACGACCAGATCACCCCCACCCTCTACGGGCAAGGCCTCGACGCCACCGAAGGCCTCTGGGCCCGCGCCGGGTGGGCAGGACGAGGATGACACACCCGACCCATCCACTCTTTCTGGCCGATAACCCGATGCGGGTCACGCGCTGAAGCGCCGACGGCAAAGGGAAAGGGAAAGGGCCCGTCCGATGGACGGGCCCTTCTCAGCTCCCCGGCTTGGACTCGAACCAAGAACCTGCCGGTTAACAGCCGGCTGCTCTGCCAATTGAGCTACCGAGGATCACTCGCCGCCCCGCGGGGCAACTCCCCTAGCTTAGCAAACGCGCAAGCGCACACGGAAACCGAGCCGTGCACGCGGGCGTGTCGTCACGCGATGAGCAGCGTCTCGGTGCTCTTCATGCCCGGCGTCCAGTCCAGATGCTCGGCGTCGCCGGCGGCCACCACGTGCCCCGAGCGCAGGATGAGGCGATCGGCGTCGAGCTCGCGCGCGAGGTCCGCATCGTTCGTCACGAGCAGCGCGGCCATCCCCCACTCCTGCTGACGGCGGATGATCGCGTCGAAGATGACGTGCCGCACCTCGAGCCCGATGTTGGCGAGCGGCTCATCGGCGATGAGCACCCGCGGATCGAGGATGAGCGCGCGCGCGAACGCGACGCGCTGGCGCATGCCGGCGCTCAGCTCGTACGGGAACTTCGAGGCCGCGCCGAGCGGCAGGTGCATCTCGTCGAGCAGCGCAGCCACGCGCACCGCGAGGGCCCGCTGATTCACGCGCCGGTCGCGTGACGTGATCGGCTCCGTGATGACCTCGGAGACGGTCAGGCGCGAGGGCAGGGCGGCTCCCCCGCCCTGCGGCACGTAGCCCGTGCGATAGGTCAGCACGCGGTGCGCGCGACCGGGGCGGCGCACCGAGATGCCCGTGACGAACGCGTCACCTCCCGACACGGCGATCGAGCGGTCGCGCGTGCCGGCGAGGACGGAGGCCAGGCTCGACTTGCCCGAGCCGGTCGGGCCCGAGACGCAGAGGGTCCCGCCGACGGGAAGCGTCGCGGTCACGCCGTCCACGGCGCGGATGGCCTGGCCGCGGCCCGAGCGGGACACGCTCAGGTCGACACAGCGGACGGCGTTCTCGGTGTCGTCGGGCACGCGCATTGTTCCATCCTGCCTTGCCGTCTAGGACTCGTCGAGCAGCTGGCGCCGCTCGATGTCGAGATCGCGCAGCCGCACGCGCACGGCGCGGCCCTCCTCGGACTCGGGAGCCACCCGCTGCACCGCTCCGAGCAGCTCGTTCTTCTCGGCATCGATCGCCCGCAGGACGATGCGACGGCACAGATCGTTCACCGAGAGCACGGCGCGCTCCTCGTTGAGCGCCGGGAAGTCGCGCGTGATGAGCTCGGCCGCGAGCGAGCGGTAGGGCTCCCGCACCATCTCTACCGCGGCGACCGACCATCCGATCTTCGTGCGGTCGACGGCCTCGACCGCCACCCGCACCGCCTCGAGCGCCGGCGTGCGGAACGGCAGGGAGAGCGCGCGATGCAGGAGATTCGGCTCGACGCGGTGCCCGTACTGGAGGATGCCCGTGAGCGCGTCGCGCTCGATGGCCGTGTCGGTGCCGCGCGGCAGCGTCGCGAGCGACACGCGCACCACGGGCGCGGCCTCACTCTCGGGCACCTCTGTCCGGGCCGGCTCCGGGCGGCGCTGCGCGTCGCCCGACGTCTGCCGTGCGGCGCGCTCGACCTCCCCGTGGACGTCGGTCGGATCCATGCCCAGTCGCCGGGCGAGGACGCGCTCGTAGCCGGGGCGCAGAAGCCGGTCGCGGATCTCGGCCACGATGGGCGCCGCGGCGCGCAGGGCGCCGACACGGCCCTCCACCGTCCCGAGGTCGAACCGCGAGACGGCGCGGTCGATCACGAACTCGAACATCGGGACCTTGTGGTCGACGAGACTGCGCACCGCACCGTCGCCTCGCTGCAGGCGCAGGTCGCACGGATCGAGTCCGTCGGGGGCGACCGCGACGAAGGTCTGCGCGTTGAAGCTCTTCGCGTCGGTGAAGGCGCGGATGGCGGCCTTCTGGCCTGCGGCGTCTCCGTCGAAGGTGAACACCACCTCGCCCGAGGCAGAGGAGTCGCCCATGACGCGGCGCAGCACCGTGACGTGCTCGGCCCCGAAGGCCGTGCCGCACGTTGCGATCGCGGTCGTGACGCCCGCGAGGTGGCACGCCATGACGTCGGTGTAGCCCTCGACGACCACGACCCGCCGAGGGTCGCCGCGCGAGATGTCGCGCTTCGCGAGGTCCAGGCCGTAGAGCACCTGCGACTTCTTGTAGATGGGCGTCTCGGGGGTGTTGAGGTACTTCGGGCCCTGGTCGTCGTCGTAGAGCTTGCGCGCGCCGAACCCGACGGTCTGGCCGGTCACATCCCGGATGGGCCAGATCACGCGCCCGCGGAACCGGTCGTAGACGCCTCCGCGCTGATTCGTGGAGACGAGCCCCGCCGTCGTCAGCTCCTCGCGCGTGAAGCCCTTCGCCGTGAGCGCGTCGAGCATGTGGTCCCAGCCCTTGGGGGCGTATCCGACACCGAAGTGCGCCGCCGCGCCCGCATCGAACCCGCGCTCCCCGAGGAAGCGGCGCGCGGCATCAGCTTCGGGCGACATGAGCTGCGCGCGGAAGAACTCCGCAGCGGCGGCGTTCGCGGCGAACAGGCGTGCGCGGCCGCTCGTCTCGGGCGCGGGCCCGCCGTCCTCGTAGTGCAGCGTGTAGCCGATGCGCGCGGCCAGCTTCTCCACGGCCTCCGTGAACGAGACGTGGTCCATCTCGCGCAGGAAGGTGTAGACGTCGCCCGACTCGCCGCAGCCGAAGCAGTGGTAGAAGCCCACCTGAGGGCGCACGTGGAAGCTCGGGCTCTTCTCGTCGTGGAAGGGGCAGAGCCCCTTGAGCGACCCCACGCCCGCGGACTTCAGCGCGACCCGCTCCCCGATGATGTCGGCGATGTTCGTCCGGGCCTTGACCTCGTCGACGTCGGCCTGCCGGATGCGCGGCATCAGGCCACCTGCGACGCGCGCGCGGCCTTCGACGGCGCCCCGCGGCGCGCGTGACGAGGGGCCCAGATGCCGACCTCGGCGGGGTCGACCTCGCCGACGAGCCGGTTGTGCCACGCGACGGCGGTCTGATCGGTCAGGGAGGCGACCTGGTCCACGACCACGCGGGTGCGCGCGGCGTCGCTGTCGGCGGCGAGGAAGTCGGCCGCGAACGCCGGCTCGAGGGCGTCGGCGCCGGTCGACCACAGCGCGTCCGTCGAGACCAGGGCGTCTGCGATGCGCTTGAGCACGCGCCGCTGCTCGGCGTAGATGTGCCGGCGCTCGTCGATCGTCACGATCGTCGCGCCCATGAGGCCCTTGAGCACGGCGATCTCGACCTCGATCTCGCGCGGAACCACGACGTGGCCGCCGTATCGCGTGAGCGACGCCGCGGGGTAGGCCGCACGCGTCGCGTCCACCGCGGCGCGGGCGAACCGGCCGATGAGATCGCTCGTGAGGTTCTTCAGACGGGCGAGGTCGCGCCGTGAACGGTCGAAGGCGCGCATCCACATCGGGATGCGCGTGAGGCGGTAGAGGGCGTCGGCGAGCTCGTCGCGCGGGTAGTCGTATCCGACCCACTGCTGCACCTGGCCGATGAGCGGATGGTGCGCGACCGGATCGCTGACGTGGGCGAGATCGAGATACCCGTTCACCACCGCGTCCTCGAAGTCGTGCACGGAGTACGCGATGTCGTCGGAGAGGTCCATCACCTCCGCCTCGATGCAGCGCTCCTTGGCCGGGGCGCCCTCGCGCAGCCAGCGGAACACGTCCTCGTCCTCGGGGTACACGCCGAACTTCAGGCGCCCGCCCGGATCGGCCACCGGGTCGGCGACCGTCCACGGGTACTTGCACGCGGCGTCGAGCGTCGCGCGGGTCAGGTTGAGCCCGTACGAGCGCTCGTCGTCGAGCACCTTCGACTCGAGCCGGGTGAGGATGCGCAGGCTCTGCGCGTTGCCCTCGAACCCGCCGATCTCGGACGCCCATTCGTTGAGCGCCTTCTCGCCGTTGTGCCCGAAGGGCGGATGACCCAGGTCGTGGCTGAGGCATGCCGCGTCCACGACGTCCTCCGCGAGCCCGAGCGCGGTGCCGAGCTCGCGCCCGACCTGCGCGACCTCGAGCGAATGGGTGAGGCGGTTGCGCGCGAAGTCCGCGGGACTCGCGGGGCTCAGGACCTGCGTCTTCGCGGCGAGCTGCCGCAGGGCAGCGGAGTGCAGCACGCGCGCACGGTCGCGCGCGAAGTCATCGCGCTGCGAGCGATGCGTCTCGCGGTGGAAGCGCTCGGCATCGGCGTCCGTGTAGCCCGCGGGGCGGGGCGCGGCGCCCGTGCCCTCAGCCGCCACTGGTGTCCAGCTCCGCTTCGCGCAGCTCGCAGCTCGCGGCCTCGCCCAGCTCGCGCGAGTCGAGCCATCCCTCGGGCAGCACGGGGCGCTTGGGCGTGCCCGCGCGACCGCGCTGGCCCTCCGCGGCCTCGCCCGGATACGGTGCGTCGTGGTCGAGCTCGGCGAGCAGGTCGTCGATCTCGGCGAGACTCGACGCCGTCGCCAGTCGCGCACGCAGGTCGCCGCCCACGGGGTATCCCTTGAAGTACCAGGCGACGTGCTTGCGGATGTCGCGGCATCCGCGATCCTCGTCGTCGAAGAACTCGACGAGCAGCTCCGCGTGGCGGCGGAAGGCCTGCGCGACGAACCCGAGGGTCGCGTCGACCTCGCGTTTCGCCTCGCTGCGCTCGCTCAACGACCGGGGGCCGCTCGCTCCGCTCGCCGAGTGCTTCGCCTCGCTGCGCTCGCTCAACGACCGGGGGCCGCTCGCTCCGCTCGCCGAGTATCCTCGCGCCCCGAACGCGCGCGCGAGGTCGCCGAAGAGCCACGGACGCCCGAGGCACCCGCGCCCGACGACGACCCCGTCGCACCCGGTCTCGTCCATCATCCGCACGGCGTCGTCGGCCGACCAGATGTCGCCGTTTCCGAGCACGGGGATGCTCGTCACGGCCTCCTTGAGCTTCGCGATCGCCGACCAGTCGGCGTGGCCCGAGTAGAACTCCGACGCCGTCCGCGCGTGCAGCGCCACGGCGGCGGCGCCCGCGTCCTCCGCGATGCGGCCCGCATCGAGATACGTGAGGTGATCGGCGTCGATGCCCTTGCGCATCTTCACCGTGAGCGGGATGTGGCCGGCGGCCTCGACCGCCTGCTCGACGATGTCGCGGAACAGGCCGAGCTTCCAGGGCAGAGCGGACCCGCCGCCCTTGCGCGTGACCTTGGGCACCGGGCAGCCGAAGTTCAGGTCGATGTGGTCGGCCCTGTCCTCCTCGGCGATGATCCGCGCGGCGGCCGCGATCGTCTGGGGGTCGACGCCGTACAGCTGGATCGAGCGCGGCTTCTCGGACTCGTGGTGCCGGATGAGGCGCATCGTCGCGGCGTTGCGCTCGACGAGCGCGCGCGACGTGATCATCTCGCTGACGTAGAGGCCGCCGCCGTACTCGCGGCACAGCCGGCGGAACGCCGTGTTGGTGATGCCGGCCATGGGGGCGAGCACGACGGGCACGCCGATGTCGAGCGGGCCGATCCGCAGCGTGCGCGCAGGGGTGAGGACGGTGGTCACCCCTCGATTCTTCCAGACCCCAGCCGAGGCGGAGCCGAGTGTGCACAGCCGTCTTAGGCTGGGGCCATGACCGCCCCCGATGATCTCCGCCGTATCCCGTTCCGCGACGCCGACGGCGTCGAGAAGACGCTCGCCGACTACGGCGACGGTGTCCTGCTCGTCGTCAACGTCGCGTCGAAGTGCGGCCTCACGCCGCAGTACGAGCAGCTCGAGGCGCTCCAGCGGACCTACGGCGACCGGGGCCTGACGGTGCTCGGCTTCCCGTGCAATCAGTTCCTCGGCCAGGAGCCGGGGTCGCTCGAGGAGATCCTCGACTACTGCGCCACGACGTGGGGCGTCAGCTTCCCGATCCACGAGAAGGTGAACGTCAACGGCGCGCATGCCGCTGCGCTCTACAGGGCGCTCAAGAAGACCCGCGACGGCGTGGGCCTGGCCGGGCCGGTCGCCTGGAACTTCGAGAAGTTCCTCGTGCTCCCCTCGGGAGAGGTGCGCCGCTTCCGGCCGCCGGTCAAGCCGGACGCGCCCGAGATCGTCGAGGCGATCGAGGCCGCGCTCCCCCGCTGATCAGGCGGCGGGCTCTCCCGCCGCACGGCGCTCGGCCCACACCTGGCGTGCGACCTGCGCGAACGCCTGCGGCGGCTGAGCGCCGCTCACGCCGTACTTCCCGTCGATGACGAAGAACGGCACGCCGTTGATGCCGTATGCGCGGGCCTGCTCCTGGTCCCGACGGACGTCGGGCAGGTGGCGACCCGACTCGAGGGCCTCGCGCGCGCCATCCGGATCGAGCCCCGCCTCCGCCGCGATGTCGACGAGGTCGTCGATGCGCCCGACGTGGCGCCCCTCCGTGAAGTAGGCCTGCATGAGGCGCTCGGTCACCTCGAGCTGCCGCCCGTTCGCCTTCGCGTGGTGGATGAGCTCGTGCGCCTTGACCGTGTTCGTGTGCTGCAGGATGTCGAACCGGTACGCGAGCCCCGCGCCCGCCGCGACATCCGTCACCCGCTCGAGCATCTGCTCGACCTGCTCTCGCGCCATGCCCTTGTGGCCGACGAGGAAGTCGAGCTCGGAGCCGTCGAAGTCCACGGGGGTGTCGGGCGCGAGCTCGAACGAGTGGAACGTCACCTCGACGCGCGGCGCGTCGTCGTCGCCGGCCACCTCCGCGAGCCCGGTCTCCAGGTTCCGCTTGCCGATGTAGCACCAGGGGCAGGCGATGTCGCTCCACACGTCGATCTTGATCGCATCCGTCACACCGGATGCAACGGGCCGCGACGCGTCGGCATTCCCCTCACGCCTTCGGCGCGTCGACCGCCCCGCCGTATCGCCGGTCGCGACTGTGGAAGATGCGGATGGCCTCCCACAGGTCCTCGCGCGTGAAGTCCGGCCAGAGGCGGTCGAGGAAGACCATCTCGGCGTACGCGGCTTCCCAGAGCATGAAGTTCGACGTGCGCTGCTCTCCGCTCGAGCGGACGAAGAGGTCGACGTCCGGCATGTCGGGCACGTAGAGCCGCTTCGCGATCGACTTCTCCGAGATCGCCGACGGCTTGAGCCGCCCGGCCCTGACCTCCTCCGCGAGCTCGCGCACGGCGTCGACGATCTCGTACCGACCGCCGTAGTTCACGCACATCGTGAAGGTCATCGTCTTGTTGGAGGCCGTGAGCTTCTCGGCTTCCTGCAGATCCTTGATGACGGAGCCCCACAGTCGCGGCTTGCGCCCGGCCCAGCGGATGCGCACACCCCACTCGTTGAGCTGGTCGCGGTAGCGGTGCAGCACGATCCGGCTGAAGTTCATGAGGAAGCGCACCTCCTCGGGTGAGCGCTTCCAGTTCTCGGTGGAGAACGCGTAGACCGACAGGTGCTTCACCCCCGCCTGCACCGCGCCCGCGACGACGTCGAGCAGCTGCTCGATCCCCTGTCGGTGACCCTCGACGCGCGGCAGGCCCTGCCGGTTCGCCCAGCGGCCGTTGCCGTCCATGACGATCGCGACATGGTGCGGCACGGGACCGGCGAACGCCGGCGGCTGGAGCCCCGTCCAGTCGAGGGGCTTGTACGGCTCGGCGTCGGGGTGGGTGTAGGGCTTGGGGCTCATGTGCTCTCTCGCGGGGTCGTCAACGGTGCTTCTCGACGTGGCTGAACGAGCGGATGGCGCGCTCGAGGTGGAACTGCGCGTACGCCGCGACGAGACCGGAGGCCGCGGACAGCTCGCCCGCGGGCGTGGCGTCCACGCGCTCCCAGTCGCCCTCGAGAAGCGCCGCGAGGAGGCTCAGGGTGGCCCGGCTCACGCGGGGGCTGCCGGCCGGCGCGCACGCCTCGCACACGACGCCGCCCAGCTGCGCGACGAACCGGTCGTGCGGCCCCGCCGCGCCGCAGCGCGCGCAGTCCTCGAACGAGGGGGCCCATCCGGAGAGCGCCATCGTGCGCAGCAGGTACGAGTCCATGATCGCGTTCGGAGCGTGCTCGCCGCGCGACAGCGAGCGCAGCGCGCCCACGAGCAGGAAGAACTGCTGCGGCGTCGACTCCGCCTCGTTCACGCGGTCGGCCGCCTCGACCATGGCGCTCGCGGCCGTGTAGCGCTCGTAGTCGGCGACGATGTCGGCACCGTAGGCGCCCAGCGAGTCGGCCTGCTGCACGATGTCGAGGCTGCGGCCGATGTAGAACTGCGCGTCGACCACCATGAACGGCTCGAGGCGCGCACCGAACTTCGACGAGGTGCGGCGCACGCCCTTCGCGACGGCGCGCACCCGCCCGTGCTGCTTCGTCAGCAGCGTGACGATGCGGTCGGCCTCGCCCAGCTTGTGGGTGCGGAGCACGACGGCTTCGTCTCGATAGGTGGGCACCGTTCGATTATCGAGCCTGTGCGCGAGGATGGACGCGTGACCGAGCCGCTCTTCGTGATCCCGCTCTGGGCCGACCTCCTCGCCGTCGGCCTCGGCGGCATCCAGGGCGCGCTGTTCGCGTCGGGCTTCCGCGGGCGCGCGCGACTGGACCTCCTCGGCGTCGCGATCATCGGCACGATGATCGGGATGGGCGGAGGGATCATCCGCGACATCCTGCTCGGACTCGCCCCCGCGACCCTCCAGAACAACTGGTACCTCGTGACCGCCGTGGGCGCCTCGCTCGTCGGCATGCTGCTCGCGGGCATCTTCGACCGCCTGAACAAGGTGATCGTCATGCTCGACGCGGTCGTGATCGGGATGTTCGGCGCGTTCGGCACGGCGAAGGCGATCGCGAACGGCATCCCGCTCATCCCCGCGATCTTCATCGGCGCGTGCGCCGCGGTCGGCGGCAGCGTGATCCGCGACATCGCGATGGGGCTCCCGGTCGCGATCATGCACGTCGGGTCGCTCTACGCGGTCGCCGCGGTCGTCGGCAACGCCGCGCTCGCGGTCTCGTACGCGCTCGGCCTGCCGATCGTCGCCGCCGCGATCCTCGGCATCGTGCTCACGACGATCATCCGCGTGCTCGCGGTGGTGTTCGACCTGTCGCTGCCGGAGCAGCGGCGCCTCAACCGCCGCCGGGTCGCGCTCGAGACGCGCGAGATCCCCGTCATCTCCGCCGGCGACATCCCCGCCGCGGCCGATCTCGGGCACACCGGCGCGATCATCCTGCCCGACGACATCACCAGGCCGCGCGAGGACGACTGATCCCGCACATGCGGAGCGGGCCGGGCCCCGAAGGACCCGACCCGCTCCGATGTCGCCGGATCAGGCCCCGACGAGCTCGCCCTCGCGGGCGCGGATCGAGCGGTTGACGGCCGAGATGATCGCCTTGAGCGATGCCGTCGAGATGTCGCCGTCGATGCCGACGCCCCACAGGCGCTCGCCGTCGACCTGCAGCTCGACGTAGGCGGCCGCCTGCGCGTCGGCCGAGGCGCTCATCGCGTGCTCGACGTAGTCGTAGAGCGTGACGTCGATGCCCTGCTCGCGCACGATCTCGAGGAACGCGGCGATGGGTCCGTTGCCTGCGGCAGACGCCTCGACCGTCGCGTCGCCGTCGCGGAGCGTCACCGAGAGCGTGCCCTCACCCGACGCGTCGCGGTTCGAGCGGGTTCCGAGCAGCTCGAACCGGCCCCAGCGCTGCTCGTCGACGGGCGACGGCAGGTACTCGTCCTGGAAGATCGCCCAGATCTGGTCGCTCGTGACCTCGCCGCCCTCCTGATCGGTCTTCGCCTGGACGACGCCGGAGAACTCGATCTGCAGCTTGCGCGGCAGGTCGAGCGCGTGGTCGGCCTTCAGGAGGTACGCGACGCCGCCCTTGCCGGACTGCGAGTTGACGCGGATGACGGCCTCGTAGGAGCGCCCCAGGTCCTTCGGGTCCACCGGCAGGTACGGGACGGCCCACTCGATCTCGTCGACCGAGACGCCCTGGGCCTTCGCCTGCGCGTCCATGGCCTCGAAGCCCTTCTTGATCGCATCCTGGTGCGATCCGCTGAAGGCGGTGAACACGAGGTCGCCGGCCCACGGGCTGCGCTCGGGAACCGGCAGCTGGTTGCAGTACTCGACCGTGCGCTTGACCTGGTCGATGTCGCTGAAGTCGATCTGCGGGTCGATCCCCTGCGTGAACATGTTGATGCCCAGTGCGACGAGGTCGACGTTGCCCGTGCGCTCGCCGTTGCCGAACAGGCAGCCCTCGATGCGGTCGGCGCCCGCCAGGTAGCCCAGCTCCGCCGCGGCGACGGCCGTCCCGCGGTCGTTGTGCGGGTGCAGCGACAGGATGACGTTCTCGCGGTTGTCGAGGTGGCGGCTCATCCACTCGATCGAGTCGGCGTACACGTTCGGCGTCGTCATCTCGACCGTCGCCGGCAGGTTGAGGATGATCTTGCGCTCGGGCGTCGGCACGAGCACCTTCATGACCTCGTTGCAGATCTCGACAGCGAACTCGAGCTCGGTGCCGGTGTACGACTCGGGCGAGTACTCGTAGTAGACCGTCGTCTCGGGAACGGTCTCCTCGTACTGCTTGCACCAGCGCGCGCCGGCCAGGGCGATGTCGATGATGCCCTGCTTGTCGGTGCGGAACACGACCTCGCGCTGGAGCACGCTCGTCGAGTTGTAGAGGTGCACGATCGCCTGCTTCGCGCCCTTGATCGCCTCGTAGGTGCGGGCGATGAGGTGCTCGCGCGCCTGCGTGAGGACCTGGATCGTCACATCGTCGGGGATGAGGTCCTCTTCGATGAGCTGGCGCACGAAGTCGAAGTCGGTCTGGCTGGCCGACGGGAAGCCGACCTCGATCTCCTTGTATCCCATCTTGACGAGGAGGTCGAACATCACGCGCTTGCGCTCGGGGCTCATGGGATCGATGAGCGCCTGGTTGCCGTCGCGCAGGTCGACGGCGCACCACCGGGGCGCCTTCTCGATGCGCTTGCCCGGCCACGTGCGGTCGGGGAGGTCCACGGCGATCTGCTCGTGGAAGGGCCGATAGCGGTGGATCGGCATGGCGCTGGGCTTCTGGTTGTTCTTCATGATCGATGCTTCTTCCGGGTTCTGCAGACGAGATCGGGCCGACAGAAAGCTCCGCGACGAGGGGCCCTAGATCGAGATCTCGTCGCGGCAGCTAAGAAGAAGCAGACCGCCACAGCGCATGCATCTACCGTAACACGCAGAGTGCACAGTCGGATCCGCGGGTTTCCCCTCTTGCCTGAGCACTCTGGTCTACCGCGACGCGCCTTGCTGAGCAGGCTGCTGAACTCAGCCCGCGACGATGTCGGGCAGGCGCTCGAACACGTCGCTCACGCCCCCGAAATGGCTCGTGCCCGCGCGCACGAGGAGGAAGCCGATGATCCCGACGATCCAGGCGGTCATCTCGCCTGCCTGCCGGGTGAGCCAGGCGTTCACGCGACGCAGGAGCGGCTCCACCGCGGCGTGCGCGACAACGCGCAGCACGAGGAGCGCGAGCGCGGGGGCCACCATGACGAGGCAGTACGCGGCGAGCAGGCCGAGGTGCGCGGCGGGCGGGAGCCGGGCGGCGTCCATGATCCCGATCGCCATGAGGTACGGCAGCAGGGTGGCGATCTCGATCGCCGTCGCGGCGAGGGCGAGCAGGATGAGCGGGCGGATGGGCCCGTCCTCCGCTCCGACGGCGCGCTCGCGCCAGGCGAGCAGGCGCGGCGACGGACCGGCGTCCTTCCTCGTCCCGGTGAGGATCGCGCCGGCGAGCAGCACGCCGCCCACGACGAGCATCGCGATCGCGCCGCCGTCCGACGCGAGCCAGTCCCGGATCCCGTCGAGGAGGAGGCGGGCCCCGATCGACAGCAGGACGCCCATCGCCAGGTAGAACCCCGCCACCGTCGCGAGATAGGCGAGCATGCGCGAGGGGTGGGGCCGCGAGCTCGCGAGCAGCAGCCAGAGGGGGATGAGCAGCGTGCCGAAGCTCGTCGAGTCGGCGAGGGCGAGCAGCGCGAGGGTGCCGATCGTCGTGATGTCCATGTCGACAGCGTCGCGTGACGCCCGCAGGCGCGCATCGGCCGAAGGTGGCGGTCTCCGCGCCGCCGTCTCCGTCTTTCGGAGGAGGGCGAGCAGCCGGATCGATGCTGGAATGGGAGCATGGCGCGCGCTCCCCTCGACGAGTGGGTCCTCCCCTTCGTCCGCTACCGCTCGACGGCGGGCGACCTCGCGAACGCGGGCATCGTCCTCCTGCTCGGCGCCGTCGCCTCCTGGGCGGGCGTCGTCCCGGGCGGCGACGGCGGCCGCCCGCTCGGCCAGCCCTGGATGCCGTGGGTGCTCGCCGTCGCCTGCCTCGTCCCGCTCCTGCTCAAGCGGCGTCTGCCGACGGTCTCCGTCGCCACGGCCGGCGCGATCCTCGTCGTCAGCGTGCACCTCGTGTCGGGATCGATCGCCTTCGTGCCGACCGTCGCCATGTTCGACGCGCTCTACGCGGCCGCGCTCGTGCTCGATGCGCGCCGCATGCGCGTCGTCCTCGCGATCGCCGTCGCCGTCCTCGCCGCGCTGGCGATCGCCGCGCCGGTCGAGGGCCTCGTCGCGGTCCTCCTCACCTACGGCGCGCTGCTCGGCCTCCCGATCGCGTGGGGCACATCGGTGCGCCAGCGCGACGCGCTGGTCCGCCTCGAGCGCGAGCGCGCCGACGCCGTCGCCCACGCCGCAGAGCTCGACCGGACCGCGGCCGTGCGCGCCGAGCGCGCCCGACTCGCGGCCGCGCTGCATGACGAGATCGCCGCGCGCCTCAGCGCGATCTCGCTCCAGACGAGCGCGCTCGGCGCGCGGGGAGGCCTCGACGCGCGCACCGGGGCATCCGTCGACGCGGTGCGCACCGCGAGCCGCGAGGCGCTCGCCGAGCTCCGTGCGCTGATCTCCCTGCTCGCCGCCGATCGCGAGGAACCGGCGCTGCCGCCCGCCGACGACCCCGTGAGCGCCCTTCAGCGCACCGCCGACGCCTTCGGCGTCGCGCTCCGCGTCGCCTCCGACCGCCCGCCGCTCGCGCCCGACGTCTCGGCCGCGCTCGCGCAGATCGGGCGAGAGGCGATCGTCAACGCCGCTCGCCATGCGCCGGGAGCTGCCGTTGACGCGTCGCTGCACGCAGACGGGTCCGTCGCCGTGCTGGAGATCGACAACCCTCTCGTCGGCGCGCCGTCGACGGGTGCTCGCGGACTCGGGCTCGACCTGATGGAGAGGCGCTGGTCGGCGATCGGCGCGCGCGGCTCGGCCGGCCCCGTCGACGCGCGCTGGCGGGTGCGGGTGGAGGCGCCGCTGTCGACGACAGCCGGGACGACGGGGGCGCCCGCATGACCATCCGCGTCCTTGTCGCCGACGATCATGCAGCGGTGCGCGCCGGCATCGCGGCCGTCCTGTCCGCCGCCTCCGACATCGAGGTCGTCGGCGAGGCCGCCGACGGTCAGGTGGCCATCCGGCAGGCTGCGGCGCTCGAGCCCGACGTCGTGCTGATGGACGTGCGGATGCCGCGCGTCGACGGCATCGAGGCGACTGCCGCCCTGACCGCACGTGGGTTCCCCGTGCTCGTGCTCACGACGTTCGCGGTGGACGCCTACGTCGACGGCGCCCTCGCGGCAGGCGCCTCCGGCTATCTCCTGAAGACCGCGGAGGCGGACGAGATCATCGCGGGCGTCCGCCGCGTGGCGGCCGGCGAGGGCGTCCTCGCGCCCGAGGTGACGCTGCGGGTCATCCGGAGCGTCGGACGCGCGCCGGAGCGGCCCGAGCCTCCCGCCGCTCTCGACCTGCTCACGCCGCGCGAGCGCGAGGTGCTCGTCGGGCTCGGCGCCGGCCGGTCCAACGCCGAGATTGCGCGCGAGCTCCACGTATCGGAGACGACCGTCAAGAGCCATGTCTCGCACGTACTCGCGAAGCTGGGCGTCGCGAGCCGGATGGCCGCGGCCGTGATCGCGCGCGACGCCGGGCTCGCATAGCGATCGCCTCAGAAGCCGAGGCGCCTCAGCTGCTTGGGGTCGCGCTGCCACTCCTTCGCGACGCGCACGTGAAGCGAGAGGAACACCCGCGTGCCGAGCAGCGGCTCGAGCTGCGCTCGCGCCCGCGAGCCCACCTCCTTGAGGCGCGTGCCCTTCCGGCCGATGATGATGGCCTTCTGACTGTCGCGCTCGACCACGAGGTCGGCCCAGACGTCGGTCAGCTCGGGATGGTCCTCCCGCGGCGCGATGTCGGAGATCGTGACGGCGATCGAATGCGGCAGCTCGTCGCGCACGCCCTCGAGCGCGGCCTCGCGGATGATCTCGGCGACGCGGTCCTCGGTCGACTCGTCGGTGACGACGCCGTCGGGGTAGAGCGCAGGGCCCTCGGGCATGAGGGCGAGCAGCTCATCCGTCAGCACGTCGAGGCGCTCTCCGGTGATCGACGACAGGGGGATGACCGCGGCCCAGTCCTCGCGGAGGGCGTCGACCTCGAGGAGGCGCTCCATGATCTGCTCGTGCGACGACGCGTCGGTCTTCGTGACGATGGCGACCTTCTTCGCGCGAGGATAGCCGTCGAGCGATTCGGCGATCCGGCGGTCGCCCGGTCCGACCTTCTCCTGCGCGGGCACGCAGAAGGCGATGACGTCGACGTCGCCGAGCACCGATTCGACGAGGTCGTTCAGACGCTGGCCGAGGAGCGTGCGCGGGCGGTGGATGCCCGGTGTGTCGACCACGATGAGCTGACCGCCGGGGCGGTTGAGGATGCCGCGGATGGCGCGGCGCGTGGTCTGCGGCTTCTCGCTCGTGATCGCGACCTTCTCGCCGACGAGCGCGTTCATGAGCGTCGACTTGCCCACGTTCGGCCGGCCGACGAAGGTCACGAACCCGCTCCGGCTCGTGTGCTCCGGGGAATCAGTCATGGGGTTCGTCCTTCCTCGCGGCGTCGTCCGAGCGGCCGCCGTTCCTCTTCGCCGCGGACTTCCGGCCGCCGCTCTTCTTCGCCGGCTCGCGCACGGTCGGCACCTCCACCGTCACCGGCAGCGCGAGCTCGCCCGTGCGCGGGTGACGGCCGCGCACCTCGTCGACAGCGCGCAGAGCAGGGCTCCGGTCGACGAACACGGTCGCGATCCCCCGTCCGCGGCCGCGCGACGTGCCGCCGGTGAGGATGAGGCCCTCGACCTCGGCCATGTCGCCCGGCTGCGGCACGCGGCCGATGTGCTTGCCGAGGAGCCCGCCGATCGAGTCGACGTCGTCGTCCTCGAGCTCGATGCCGAACAGCTCGCCCACCTCGTCGAGCCCGAGGCTCGCGCTCACCCGGAAGGTGCCGTCCGGGAGATCGACGATCTCCTTCGACGGCTGGTCGTACTCGTCGGAGATGTCGCCGACGAGCTCCTCGATGAGGTCCTCGAGGGTCACGAGGCCTGCGACGCCGCCGTACTCGTCGACGACGATGCAGACGTGCACGGCGTCGCGCTTCATCTGCTGCAGGAGCGTCTCGGCGCGCATCTGCTCCGGGACGAACACGGCAGGCCGCGCGAGGGCCCGGGCGGTCGTGCCCTCGTGCCACGCGGCGCCCTCGCGGAACGCGTGCAGGACGAGGTCCTTCAGATACAGGACCCCGACGACGTCGTCGATCTCCCCGTCGACCACCGGCAGGCGCGACATGCCGCGCTGGAGGAAGATCGTCATGGCCTCGCGCGCGGTGGCGTCGGCCTCGACCGTGACCATCTCGGTGCGCGGCACCATGACGACGCGCACGACCTGGTCGGTGAAGTCGAACACCGAGTGGATGAGGTCGCGATCGTCGGCCTCGATGAGGTCGTTCGACGCGGCTTCGTCGACCATGCTCAGCAGCTGGTCCTCCGACTCGAAGCTGCGCCGGCCGCCGCCCGGCGTGATCGCGTTGCCGACCACGACGAGCGCCTTCACGAGGGGCCCGAGCACGATGCGCACACCGCGCACGAGCGGAGCGAACCAGGACAGCAGCGCCTCCGCATGCCGGCGCCCCGCGGAGCGCGGACTCGAGGCGACCGCGACGAACGAGAAGCCCGTCATGACGACGACCGTCGCGAGCACGGCCCACCAGACGCTGTCGAACAGCAGGATGAACGCGACCGTCGCGAACACGGCGGCGCCGGTCTCCGCGAGCACCCTCAGGAAGCCGATCGCGTTCGCGTGGCTGTCGGGGTCGTCGGCGATGTGGGCGAGCGCCCGCGCGTTGCGGCCCTCGGTCGCGAGGTCGACGAGGTCGGCCCGCGAGCTGACCGACAGCGCGGCGTCGAGTGCGGACATGAGGCCCCCGACCGCGACGAGCACGACGGCCCCGATCAGCAGCAGCGTCTCGATCATGTGCGCGGGCGTCTGCGTTCCTCGGCGGCGAAGCTCGCGATGAGCCGATCCTGGAGCCCGAACATGACGCGGTGCTCCTCCGGCTCGGCGTGGTCGTACCCGAGCAGGTGGAGCAGCCCGTGGGTCGTGAGCAGGATGAGCTCGTCCATGAGCGAGTGGCCGGCCTTCTCGGCCTGGCCTTCCGCGACCTGCGGGCACAGCACGATGTCGCCCAGGAGTCCCGCGGGCGTCGGCATGTCGTCGGTGCCCGGTCGGAGCTCGTCCATCGGGAAGCTCAGGACGTCGGTCGGGCCGGGCTCGTCCATCCACTGCACGTGCAGCGCCTCCATGGCGCCCTCGTCGACGAGGACGATCGCGACCTCGGCGTCGGGGCTGACGTGCAGCTGCGCGAGGTTGTGCTGCGTCAGACGCAGCAGGACGCTCTCGTCGACCGCGATGGCGGACTCGTTGTTGATGTCGATCATCGGATCCCCCGCTTCGGCTTGCGGTCGCGCGGACCGCCCGTGCGCGACGCACCGCGCCGCTCGGCGCGGTTCGCGAATTCGCGCGCCTCGTCCAGCTCCGCTCGGTGCGCGGCGCGCTTCTCGTCGTACTCGCTGTAGGCGTCGACGATGCGGCCCACGAGCGTGTGGCGCACGACGTCATCGCTCGAGAGCCGTGCGAAGTGGATGTCGTCGACGCCGTCGAGGATGCGCGTCACGAGCCGCAGCCCCGACGTCCCACCCGGCAGGTCGACCTGCGTGATGTCGCCCGTGACGACCATCCGGGTGCCGAACCCGAGGCGCGTGAGGAACATCTTCATCTGCTCGGGGGTCGTGTTCTGGGCCTCGTCGAGGACGACGAACGAGTCGTTGAGCGTGCGCCCGCGCATGTACGCGAGCGGCGCGACCTCGATCGTCCCGCTCGCCATGAGCTTCGGCACGAGCTCGGGGTCCATCATCTCGTTGAGCGCGTCGTACAGCGGCCGGAGGTACGGATCGATCTTGTCGGTCAGCGTTCCGGGCAGGAAGCCGAGCCGCTCCCCCGCCTCGACCGCGGGGCGCGTGAGGATGATGCGGTTCACCTCGCGGCGCTGCAGGGCCTGCACGGCCTTCGCCATCGCGAGGTAGGTCTTCCCCGTGCCCGCAGGGCCGATGCCGAAGACGATCGTGTTCTCGTCGATCGCGTCGACGTACTTCTTCTGGCCGAGGGTCTTCGGGCGGATGACCTTGCCGCGGGTCGACAGGATCGCCTCGCCGAGCACCTCGCTCGGGCGCGGCCCGCCCTGCTCGAGGATGCGGTTCGACGTCGCGATGTCGGCGGGGCCGAGGTCGTGCCCCTCGCGCGTGAGCTGCAGCAGCTCGTCGACGAGGGCGCGCGCGGCGCGCACGGCGGAGGCCGACCCGCGCAGGGTGATCTCGTTGCCGCGCACGAGGACGTCGACGGCGGGGTGCTCGCGCTCGACCATGCGCAGGAGGCGGTCCTGCGGTCCGAGGAGCTGCACCATCGCGACGCCGTCGGCGTGGATGGTCTGGGTGACGACGTCGTCGTCCGGCTGGGCGACGCCCATGGGGTCAGTGGCCAACGAGGCTCTTCTCCTGGAGTTCTCCGGCGAGCACGTGCGCGTGCACGTGGAACACGGTCTGGCCCGCGTCTGCGCCGGTGTTGAAGATCAGACGGAACTGCCCGCCGGCGTGGTCCTCGGCGACCGCCTTCGCGGTCTGGACCATCTCGGCGAGGAGCGAGGGGTCGCCCGCCGCGAGTTCGACGACGTCGCGGTACTCCTGCGTCTTCGGAATGACGAGGAGGTGGACGGGCGCCTGCGGGCTGATGTCCTGCAGCACGAACACGCGCTCGGTCTCGGCGACGATGGTTCCCGGGATCTCGCCCTGCAGGATGCGCGTGAAGATCGACGGCTCGCTCATGCGGTCGAGTCTATCCACCGCGGTCACCAGCGCCCGAGCTTCGCGTTGAGGACGGCGAGGGCCGCCGGGCCCGCGGTCGAGGTCCTCAGGATCGTGTCGCCGAGGCGCACGCGCTCGGCGCCGGCGGCCGCGAGGCGCTCCAGCTCGTCGGGCGCGATGCCGCCCTCGGGGCCGACGACGAGCACGAGATCGCGGGCGTCGTCGACGTCGATCGAGGTCAGGGCGGCCTGCGCGGTCGGGTCGAGCACGAGCACGCGCGCCGACGCCGCGCGCTCTGCGACCTGCGCCGTCGTCGCGATCGGCGAGACCTCCGCGATCCACGCCCGGTGCGCCTGCTTCGCGGCCTCGCGGACGATCGAGGCCCAGCGGGCGCGACCCTTCTCCGCCTTCGGCCCCTGCCAGCGCGAGACGCTGCGCGCCGCCTGCCACGGCACGACCTCGTCGATGCCGAGCTCGGTCGCCGCCTGCACCGCGAGCTCGTCCCGATCGCCCTTCGCGAGCGCCTGCACGAGCACGAGCCGCGGGGACTGGGGCGGCAGATCCTGGCGCGAGGCGATCCGCACGACGACGCGCTGCGGCGAGACGCTCTCGCACGTGCCCGCGAGCCACGCGCCGCGGCCATCCGTGACCGTGACCTCCTCGCCGACGCGCACGCGGCGCACGGATGCGGCGTGGTGCGCCTCCGCACCCGTGAGCTCGAGCTCGCCGCCGGGCGAGACCGCCCCCGCGCGCTCGTCGTGGAAGTGCAGCGCCATGGGCCCTAGCCGCGGAACCGGTCGCGGAGCTTCGAGAACAGCCCCTGGTGAAACTCGGCCAGGCGCGGCGCGGGCGCCTTCGTGCGCCGCGCGAGCTCCTCGAGGAGCTGACGCGTGCGGTGATCGACCTTCGTCGGCGTGACGACCTGGACGCCCACGCGCAGGTCGCCGCGACGCGAGGTGCGCAGCCCGGTGATCCCGCGCTCCTTGATCGTCAGCACCTCGCCCGACTGGATGCCAGGGCGCACCTCGACCTCGACCTCGCCGTCGAGCCCGGCGATGGTCGTCGTCGTGCCGAGGATCGCGTCGGTCATCGACACCTCGAGGGTCGCGAGCAGGTCGTCCCCGTCGCGGCTGAACACCCGGTGCGGGGCGACCGTGACCTCGACGTACAGGTCGCCGTTCGGGCCGCCGGCGGGGCCCACCTCGCCCGAGCCCGGCAGCTGCAGACGCAGGCCCGTCTCGACGCCCGCGGGGATGTCGAGCGACACGGTGCGGCGCGAGCGCACGCGGCCCTGGCCGCCGCAGGTCGCGCACGGGTGCGGGATGACGGTGCCGTAGCCCTGGCACGCGCCGCAGGGCTGCGACGTCACCATGTTGCCGAGGAGGCTGCGCACCTGGCGCTGCACGTGGCCCGTGCCGCCGCAGATGTCGCACGTCGCGGGGCTCGTCCCCGGCTGGCAGCAGGACCCCTGGCAGGTCTCGCAGAGCACAGCCGTGTCGACCTCGATGTCGCGGTGCGTGCCGAACACGACATCGCCGAGCTCGAGCGTCACGCGGACGAGCGCGTCCTGTCCGCGCTCTCGGCGCGAGCGCGGCCGACCGCCGCGACCGCCGCCCGAGGCGCCGAAGAACGTCTCGAAGATGTCGCCGAATCCGCCGAAGCCCGCGCCGCCGAACGGCGACTCGTCGCCGCCCATGTCGTAGCGGCGGCGCTGCTCGGGGTCGCTGAGCACGTCGTACGCGTGCGTGACCGACTTGAACTCCTCCGCGGCCTCGGGTGCGGGGTTCACATCCGGGTGCAGGCGACGCGCGAGCTTGCGGTACGCCTTCTTGATGTCCTCCTGCGACGCGTCCTTCGACACGCCGAGGGTCTCGTAGTGATCAGCCACATCAGCCTTCCTGCGGGCGTCGTGCGCCCGTGCTCCGATCCGTCGGGCGACGCGTCAGCGCCGGCCCTCGTCCTCGTCCAGCAGCCTCGTCAGGTAGCGGGCGACCGCCCGCGCCGCAGCGAGGTTGCGGGGGTAGTCCATGCGCGTGGGCCCCATGATGCCGATGCGCGCCGCGCCGACGGCCGAGTCGTACTCGCTCGCGACGATCGACGCCTCGGAGAGCCCGAAGGCCGCGTTCTCGCGGCCGATGCTCGCCGAGAGACCCTGCTCGTCGGCGACCATCTCGCTCATGAGCCGCAGCAGCGTCACCTGCTCCTCGATCGCCTCGAGGAGCGGATGGATGCTGCCGCGGAAGTCCTGCTCGCGCTTCGCGAGGGTCGCCGAGCCCGCCAGCACGAGGCGGTTCTGGCGGAACTCGTCGAGCTCCTCGGCTGCCGCCTGCGCGATCCTGTGCAGCGCGCGATCGACGGCGCTGACGGGAGCGGCAGCGAGCTCGGCGCCGCGCTGCAGCTGCTCGGCCGCGTCGGCCACGGAGCGGCCGGCGAGGAGGGGCACGAGGCGCGCGGCGACCCGCTCGATCGACTCCGCGTCGAGCTCGTCGGCAAGGCCCGTGATGCGCTGCGACACGCGGCCGGTGTCGGTCACGATGATGACGAGCACGCGGCGGCCGTCGAGCGGCACGAGCTGCACGTGCGTCACGCTCGCCCGGGCGAAGGACGGGTACTGCACGAGCGCGACCTGTCCGGTGAGCTGCGTGAGGAGGCGGACGGTGCGCGCGAGGAGGTCGTCGAGGTCGGCCGGGTCGCCCAGGAACGACGCGATCGCCGACCGCTGGGCCGATGACAGCGGGCGCAGCTCGGCGAGGTGGTCGACGAAGACGCGGTAGCCCTTGTCCGTCGGGACGCGGCCCGACGACGTATGCGGCTGGGCGATGAGCTCCTCGTCCTCGAGGAGCGCCATGTCGTTGCGGATGGTCGCCGCCGAGACGCCGAAGGAGTGCCGCTCGACGATGGAGCGGCTGCCGACCGGCTCGTGCGTGTCGACGTAGTCCTGCACGATGGCCCGGAGCACCTGCAGTCCGCGGTCGCTGACCATGTGCGCGCTCCTCTCCTGGCACTCGATGTCTCGGAGTGCCAGTCTACCGACCCGAGGCCGGGAACGGCATGCGCGCCGGCCGCCTGCGCGGCTCGGCCGACCTCAGTCCGTGAGTGCCCGCACCACGGCGTCCGCGAGAAGGCGGCCGCGGAGGGTGAGCACGATCCGCCCGCGGAGCGCCGCCCCCGGCTCGATGAGGCCGTCGGCGATGAGGCCGGCCACCGCACGCCGCGCGTCATCCGGCAGCGCGTCGATCGCGAGCCCCTCGCGGATGCGGCTGTGCAGCAGCACGCGCTCGAGCTGCTGCGCGGCTGCGTCGGGGCGCTCCCGACCGGCGGCCGGCGACTCCCCCGCGGCGAGCCGCTGCGCGTACGCGGCGGGATGCTTGACGTTCCACCAGCGCAGACCCGCGACGTGGCTGTGCGCACCCGGACCGAAGCCCCACCAGTCGGCGCCGCGCCAGTACGCGAGGTTGTGGCGCGAGCGACGGCCGTCGCCGCGCGCCCAGTTCGACACCTCGTACCACGCGAAGCCCGCGTCGGCGAGCATGCGGTCGGCGAGCTCGTACATGTCGGCCTGGAGGTCGTCGTCGGGGGCGGGCACCTCGCCGCGGCGGATCTGCCGCGCGAGCTTCGTCCCGTCCTCGATGATGAGCGCGTAGGCCGAGATGTGGTCGGGTTCGAGCGCGAGCGCGGCCTCGAGCGACGCGCGCCAGTCGTCGATCGACTCGCCGGGGGCGCCGTAGATGAGGTCGACGCTCACGTCGAGCCCGACCGAGCGCCCTGCATCGACCGCCGTCCGCACGTTCGACGGCGTGTGCGTGCGATCGAGCGCCGCGAGCACGTGCGGCACGGCCGACTGCATGCCCACCGACATGCGGGTGACCCCCGCCCGCGCGAGCTCCTCCGCGACCGCGGGAGTCACCGTGTCGGGGTTCGCCTCGACGGTGATCTCCGCGCCGTCCGCGATGCCGAACGCGCCGCGGACCCCCTCGAGCATGCGCGCGAGGTCGCCGGCGGGCAGCAGCGTCGGCGTGCCGCCGCCGAAGAACACCGTCTGCGCGGGACGCAGCGCGCCCGCCTCGGCGAGCACGTCGCGCGCGAGCGCGACCTCGCGCAGGAGGACGTCGGCGTACTCGTCCTGACGGGCTCCGCGCAGCTCCTCGGAGGTGTAGGTGTTGAAGTCGCAGTACCCGCAGCGCACCCGGCAGAACGGCACGTGCAGGTAGACCCCGAGATCCGTCGCCGAATCGATCGGGAGATCGCGCGGGAGGCGGCCGTCGGCGGGAGCGGGATCGCCGACGGGGAGGGCGCCGGCCATCAGGAGCCGGTGTGGAACAGCGGCGAGATCGCGCGGAGGTACCCCGCGAAGAGCGCCTTGCGGCGGCGGCGCACGAGCGTCTTGAACAGGCGGTTCCAGAAGGTCATGGGGCGGTCGAACGCGCGCACCTCGAACCACACCTCGTCGTTCTCGCGCCACTCGATCATGAACGACTCCTCGCCGCTCACGACCGAGTCGCCGACGGTGCCGAGCGCGAAGCCCACGCGACGCGCCTCCTCGATCACGAAGATGACCCGCAGCTCGGCGTCCGCGCGCGAGCCGCCCACCTTGCCGTGCACGGTGACGGTCGTGCCCGCCCCGACGTACGGCGTTCCGTCCGCGTCGAACCGCTGGTCGGCATCCGATCGGCTCGGCGCGACGGCGTTGCCCGCCTCGTCGAAGCTGACGCCCGTGTAGGTCGGGCCGGGAGCGGGCCGGACGTCGCTCAGCGTGAGCCCCGCGCCCTTCAGCGCACCCCACGACAGGAGGGCGTCGACCGCGGTGCGGAAGCGCTCCTCGCCGCTGCCGATCCGCCAGGCGGACGCCGCGGGGATGCTGTGCTCCGGCGGGTACTGGAGCAGGTCAGGAGCCTGCGTCGCCCCGACGGCGGCATAGTCGACCGTCTCGTCTCGGAAGGTCTCCCGGCGCATGGTTTCCACCCTAACCGCAGCCCCTGGCTACTTCCCGGCCTTCGACTCGACGTCTCCGGAGAGCGCGGCGATGAAGGCCTCCTGGGGCACCTCGACCCGGCCGACCATCTTCATGCGCTTCTTGCCCTCCTTCTGCTTCTCGAGCAGCTTCCGCTTGCGCGAGATGTCGCCGCCGTAGCACTTCGCGAGGACGTCCTTGCGCATCGCGCGGATGTTCTCGCGCGCGATCACGCGCGCGCCGATGGCGGCCTGGATGGGCACCTCGAACTGCTGGCGCGGGATGAGCTTGCGCAGGCGCTCGGTCATCGTCGTGCCGTAGGAGTAGGCCTTCTCGCGGTGGACGATCGCGCTGAACGCGTCCACGCGCTCGCCCTGGAGCAGGATGTCGACCTTCACGAGGTCGGCCTCCTGCTGGCCCTCGGGCTCGTAGTCGAAGCTCGCGTAGCCCTGCGTGCGGCTCTTGAGCTGGTCGAAGAAGTCGAACACGATCTCGCCGAGCGGCATCGTGTACTTCAGCTCGACGCGCTCCTCGGAGAGGTAGTCCATGCCGAGCATCGTGCCGCGGCGCTGCTGGCACAGCTCCATCACGGTGCCGACGTACTCCTTGGGCGCGAGGATCGAGGCCTTGACGATCGGCTCGGACACCGCCCCGATCTTGCCGTCGGGGTACTCGCTGGGGTTCGTGACGACGATCTTCTCGCCGGTCTCGGTCGTGACCTCGTAGACGACGCTGGGCGCCGTCGTGATGAGGTCGAGCCCGAACTCGCGCGAGAGTCGCTCGGTGACGATCTCGAGGTGCAGGAGCCCCAGGAAGCCGCACCGGAAGCCGAAGCCCAGGGCGACGGATGTCTCGGGCTCGTACGCGAGCGAGGCATCCGAGAGCTTGAGCTTGTCGAGCGCCTCGCGGAGGTCGGGGTAGTCGCTCGCGTCGATCGGGTAGAGCCCCGAGAACACCATCGGCTTCGGGTCGGTGTAGCCGGGGAGCGGCTCGGTCGCGGGCGTGCGCTGGTTGGTCACCGTGTCGCCGACCTTCGACTGGCGGACGTCCTTCACGCCGGTGATGAGGTACCCGACCTCGCCGACGGAGAGGCCCTTCGAGGGCGTCGGCTCGGGGCTGGAGACGCCGATCTCGAGGAGCTCGTGCGTCGCGCGCGTCGACATCATCTGGATGCGCTCGCGCGGAGAGAGGCGCCCGTCGACCATCCGCACGTAGGTGACGACGCCGCGGTAGGCGTCGTAGACCGAGTCGAAGATCATCGCGCGGGCGGGTGCATCGGCGTCGCCCCGGGGTGCCGGGATCTCGGCGACGAGGCGGTCCAGCAGCTCCTCCACGCCCTGACCGGTCTTGCCCGACACGCGCAGGACATCGGCCGGGTCGCCGCCGATGAGGTCTGCGAGCTCCTTGGCGAAGCGGTCGGGGTCGGCCGCGGGGAGATCGATCTTGTTGAGCACGGGGATGATCGTGAGGTCGTTCTCGAGCGCGAGGTAGAGGTTCGCGAGCGTCTGCGCCTCGATCCCCTGGGCGGCGTCGACGAGCAGCACGGCGCCCTCGCACGCCGCGAGCGAGCGCGAGACCTCGTAGGTGAAGTCGACGTGCCCCGGCGTGTCGATCATGTTCAGCGCATAGGTGTCGCCGTCGAGCTGCCACGGAAGACGCACCGCCTGGCTCTTGACGGTGATGCCGCGCTCGCGCTCGATGTCCATCCGGTCGAGGTACTGCGCGCGCATGTCGCGGTCGGACACGACGCCGGTGAGCTGCAGCATGCGGTCGGCGAGCGTCGACTTGCCGTGATCGATGTGAGCGATGATGCAGAAGTTGCGGATGCGCTCAGGCGGTGTCGCGGCAGGCGGGAGCGGAGTCGTGGCACGAGGGGACATATCCGTCTGATTCTACGGGCCGCGCGCCGTCGCGCGTGCCCGGGTCGCCGCGCGACGCGCCGCCGCTTCCGCGCGAGATCCCGGTAACCGGCCGTTCATGCGACGACGATTGCCTGACATCCTCCCGTGCGGCGACCGCCGCGCCCTCCTGCACATCCGAAGGAGACCATCGTGCAGCAGTCCTCTCCCCCGCGCCGCACCCGGCGCCTGTGCGCCGCGGCAGCGACCGCATCGGTCGCGGCCGCGCTGCTCGCCCCCGTCGCGGCTCATGCCGCCGTCTCTCCCGGCGACGGCGTCCTCATCAACGAGGTGTACGGCGGCGGCGGCAACAGCGGCGCCGCATTCAGCCGCGACTTCGTCGAGATCGTGAACACGACCGACGCCCCGCAGAGCCTCGCCGGCTGGAGCGTCCAGTACGCCTCGGCGACGGGCGCGACGTGGCAGGTCACGCCGCTCGGCGATGTCGTGCTGCCGCCCGACGAGACGCTCGTGGTCGGGCAGGCCCACGGCTCGAACACCGCCCTCCCGGATGTGGAGGCGGATGTCGACGGCGGCATCGCGATGAGCGGATCCCAGGGCAAGGTGGCGCTCGTCTCGCAGGTGACGCCGCTGTCGGGCGCGACCGGCCTCGCGACGGCGGCGCCCGTCGTGGACTACGTGGGCTGGGGCGGCGCGACCGACTTCGCCGGCTCCGCAGCGCCCGCCACGACGAACGCGACGGCGATCGCCCGCACGGGAGGCGCGAACACGGCCGACAACGGCGCGGACTTCGTCACGGGTGCGCCCACGCCCGAGCCGCTCGGCGGCGACACGACGCCCACTCCCACTCCCACGCCCACTCCGACACCCGGGGAGCCCGTCGAGATCGCGGAGATCCAGGGCACCGGCGACGCCTCGCCCCTCGTCGGCCAGACGGTGACGACGACGGGCGTCGTCACGGCCCACTACCCGACGGGCGGGTTCGACGGATACGTCCTCCAGACCCCCGGCACCGGCGGCGAGCTCGATCCGGCCGCGCATGTCGCGTCGGACGCGATCTTCGTCTACTCGGCCGCCACCGTGGACGCGGTCGCGATCGGCGACACCGTGCGGGTCACCGGCGAGGTCAAGGAGCACTACGGCCTGACCGAGCTCGTCGTCGGCGCGGGAGGCGCCGAGATCGTCGCCGACGCCGCGCCGGTCGAGCCCGCCGTCGTGGGCTGGCCCGCGACCGACGCGGAGCGCGAGCGCCTGGAGTCGATGCTCGTCGCGCCCGCGGGCGAGTTCACCGTCTCCGACACCTACGCGACGAACACGTTCGGGGAGGTCGTGCTCGCCGCGGGCCCGGATCCCCTGCGCCAGCCGACCGACGTCGCGCGCCCCGGCTCGCCCGAGGCAGAGGCCGTCGCGGCCGACAACGCCGCGCGGCGCATCGCCCTCGACGATGGATCGACCGCGAGCTTCTCGCGCAACCGCGACCTCACGCCCGCGTACATCTCGCTCGTCGAGCCCATCCGGGTCGGTGCGTCCGTCACGTTCGCGGAGCCCCACATCGTCGACTTCCGCAACGACGCATGGAAGCTGAACCCCACGGAGCCGATCGTCGCCGACGGATCGGGTGTCGACGGCGTCGTGTTCGAGAACACCCGGACCGCCGCCCCCGAGCCGGTGGGCGGTGACGTGTCGGTGGCCTCGTTCAACGTCCTGAACTACTTCACGACCCTCGGGATCGAGGACCCGTCGTGCGTGCCGTACCGCGACCGCGCGGGCGACGGCGTCACGGTCGACGAGGGCTGCGATCAGCGCGGCGCGTGGGACGCGGAGGACTTCGGCCGCCAGGAGGCCCGCATCGTCGCCGCGATCGAGGGGCTCGACGCGAGCGTCGTCGGGCTCATGGAGATCGAGAACTCGGCGCGTCTGGGCGAGCCCGCCGATGAGGCGCTCGCCACGCTCGTCGCCGCACTGAACGAGGCCGCGGGCACCGAGAAGTGGGCGTTCGTGCCCTCGCCCGCGAACCTGCCCGACGCGAGCGAGCAGGACGTGATCACGTCGGCGATCATCTACCAGCCTGCCCTCGTCTCCCCGGTCGGCGCCTCCGCCGCGCTCGACACGAGCGACGACGAGATCGACGCGTTCCAGAACGCGCGCGAGCCCATCGCGCAGACCTTCGCGCCGGCCGCGGGCGGCGAGCCCTTCACGGTCGTCGTGAACCACTTCAAGTCGAAGGGGTCCGCAGGGCCGTGGCCTGGGGACGCGGACCAGGGCGACGGACAGGGCGCATCCACGCAGTCGCGCGTCTATCAGGCGCAGGCCCTCGCGGACTGGATGGCCGGCGACCCGACGGGAACGGGCGCCGAGGCCGCGCTGCTCGTGGGCGACTTCAACTCCTACACGCAGGAGGACCCGATGCAGGTGCTCTACGAGGCGGGCTACGTCGACGCCGAGAGCGCGTTCGGGTCGACCGAGAGCAGCTACGTGTACCAGGCGCTCTCGGGCTCCCTGGACCATGTGCTCCTCAACCCGGCGGCCGCCGAGCTCGCGACCGGTGCGGACATCTGGTCGATCAACAGCGGCGAGGCCGTCGCGCTCGAGTACAGCCGCTACAACAGCCACGGCACGCTCTTCTACGCGCCCGACGCCTACCGCTCGAGCGACCACGACCCGGTCATCGTCGGGCTCGATGCCGTCGCCGACGCCCCGGCGGCGGAGACCGTCACGACGCTGCGCACGACGCCTCCCGGTCAGGCGAAGAAGGGCGCGCCGAACCTGCTCACCGCCACCGTCCGGACGGTCGACGGCGCCGCGGCGACCGGCGAGGTCGAGTTCCTCATCGACGGCGCTTCCGCGGGTGCGGCTGTGCTCGACGGCGGCTCTGCCGTGCTCGAGGTGCCCTCCGACCTGGCCCGCGGCAACCACCGCGTCGTCGCCGTCTTCGCGCCGGATTCCGCGAGCATGCTTCCCTCGGAGAGCGGGGAGCGCACGCTCGTCCTGCGCTGACGCGACTGCGCAGGATGGCCAGGAGGGGCGGACCGCGGTCCGCCCCTCCTTGGCATTCTGCCCATCGTCCAGAAATCCCGACGCAACTTCCGCCAAGACCAGCACAGATCGATAACGCTTTTCGGCACGGTGCGCCCGGGATGGTCGACTTGAGTCAACCGGGGGTAGAGTCGACGCTCAACGTGTGCGATGACCGCGCCAGAAGCGCGCGATCGCAGTCCGAAGAAGGAAATCCACGACCTTGATCCGATACCTGCTCCGCCGCATCCTGGGGTGGCTGCTCATCATCGCCGTGGCGACGAACCTGACGTACTTCCTCGCGTGGCTCTACCTCGACCCGCGCAGCAACTACGTCGGCCGCCGCCCGCCGCTGTCCGAGCAGCAGATCGTCGCCCTGCTCGAGCCGCGCAACCTCAGCGACACCGTCCCGCTCGTCGAGAGGTGGTGGACCTGGCTCTCCGCGATCATCACGCGCTGGGACTGGGGCGTGAGCCCGACGGGCGGCTCGGTGAACGAGCAGGTCGCGTACCGGATGTGGATCTCCGCGGAGCTCGTGCTCGGTGCGACGATCCTCACCGCGGTCGTCGGCATCGCGATCGGCGTCTACACGGCATCCCGGCAGTACAAGCTCGCGGACCGGATCGGTCAGGCGACGTCGATCATCACGATGAACATCCCCGTGGTCGTCGCGGCGCTCGGCATCGTGCTCCTCGCGATCTCGATCAACCAGGCCGTCGGCACGCGCGTGTTCTACGTCACCGGCTCGGCGAGCCTCGGCGTCGAGGGCTTCTTCCCGATGCTCGTCGACGTCGTCCAGCACCTCACGCTGCCGACCCTCGGCCTCGTGCTGACCGGCTACGCGGGCTACCACTTCCTGCAGCGCTCCCTGCTGCTCGACAACATCAGCGCCGACTACGTCCGCACGGCGCGCGCGAAGGGCCTGACGAAGTCGCAGGCCATCCGCCGGCACGCGCTGCGGACGTCGCTCATCCCCGTGACGACGCAGGTCGCGTTCAATATCCCCGCCGCCTTCACGGGCGCGATCCTCACAGAGACGATCTTCGGCTGGAGCGGCATGGGGCAGTACTTCTCCCAGACGATCGCGACGAACGACATCCACGGGACCGTGGCGACGGCCGCGTTCGGCGCCTTCATGACCTTCATCGGCGCGATGCTCGCGGATGTCGCGGTCGTCGCCCTCGACCCTCGAGTGCGGGTGAGCTGACATGACGATGCAGACCGATATGCGCGACCCGCTCGAGCACGGCGACAACCCGCCGCCGAGCGAGACGGTGCTGACCGCAGGCCGCAGCAAGCCGATGCGGAAGTCCGCGCTCTACACGCGGCGCTTCATGCGCAACAAGCCCGCCGTGGGCGGCCTCGTGATCTTCGTGCTCCTCGCGCTGTTCGCGGTCGTCGGGCCGGTGTTCCAGCAGTACGACCACATCGAGCTCGACTTCCTGGCGCTGTCCGATCCGCCGAGCGCCGAGCACTGGTTCGGCACGAACAACTCGGGCAACGATCTCTACGCGATGGTCGTCGTCGGCCTCCAGCGCTCGCTGATGATCGCCGTGCTCGTGTCGATCGGCACGACGGTCATCTCGGCGCTCGTCGGCGCCACCGCGGCCTACTTCGGCGGCTGGTACGAGCGCGGGGCGCTCGCGGTCATCCACTTCCTCATGGCCGTGCCGACGTTCCTCATCATCGCGATGATCTCGAACGACTCGGGGGGCGACTGGAGGATGATCACGATCATCCTCATCCTGACGAACTGGTTCATCGCGGCCCGCACGATCTGGACGCTCTCCCTCTCGCTGCGCGAGCGCGAGTACATCCAGGCGGCCCGCTACATGGGCGTCAGCGGATTCCGCATCGTGCTGCGCCACATGATCCCGAACATCGGCTCGCTCCTCGTCATCAACTTCACCCTCGGCGTCGTGAGCGCCGTGATGCTCGAGACCGGCCTGTCGTTCCTCGGCTTCGGCGTGAAGCTCCCCGATGTCTCGCTCGGCTCCCTCATCGGAACCGGCTCGGGGATCATCACGAGCGCACCCTGGATGTTCTACTTCCCCGCCGGCGCCCTCACGCTGCTGACCGTCTCCATGGCGCTCGTCGCCGACGGACTGCGCGACGCCCTCGACCCGACTTCGGCGGCTGGAGGCCGCGCATGACCGAACCCGTTCTCTCCGTCCGCGACCTCCGGGTCAGCTTCGCCTCCGAGGCGGGCAGGGTCGACGCCGTGCGCGGCGTCTCCTTCGACCTCCTCCCCGGCCAGACCCTCGGCATCGTCGGCGAGTCCGGCTCGGGCAAGTCCGTGACCTCGCTCGCGATCATGGGCCTCCTCGCCGAGACCGCTCACGTCACCGGATCGATCGTCTTCCAGGGCGACGAGCTCATCGGCAAGACCGACAAGCAGATGTCCGCCATCCGCGGCAACGGCCTGGCGATGATCTTCCAGGACCCGCTCACGTCGCTCACGCCCGTCTACACCATCGGCGACCAGCTCGTCGAGGCGCTCGTCGTGCACAACGCGGGGATGGGCCGCAAGCGCGCGTGGGAGCGCGGCATCGAGCTCCTCACGCTCGTCGGGATCACCGACCCCGAGCGCCGCATGAAGGCCTTCCCCCACGAGTTCTCGGGCGGCATGCGCCAGCGCGTCGTCATCGCGATCGCCATGGCGAACAACCCGAAGCTCATCATCGCCGACGAGCCCACGACGGCTCTCGATGTGACGATCCAGGCGCAGATCCTCGATCTGATCCGCACGGCGCAGCGCGAGACCGGGGCCGCGGTCATCATGATCACCCACGACATGGGCGTCGTCGCGAACATCGCCGATGACGTGCTCGTCATGTACGCGGGCAAGCCGATCGAGCAGGCGTCGGCCGTCGACCTCTTCGACGACACGCGCATGCCGTACACGATCGGCCTCCTCGGCGCGATCCCGCGCGTCGACAAGAAGGAGAAGCAGCCGCTCGTCGCGATCAAGGGCAATCCGCCGCTGCTCATCGACCTGCCGGATGCGTGCCCCTTCGCCGACCGCTGCCCGATCGTGCTCGATGCCTGCCGCGTCGGCGAGCCCGAGCTTCTCCAGGTCAGCGGCGACGCGGACCACCGCGCCGCGTGCATCCGTGCCGACGAGATCCATGCGGGGCTGATCGGCGGTCGCCCCGTGTACCCCGTGCCGGTGATCCCCGAGAGCGACCTGGTGCGCACGCCCCGAGAGGAGCGCAAGACGGTCCTCGAGGTGTCGCACCTGTCGAAGACGTTCCCGATCCTCAAGGGCATCCTCAAGCGCAAGGTCGGCGAGGTGCAGGCCGTCAAGGACATCTCGTTCGACATCAAGGAGGGCGAGACCCTCGCGATCGTCGGCGAGTCGGGCTCGGGCAAGACCACGACGCTCCTCGAGATCATGGAGTTCGCGGCGCCCGAGGGCGGCGACATCCGGATCAACGGAACGAGCGTGCGCGAGCTCAAGGGGCGCCATCGTGAGCGCGCGGCCCGCCGCGACATCCAGATCGTCTTCCAGGACCCGATGGGCGCCCTCGACCCGCGCATGACGGTGTTCGACATCATCGCGGAGCCGCTGCAGACGATCGGCACCTCGAAGGAGCGCACGCACGAGCGCGTCGACGAGCTCATGGGGCTCGTCGGACTGAACCCCGCGCACAGCGATCGCTTCCCGCAGGCGTTCTCGGGCGGTCAGCGCCAGCGCATCGGCATCGCCCGCGCGCTCGCGACCGAGCCGAAGCTCGTCGTGCTCGATGAGCCGGTCTCGGCGCTCGACGTGTCGATCCAGGCCGGTGTGCTGAACCTGCTCGACGAGCTGAAGATGCGACTCGGCATCAGCTACCTGTTCGTCGCGCACGATCTCTCGGTGGTCCGGCACCTCGCCGACCGCGTGGCGGTCATGTACCGCGGCGACTTCGTCGAGTTCGGCGACGTCGACGACGTGTTCGACACCCCGCAGCACCCGTACACGCAGGCGCTGCTGTCGGCCATCCCGATCCCCGATCCGAAGGTGGAGCGCGGCCGGACGCGCGTCGAGCTCGACCACGATCTCCTCAGCCGCGGGCAGATGTCCACCGGCTGATCCATCGTGGGGTCACGGCGCGTCGTGCGAAGACGACGGCGCGCCGCGCCCCGCTCGGGACGAGACCCGCAGGTCACGGCTCGCTCACGTTCTCACAAGCGCGCGCGGCCCGCGGTTAGCCTCGATCTCATCTCTCCCATATCCCGACGCCTACAAGGCGCGAAAGGAGCACCATGAAGAAGCAGCAGAAGTGGATCGGGGCGGCGGCCGCAGCCGGCGCGCTCGCCCTCGTCCTCGCGGGCTGTGCCGGTGGCGGCAACGACGGCGGCAACGGCGGCGGGTCCGGCGGAGGCAACGAGGGCGCCACCGAGATCACCGGTGCCGACTACAACCCGCAGCCCCGCGAGAACCTCCAGCAGGGCGGCGAGGCGGTCTTCCCGATCACGGAGATCCCCGAGCAGCTGAACGCGAACCACTCGGACGGCTCGGTCGACACGGCGACGCTGTGGGAGTGGTACAACCCCCAGACGATCCTCATGACGCCCGAGGGCGAGGCGTACGCCAACCCCAACTACCTCACCGACTGGACGACCGAGGAGGTCGACGGCAAGACGGTCGTCACCTACACGATCAACCCCGACGCGGTCTGGAACGACGGCACCCCGATCACGTGGGAGGCCTACAACCAGACCTGGATCGCCAACCGCTCGCTCGACGAGGGCTACATCCCCAACTCGACCGACGGCTACTCGCTCATCGAGTCCGTCGAGCAGGGTGAGGACGAGCGCCAGGCGGTCGTGACCTTCAAGCAGGTCTATCCCTGGACGGACGGGCTCTTCTGGCACCTCGTCAACCCGGCGATCAACACGCCCGAGCTCTTCAACGAGGCGTACGTCAACCAGGTGCACCCCGAGTGGGGCGCGGGCCCGTACACGGTCGACGAGTTCGATGCGAACGGCGGCACGATCACGTTCGTCCCGAACGAGAACTGGTGGGGCGACGAGCCCCTCCTCGACAAGGTGACCTTCCGCGTGCTCGACGACACGGCCGAGATCAACGCGTTCCGCAATGGCGAGATCGACATGGCGCTGACCAACACCGAGGACCGCCTCGCTCAGGTCGCCGACATGGAGGGTGTCGTCACCTACCGCGCACAGCGGACCGCGACGAACCTCATCCAGATCAACGCGGAGCGCGAGCAGTTCGCCGACCTCGAGGTGCGCAAGGCGCTCTTCATGGCGATCGACCGCGAGCAGATCAAGGAGGTCGTCTGGAACGGTCTCGACTACACCGAGCCCGACGCGGGATCGCTGATGCTCTTCCCGTTCCAGGAGGGCTACACCGACGCGCTGACCGAGGCGGGCTGGGAGTACAACGTCGACGAGGCGAACGCGATCCTCGACGAGGCCGGCTGGGTCATGGGCGAGGACGGGGTGCGCGAGAAGGACGGCGTCCGGCTCGAGGGCGTGCTCCCGCTCTTCGGCGACGACCCGATCGTCGAGGCGCGCGGTCGCATCGTCCAGACGCAGCTCGCCGAGGTGGGCGCCGCGATCACTCCCGAGGTGCGTCCGTCGTCCGACTTCTCGAACGACCTCACGACGAAGAACTGGGACCTCGTCATGCTCGGCTTCTCGTCGAGCGACCCGTACGGCGTCGCGTACATGTGCCAGGTCTACTGCTCGGACAGCGGCCTCAACCTCTCGTCCACGAGCACGCCCGAGATCGACGAGCGCATCGCGAACGAGGTCTCGGCGTTGCCGACGGCGGAGGAGCAGACCGAGGCGGGCATGAAGCTCGAGGCCGAGATCATGGCCGAGACATGGGGCGTGTTCCCGCTCTACGCCGGCCCGCAGATCATGACGGTCAAGGAGGGCCTGGCGAACCTGACCCCCGAGACCTACACGGGCCTCGACCTCTTCGGCCTCCAGCCGGTGGAGAACGTGGGCTGGGAGAAGGAGTGATCCTCCCTCTCTGACCCGAAGGGGCCGGCGGCTTTCGAAGCCGTCGGCCCCTTCGCCTGTCCGGATACGATGGCGCGCATGAGCGGTGTCCAGGTCGTCCTCGTTCACGGCATCCGGACATCCGCCACCATGTGGCGCACGCAGGTCCTCCATCTGCAGCGACGCGGCGTCGACGTGCACGCGCTGGACCTGCCCGGCCACGGCTCGCGCATGGACGAGGAATGGTCGCTCGAGGAGGCCTTCGCGACGCTGGATCGCGCTCTCCGGTCGGCCGGCGAGGCGGGCCCGGTCCTGCTCGTCGGGCATTCCATGGGCGGCATCCTCTCGACGGCGTATCTCGCGCGAGACGACGCCGCTCCCGTCGCCGCCTTCGTCGCCGTGGGCGCGACCGCGCTCCCCCGCGGCGCCGGGCTCGCGCTGTACCGGATGCTCCTGCGCGGCATGCAGCGGATGCCCGGCAACGGCATGTGGCTCGTGCAGCGGATCCTCCGCGCGACGCTCCCCGAGGAGACGCGAACCGACCTCGGCGCGGGCGGCTATGCCCTCCGCTCCGAGGACGCGGCCCTCGCGAGCCTCGCGACCCTGGACATCCGCACCGCGCTCACGCGTCTGACGATGCCCGTGTGGTTCGTCAACGGCGAATGGGATCAGCTCCGCCTGCACGAGCGACTGTTCACGCGGCTCGTGCCCCACGCGGAGCTCATCGTCGTCCCGCGGTCGACGCACCTCGTGACGACGATGCGCCCCGCGGCATTCTCGGCCGTGCTGGATCTCGCGATCGCGGTCGTCGAGAGCACGGCCGCGCAGGCATGACCTGGTAGCATTGACCCTTGGCTTGCGTGTGGGGCCACCCACACAGCCGTACGACGCCCCTCTCTCGTCACGCGGCAACTGAAGAAGCACACTCGGATGGCCGTCAGACGACCATCCGAATCACTCCGAACGAAAGTCATTCGACGTGGCAAACATCAAGTCGCAGATCAAGCGCATCAAGACCAACGAGAAGGCGCGCGAGCGCAACAAGGCCGTCAAGAGCGAGCTGAAGTCGCTCGTCCGCAAGACGCGCGAGGCTATCGCGGCCGGCGACAAGGCCGCCGCCGAGGCCGCCCTCGCCAAGGCGTCGAAGAAGCTCGACAAGGCCGTGAGCAAGGGCGTCATCCACAAGAACCAGGCCGCGAACCGCAAGTCGGGCATCGCGAAGCAGGTCTCGTCGCTCTGAGCCGCGTGCATGTCGAAGGCCCGTCCCGCATCAGCGGGACGGGCCTTCTGCTGTACGCGGCGTCCTGCCTCAGCGCCCGAACGGAGCGCGCGTCGCCACGACCGTGACCATCCGCTCGAGGGCGAAGACGGGGTCGCGCGACGCGCCCTTGACCTCGGCATCGGCCCGCGCGATCGCCTGGATGGCCAGCGCGAGCGCGCGGTCGTTCCAGCCCGACTGGAGATCGCGGCGCGCGCGGTCGACCTGCCAGTCCTTCATCCCGAGCCGGTTCGCGAGCTGCCGCGACGGCTCGCGCGAGCCCGCGACGCGCGCCATCGTGCGCACCTTCATGGCGAACGCGGCGACGAGCGGCACGGGATCCGCCCCTGAGTCGAGGGCGTGCCGCAGCGCGACGAGCGCCTCACCGTAGCGTCCGGCGATCGCGGTGTCGGCGACCGTGAAGGCGTTCGTCTCGACGCGTCCGCCGTAGTAGCGCGACACGACGTCCTCGGTGATGTCGCCCTCGACGTCCGAGATGAGCTGCTGGCACGCGGCCGCGAGCTCGGCGAGCTCGCCCGTGAACGCCTGCGTGAGCGCCTGAAGGGCCTTCGGGGCGATGCGCCGTTCGGCGGCCTTGAACTCCCCCGCCGCGAAGTCGAACCGGTCGGCGTCGCGCTTGACGGCCGGGCACGGAACCTCGACCCCGCCCCCGACGCCCGAGCGGATGGCGTCGAGCAGCTTCTTTCCGCGGACGGTCGCGCCGTTGTGGCGCAGGATGAGCGTCGCGCCCTCCTGCGGCGCCTCGATGTAGGCGAGCGCCTCGGTGAGGAACGCGTCGCTGCACTTCTCGACGCCGGACACCCGCACGAGGCGCGGCTCGCCGAAGAGCGAGGGCGAGGTGACCGCGAGCAGCATGCCGGACGTGTAGTCGGACGCGACGATGTCGGTGATCTCGAGTGACGGATCCTCTGCCTTGAGGTAGTCGCGCACACCCGCGATCGCGCGCTCGGCACAGACCTCCTCGGGCCCGGACACGAGCACGATCGGCGCGGGCTCCGGACGCCGCCACGGCAGCTGCGGGATGGCCGCCTTCGTCGCCTTCGCGGGGGTCTTGCGGGGTGCAGCGGCCATTCATCCAGCCTACCGGCGCGTGCCGACACCGACCCGGGAGCGACCGCTACTCGGGGAGGTCAGCACGGGCCGCGTCGACCGCGGCCTGAGCCACTGCGTCGCGCTTCTCGGCGTCCGCCACCTGGGCGTCGAGGTCGTCGATCCGCTCGAGCACCTCGGCCAGATCCCGCTCGGCCGCTGCGAGATCGCGGCGCAGCTTCTCCACGCGCTCCTCGAGCGCGTCTGCCTTCGCGTGCGCGCGCTCGCGTCGCTCGGTGACCTCGGCGAGCGAGCGAGCCGACGCCGCGGCATCCTTCTCGGCCGCACGGACGGCCCGCTCGGCCTTCGCCCGCGCGACGGCGGCGCTCTCCTTCGCGGAGCGCGGCGGGTCCTTCCGCGGCGGCGAGACGGGCGCATCCGCTGCCCCACCCGCGATCGCTCCCTCGAGGTCGACGGAGAACCCACCCGAGGCCTCGAGCGGTCGCGTCAGCCGTCCCGACGCGACGGCGGCCGCAGCATCCGCGTCGAACACCGCGGCGTTGAGCGTCTCGCGCACGGCCTCGACCGTGCTCGGTGAGAGCCGCTCCCCGCGCGCCTCCGCCAGCTGCGCCACGAGCGCCGTCAGCTTCTCGACGACGCTCCGGCGCTCCCGTCCGAGCTCCGCGAGCCGGCGGGCGTCCAGAGCCGATTGCGCGTCGCGGAGCGCTGAAGCCACCTCGAGAAGCCGATCGAGCTCCGCGCGCCGCTCCTGAGCGAGCACGTTCACGGCCCATGCAGCCAGAACGGGCTTGCGCAGCGCCTTCACCTCGGACGCGAGCGCCCGGTCGTCGATCTGCTTCGCCCGGGCCGCGCGCGCGGAGACGAAATCCCGCGGCGGGACGACCGAGAGCTCGGCCGCGATCGCGTTCAGGGTCGCGTCGGAGTCCGCGGGCATGGAGCCATTGTGCCGGACGCCGGATGGCCGCGGCCGGGTGCTGCTCTGCGATGATGGGGCCATGGCCCTGCTTCGCGTGATCCTCAACGTCATCTGGCTCGTGCTCGCGGGCCTGCCGCTCGCGATCGGCTACTTCCTCGCGGGCATCCTCTGCTGCATCCTCATCGTCACCATCCCGTGGGGCATCGCCTCGTTCCGCATCGCCAACTACGTGCTGTGGCCGTTCGGGCGCACGGTCATCGATCGCCCCACGGCCGGTGTGGCGTCGACGATCGGCAACGTGATCTGGATCCTCGTCGCGGGCATCTGGCTCGTCATCGGGCACATCCTGAGCGCCGCTGCGCTCGCCGTGACGATCATCGGCATCCCGCTCGCGATCGCGGAGATCAAGATCATCCCGGTGACGCTCACGCCTCTCGGCAAGCGCATCGTGCCGAGCGACCAGGCCTTCGCGACGCTCGGCTCGATGCGGATCTGAGCGAGCGACGAGACCTGGCACTGCGCCCTGCGAGCCGACGTGGAACCGCGCACCCAGCCCACGACGCCGCGGTCATCGGCCGCCAGGGCCATCCGTGTGTCGGCCCTTCTCCTGTCGGCCATCGCCGTTGTCGCCGCGGGCGTCACCCTGTACTCGTGGATCGTGAACGAGGAGCACTTCGCCCGCCCAAGCGCGGCCTTCGACGCGCTCGAAGACCGGATCGGTTCACTGCCGGGCGTCGTCGCCGTCGAGAAGGAGCGCTGGGTCGAGGCGCCGACCTTCTCCCAGCCGACGTCGTGGATGCGGGTCGAGGTCGAGCAGAGCGGGCTGCGCGGGCTTCTCGATGCCGCGTGCTCGAGCGACTACCCCGACCCGGTGTCGTGGTCGGTCACGGTGACGACGCCGTCCGCGGCCGAGGTCTCGGTGCATTCGGTGAAGGGCAGCGCGAATCAGTCGGTGAGCGCTGCGCCCTGCCCCAACTTCGGATTCGACGCCGTGCGCGTCGTCGACGTGCTCGACCGCGTCGCACCGGGCCTCGCGCTCCAGCCCTCGGTCTGGGAGGACGGCCAGTTCGCGCTCGTCTCGTTGGACGACGGGACGGCCTCGGGGCTCGCCGACCTGCTTCCCCTGCTCGGACACGTCGACGAGATCGCAGAGGCCGCCGGACGTGACCGCGCCGGGAGCGTCGAGGTCAACTCCCCCTTCCTGGCCGTGACGATCGCCGACGGGGAGAGCGACGAGTACGTCGCGCTCCTGAGAGAGCTCGTCGAGGACCATTCGGTCACGAGCTTCTGGGCGGATGACAGCGGCACGCAGGTCGACGGCGTCGAGCGAGTGCAGATCGCCGCTCCCACTGACGACCGGGGAGAGATCGAAAGGGCCCTCCGCGCCTCGGGCCTGGCCATCGCCGACCTGCCCGTGCGATTCCTCGCGCAGTGAGGCTGGTCGCAGAGAGCTCGCCTCGCTCCCCTGCGGGCTCCGGCTCGCGCGGCCGTTCCCGCCACACCCAGGGCGCGCCGTCCTCGCCCTGGCCGACGAGAACGAGTCCGTCCTCGTCGGTGCGAGCCACGGTGGCGCCGACGGCCCGCAGCTCCGCGAGGATGCTCGCGGCCGGATGGCCGTAGTCGTTGTCCGCGCCCACGCCGATGAGCGCGAGCGCGGGACGCGCGATCCGATAGAGCTCGGCGTCCTGATCCGCGCTGCCGTGGTGCGCGACCTTCACGACGTCGTACCTCCCCGACACGCCGCCGGTCGCCCGCAGCGCCGACTGCGACGACGCGCCGAGATCGCCGAGCAGAAGCGATCGCGGGATGCCGCCTCCCGCGATCTCGAGCACCACGCTCGCATCGTTCCCCTCGGGGAACGCGCGGCTCTCGGGCTGAGGCCAGAGCACCCGCCATGCGGCGCCGCCGAGCACGCCGCTCATCCCGTTCGATGCGTCGACGAGGCGCGCTTCATCCACGTGCGCGAGCCACTGCGCCCCATCCGCTCCGAGCGGGCCGTGAAGAGCCGTGTCCACGCGCCCGCTCACGGCCGCGATCCCGCCGACGTGATCGAGATCGAAGTGCGTGACGACGAGCAGGTCGATCCGCCCGACGCCCAGACGGTTCAGGCATGAGGCGAGACGCTCGGGTTCGGGCCCGGTGTCGACGAGCGCAACGGCCCCCTCCGAGCGCAGCAGCACGGCGTCGCCCTGGCCGATGTCGCACAGTGCGACACTCCAACTCGTCGGAGCTGTGAGCGGCCCGGCGACGCCCGTGAGCGCCGTCGAGCCGGACACGACGCCCACGACGACCGCGAGCGATGCGCCGGCAGCGCGCCGCAGTCGCGCGGGAACAGTCTCGGGACGCACGAGCACGATGACCACGCACACGCCGACCAGCGCGAGCGAGGCGAAGCCGGCAGCGCCGCCCCACCATGGCACGGAGGCCGTCGGCAGGCCCGAGAACAGCACCGCGGTCTGCGCGATCCAGGCGGAAGGCACCCAGGCGATCGCGGCGAGCCCGTCGGCGACCACCGGCACATCCTGCAGGACGCACGCGAGCATCCCGACCACCGTCGCAAGCGGGGCCGCTGGCGCCGCGATCATGTTCGCCACGACGCCGTACACGGGCACCGCGGGCGCGAGCAAGACGATGACGGGTGCGCATGCGATCTGCGCGGCGAGCGGCACCGCGATCCCCAGGGCGAGCGCGCGAGGCAGCCAGCGCTCGAGCCCACGTGCGAGCGGCCCCGCGAGCAGCAGCAGCGCACCCGTCGCGAGCGCCGAGAGCACGAACCCGAACGACGTCGCGAGCCACGGGTCGAGAAGCAGCAGGACGATCGCGGCGCCTCCCAGTGCCGCGGCGCCCGCGCCCGCGCGGCCCAGGAGAAGCCCGAGCATCGCGATCACGGCCATCGTCGCCGCCCGCACCACGCTAGGCTCGGGCGTCACGAGCAGCACGAAGCCCCCGAGCGCGGCGAGCGCCGCCCCGACGCGAGCCCACCGGGGCAATCGGAGCAGCGCCGCGAGTGCGAAGGCGAGCCCGGTCACGATCGCGCAGTTCGCCCCGCTGACCGCGGTCAGATGCGTGAGCGACGAGGCCTTCATCGCGGCGTCGAGGTCGGCCGACACCGCGCGGGTGTCGCCGACCGCGAGGCCGGGGAGCAGCCCGGCGCCCGGCTCGGGAAGCCCCGCCGCGACGTCGTGGACGAAACCGTCGCGCCGGTCGCTCATCACCCCGAGCACGTGCGGCGGGCCGCGCACGACGGAGCCGCGGTCGGCGAACAGGACGAGCACGGCTCGGTCGCCCGGGTCGGCGGCCCGAGCGCCTCCCCGCAGCGCGACGGTCGACCCCAGGTCGAGCGCAGCACCCGCGAGCGCGTCGCGCTCGACCGAGACCGTCACGGTGGCGGCCGCCGCGCGCTGCTCCCTGCCCACGCGGATGGCGGTGGTCTCGACCTCGAACCACAGCGCGTCCCGCAGGGGCCGGACCTTGCTCGACACGACACCGTCGATCTCCACGACGCGGCCCGCTCGCGCGACGAGAGCGACCAGCTCGCCGCGCGCGGGGGCCGCGAGCCCGACGTGCGTCGAGACGGCGGCTCCCAGGGCGAGAGCGATCGCGAGCACGGGCGCCGCCGCGCGACGCGCCCTTCGTCCGCGAGCCGCGCACAGCCATCCGCATGCCGTGGCAGACACGCACCAGAGCGCGACCGCGATCGCGGTCGCGGCGTCGGGCCACAGCACGCTCGCGAACGCCGCACCCCACACGACCCCGGCGATCACGAGGAGTCGCACGTCGCGCACGCCGGTCACAGCGTCACCAGCGGTCGCAGCGTCTCGAGCATCTTGTCGCCGATCCCCGGCACCGCGAGCAGGTCCTCGATCGCCGTGAACGGGCCGTTCTCGTCGCGCCACAAGATGATGCGCTCGGCGAGCGCCGGGCCGATGCGCGGCAGCGTCTCGAGCGCGGCCTGGTCCGCGCTGTTGAGCGAGACGAGCGCGCCTGTGCCGCCTGGGGCGGCCGTGCCTCCGGCCGGCGGCACGGGAGGGGCCTCGCCCACGACGGGCACCGCGAGCTGCTCGCCGTCGGCGAGCGGACGCGCGAGGTTCACCGCCCCCGAGTCCGCATCGTCGGCGAAGCCGCCCGCGGCGGAGATCGCATCGACGACGCGCGCGCCCGCCTCGAGCACGTACAGGCCGGGTTCGGCGACCGCGCCGTGCACATGCACGTACAGCTGCCCGGGCTCGACCGCGACGGCGCTCGCGCTCGGAGCGGGGGTGACGACGACCTCCTCGACGGGCGAGGCCGCGCCGCGCCACACGCCGAGCGCGACCGTCACCCCGAGAGCGCCCAGCACGAGCAGGACGACCGCGCCGGCGCCGAGACGGGCGCGCGGCGAGCGGAAGCCCGTCTCTGCCGTCACTCCGCCACGCTACGGCGGCCGATTCGGCGTACTCGGGGCGTGCAGCGCCTCCTGCCGCGACGCGCCGCACGCACGACCCTGTGCACACGGCGAGGCCGGCACCCCGCGTGGGATGCCGGCCTCGTCGAACGCGTCCTACTTCGTCGAGAAGCTCACGACCTTCGGCGGACGGACGATCGCGCGCGTGATGGCGCGGTCGCCGAGCGCCCGCGTGATGCGCTCGTCCGAGCGTGCGAGGTGCTCGAGCGACGGCCCGTCGATCTTGGCCGGCACCTCGAGCGTCGCGCGCACCTTGCCGTCGATCTGCACGACCGCGGTGACCTTGTCCTCGACGAGGAGCGTCGGGTCGGCGTTCCGCCACGTGACGAGTCCCACCGAGGGCTCGTAGCCGAGGATCTCCCACATCTCCTCCGCCGTGTGCGGAGCGAAGAGGTCGAGGACCATCGCCGTGACCTCGGCGGCCTCGCGGACGGCCGGGTCGGCCGCACCGGCACCCGAGTCGATCGTCTTGCGGATGGCGTTGACGAGCTCCATGAGGCGCGCGACGACGACGTTGAACTTCGTCTGCTCGACGAGCGTCGGCGCCTCCGCGAGCAGGCGGTGCGTGACCCGGCGCAGCGCCACGTCGCCCTCGGCCCAGACCACGTCGGTCGGGCTCGACACCTCGTGCGCGATGCGCAGCGCGCGCTGCAGGAACTTGTGCGCGCCGGTCGTCGAGACGTCCTTCCAGTCCTTGTCGTCCTCGACCGGGCCCGCGAACGCGAGCGCGACGCGCAGGACGTCGGCGCCGTGCGCGGCGAGCTCGTCGCTGAAGAGCACGAGGTTGCCCTTCGACTTCGACATCTTCGCGCCGTCGAGGATGACCATGCCCTGGTTGATGAGCGACGAGAACGGCTCGGTGAAGTCGACCCTGCCCATGTCGAACAGCACCTTCGTGATGAAGCGCGCGTACAGCAGGTGCAGGATGGCGTGCTCGACGCCGCCGATGTAGGCGTCCACAGGCGCCCAGCGGTCGGCGTCCTGCGGGGCGAACGGCGCGTCCTTCAGCCCCGGCGACAGGAACCGCAGGAAGTACCACGAGCTGTCGACGAACGTGTCCATTGTGTCGGGGTCGCGGAGCGCGGGCGCGCCCGTCTCGGGCTCGGTCGTCGTCACCCACTCGGTCGCGGCGCCGAGCGGCGACTTGCCCTTCGGCTTGAGGTCGAGGCCCTCGGCGCTCGGCAGGCGCACCGGCAGCTGGTCCTCGGGCACCGGCACGACGCGGCCGTCCTCCGTGTGCAGCATCGGGATGGGCGTGCCCCAGTACCGCTGACGCGAGATCAGCCAGTCGCGCAGGCGGTACTGCTTGGCCGCGCGCCCCGTTCCCGCGGCTTCGAGCTGCTCGATGACGCGCGTGATCGCGTTGCGCTTCGACAGGCCGTCGAGCGCGCCCGAGTTGATGAGACGGCCCTCGCCCGTGAGCGCGACGCCCGTCTCCTTGGGGTCGTCGAGCGGCATGGGGTCGATCGGCACGCCGTCCTCGTCGACCTCGATCACAGGGATCGCGCCGGTCACGGGCGCCGTGGTGTCGACGACCACGCGCACGGGCAGGTCGAAGGCGATCGCGAAGTCGAGGTCGCGCTGGTCGTGCGCGGGCACGGCCATGACGGCACCGTGGCCGTAGTCGGCCAGCACGTAGTCGGCGGCCCAGATCGGCAGGCGCTCCCCATTGACGGGGTTGATCGCGTAGCGGTCGAGGAAGACGCCGGTCTTCGGCCGGTCGGTGTTCTGACGCTCGATCTCGGTCTGCTTGCGCACCTGGTCGAGGTAGTCCTGGAAGGCCATCCGCACCTCGGGCGACGAGCCGGCCGCGAGCTCGGCGGCGAGGTCGCTGTCGGGCGCGACGACCATGAAGGTGGCGCCGTGCAGCGTGTCGGGGCGCGTCGAGAAGACCGTGACCTTCTCGTCACGGCCCTCGATCTCGAAGTCGATGTCGGCGCCGACCGAGCGGCCGATCCAGTTGCGCTGCATCTGCAGCACCTTGTGCGGCCAGAATCCCTCGAGCTGGTTCAGATCGTCCAGCAGGCGATCGGCGTACTCCGTGATCTTGAAGTACCACTGCGTGAGCTTCTTCTTCACGACCTCGGCGCCGCAGCGCTCGCAGTGGCCGTCGACGACCTGCTCGTTCGCGAGCACCGTCTGGTCGTTGGGGCACCAGTTGACCGGGCTCTCCTTGCGGTAGGCCAGGCCGCGCTCGTGCAGCTGCAGGAACAGCCACTGGTTCCAGCGGTAGTAGTCCTCGTCGCTCGTGTGGAGCACGCGGCTCCAGTCGAACGAGACGCCGTACGCCTTCAGGCTCTCGCGCTGCTGCGCGATGTTGTCGTACGTCCAGCGGCTCGGGTCGGCCCCGCGCTGGATGGCCGCGTTCTCGGCGGGCAGGCCGAACGAGTCCCAGCCGATCGGCTGCAGCACGTTGTAGCCGCGGTGACGCCAGAAGCGCGCGACGATGTCGCTGTAGAGGTAGTTCTCGGCGTGCCCCATGTGCAGGTCGCCCGAGGGGTACGGGAACATCGCGAGCACGTACTTGCGCGGACGGGTGTCGGCGTCCCCGCCGGCGAGGAACGTCCCGTGGTCGTTCCAGTAGCGCTGCCACTTCGCCTGGACGGCGTGGATGTCGTTCTCGGGATGCTCTGCGGGGTTCTGCGACACGGTGCGATGAAGCCAATCGGAATCGAAACGCGCCGCGCGGGGAGCCGCGCGGCGGGAGATCGGGAGACTCCAGGCTAGCGCGCGCCGTCGTCTCGTATGCTCGGCACGTGATCAACGAGATCCTCCTGTGGATCCTGGACGTCGTGGGGTCGGTCGACCCCGTCCTGAGAACCGCGCTCGCGGGGCTCGCGATCATGCTCGAGACGAGCGTCCTCGTCGGGCTCGTCGTCCCTGGCGACACCGTCGTCATCGTCGCCGCGACCGCGGTCGCCTCGCCCGTCGAGGGGGTCGTCCTCGGCGCCGCCGTCGTGCTCGGCGCGCTCGTCGGCGAGAGCATCGGCTTCGCTCTCGGGCGCTGGCTCGGGCCGCGCATCCGGCACTCCTGGCTCGGCCGGCGCATCGGCGAGCGCAACTGGCAGCGGTCGGAGCGCTATCTGCGCCGGCGCGGCGGGATCGCGATCTTCCTCTCGCGATTCCTGCCCGTCCTGCACTCCCTCGTCCCCCTCACGGTCGGGATGAGCGGCTACGGCTACCGGCGCTTCATCGCGTGGACGCTGCCCGCCTGCGTCCTGTGGTCGTCGCTCTACGTCTCGATCGCGGCGGGCGCCGCGACCGGCTTCCGCGAGATCGCCGACCAGGCGCACTACGCGGGCTACCTCTTCGTCGGCGCGATCGCGGTGTTCCTCCTGCTCGTGCTCCTCGGGAAGCGGATCATCGCGCGCCTCGAGCACCGCCACCTCCACGCGGGCGACGACGACCCATCCGGGGACCACGCCGGGCCCGGCGCCGACGGAGCACCCGGGCGCATGGAAGACTGAGGGCGATGCCCTCCACGACGCCCGCCCCAGGCAAGATCCACTGGGTCGCCCGCCTCGAGCGCCGCTTCCATGCGTGGCGCGAGCGCGTCGCGCGCCGGAAGGGCCGCACGCCGACCGCTGTCCCCTTCTCCGGCTACGGCGGGGAGGGATGGATCCGGGTCGTCGGCCGCGTGCTCATCGTCCCCGCGCCCAAGCACACGCCCGAGGGCGAGGCGGCGAGCGTGCGCGGCTGGCGCTCGTTCGCGGGCATCCCCATCGCGTTCGCGCAGGTGACGGTGACCGTGGGCGGCGAGACGCACGAGGTGGTCGCCGACCGCGGCGGCGTCGTCGACGCGGTCATCCCCGCCGACCTCCCGTCGGGATGGCAGACCTTCCACATGTCGGTCGAGGGCGGCACGCCCACCCCGGGCAGGGTCTTCGTCGTCGACCCCGCTGTCCGCTTCGGGATCGTGTCCGACATCGACGACACCGTCATGGTCACGGCGCTGCCGCGCCCCCTGCTCGCGGCGTGGAACTCGTTCGTCCTGCACACGCACGCGCGCCAGCCCGTGCCCGGCATGGCGGTGCTGCTCGAGCGCATCGTGCGCGAGAACCCGGGCTCCCCCATGCTCTACCTCTCGACGGGCGCGTGGAACGTCGCCCCGACCCTGACGGGCTTCCTGTCGCGTCATCTCTTCCCGCCCGGCGCCATGCTCCTCACCGACTGGGGGCCGACGCACGACCGGTGGTTCCGCAGCGGCACCGACCACAAGCGCACGAACCTGCGCCGGCTCGCCGACGAGTTCCCCGACATCGCGTGGCTGCTCATCGGCGACGACGGGCAGCACGACGACGAGATCTACACCGAGTTCACGCGCGAGCATCCCTCATCGGTCTCGGCCGTGGCCATCCGCCGGCTCTCGCCCGCTCAGGCGGTGCTCGCGGGCGGCCGCACGGTCGTCGACGACCACAGCGCGGCCGGCGTGCCGTGGGTGACGGCCGACGACGGTGCGGGGCTCGCCGAGCGGCTCGAAGCCGTCGGCATCCTGAAGGCGTAGCCTGCCAGCGTGTGCGGACGCTTCGTGGTGGCCCGGGTGGGCTCGGAACTGGTCGGCCAGCTGCGCGTGGACCTCGTGTCCGACGACCTGCCGGCGCCCTCCTTCAACGTGGCGCCCACGGCGCGCGCCGCGATCGTCCTCGACTCCGCGAAGACCGACCCGCCGACGCGGAGACTCGAGCCGGCGCGCTGGGGCCTCGTGCCCTCCTGGGCCAAGGACCCGTCGATCGGCTCGCGCGCCTTCAACGCGCGCGCCGAGGAGCTCGAGGAGAAGCGGATGTTCGCTCCCGCGCTCCAGAAGCGGCGCGCGGTCGTCCCGGTGAGCGGCTACTACGAGTGGCAGGTCACGGAGGACGGCAAGATCCCGCTCTTCATCCACCCGTCGGAGGATGAGGCCCTGCTGCTCGCCGGCCTCTACGAGTGGTGGAAGGATCCGTCGAAGGCGGACGACGACCCCGCCCGCTGGATGCTGAGCTTCACGATCCTCACGCGCGACGCGATCGGCCAGCTCGGCTCCGTCCACCAGCGGATGCCCGTCTTCCTCGACGCCGACCACGCCGACGCGTGGCTCGACACCGACGTGGACTACCCCCTCGACATCCTCGACGCGGCGCTCGACGACGCGCCGCGCGTCGCAGAAGGACTCTCCTTCCACCGCGTGAGCGCGGCTGTGGGCAACGTGCGCAACGACTCGCCCGAGCTCATCGAGCCGGTCGACTGACGACCGCCGCCGTCGAACCGGTCGATACCCTGGAGGGATGACCGTCCCCGCCGCCGCACGCGCCCACATCGAGGATCTCGCCGCCTTCGTCACGGCTTCGCCGTCGTCGTATCACGCGGCCGAGGAGATCGCCCGCCGCCTCGTCGCGAGCGGGTTCGCTCGACTCGCGGAGACGGATGCGTGGGACATCGCGCCCGGCGGGCGGTATGTCGTCGTGCGCGACGGCTCCGCGATCGCGTTCGCGGTGCCCGAGGCCGCCGGCGCCACGACGCCGTTCGCGATCGTGGGCGCCCACACGGACTCCCCCGGCTTCAAGCTCAAGCCGAAGCCCACGACCTTCGGACCGGGCGGATGGTGGCAGCTCGGCGTCGAGGTCTACGGCGGGCCGCTCCTCAACTCCTGGCTCGACCGCGAGCTCGAGCTCGCGGGGCGGGTCGTGACGTCGGATGGCGACGAGCACCTCGTGCGCACCGGCGCGCTCCTGCGCATCCCCCAGCTGGCCGTGCACCTCGACCGCTCGGTGAACGAGGGTCTCGCCCTCGACAAGCAGCGCCACACCCAGCCCGTGTGGGGCTTCGGTGACCGCGAGAGCGCCGACATCCTCGCAGCGCTCGCGTCGCTCGCCGGCACGGCGCCCGACCGCATCGACGGGTACGATCTCGTCGTCGCCGACACCCAGGAGCCGCGCGTGTTCGGTGCCGACGGCCGACTGTTCGCGTCGGGCCGTCTCGACAACCTGCTCTCGGCGCACGCCGCCGTCACGGCCATCCGCGACGCCCGCCCCGTCTCCGCGATCGCGATGCTCGCCGCGTTCGACCACGAGGAGATCGGCAGCGCCTCCCGCTCGGGAGCGGCCGGCCCGTTCCACGAGGAGGTGCTCGTGCGCATCTCGACCGCGCTCGGGGCCGGCCCCGAGGAGAGGGCGCGCGCCTACGCGGCGTCGCTGCACGTGTCGAGCGACGTGGGTCACGCCGTGCACCCCAACTACGCCGAGCGCCACGACCCCGCGAACCAGCCCGTGGTCGGCGGCGGCCCCATCCTGAAGATCAACGCGAACCAGCGCTACGCGACCGACGCGCACGGCGCCGCGGCCTGGGCGGCCTCGTGCCGCACCGCGGGCATCCCGACGCAGGAGTTCGTCTCGAACAACGCCATCCCCTGCGGCTCGACCATCGGGCCCATCTCGGCGACCCGACTGGGCATCCGCACGGTCGACGTCGGCGTGCCCATCCTCTCGATGCACTCGGCCCGCGAGCTCACCGCGGTCGTCGATCCCTGGTACCTCTCCCGCGGCATGGCCGCCGTCCTCGCGCGCTGACATGCCCGCCGTCGCGACCGCCGCTCCCGCGCGCCTCTCGCGCGCGCAGTGGCGCGCGCGAGAGGAGGCGCATCGGGAGCGCGCCGATGCCCTCACCGCCGGGCACCGCGAGCGCGCGATCCGCGGAGAGAAGCACCCCGTGTGGGACTTCCTCTTCACGTACTACTCGTACAAGCCCGCCGTGCTGAGGCGCTGGCACCCCGGTGCGGGTGTCGAGCTAGACGGCGCGGCCACGGACGAGCGCGCGCAGTGGCGCTGGTACGCCGCGGGGGCGCATCCGGGCGGGCTCGTCGTCGACCGCGCGGGGTTCGAGGCAGCCAAGCCGCAGCTCGTCGGGCTCATCGACGCGATCCTGCGCCGCACCGCGGCGCGCCCCGGGCAGTTCGGCTGCTTCGGCCTCCACGAGTGGGCGATGGTCTACCGGCAGGGTGCGCACCGACATCCGCAGCCCCTCCGGCTCGGCCAGGACGGCACCGACGCCGTCGTCGACGCGCACGAGCTGCGCTGCACGCACTTCGACGCGTTCCGGTTCTTCACTCCCGAGGCCGTCCCGCGCAACCGAGAGGCCCTCACGCGCGACGGGCAGCCCGAGCGCGAGCAGCCCGGCTGCCTGCACGCGGGGATGGACGTCTACAAGTGGGCGATCAAGCTCGGCCCGCTCGTGCCCGGCGAGCTCCTGCTCGACGCCTTCGAGCTCGCCAGAGACATCCGGCGTCTCGACATGGAGGCGTCGCCGTACGACCTCGCGGACTGGGGCTTCGAGCCGGTGCCGATCGAGACGCCCGAGGGCAAGGCGGAGTACGTGCGGCGCCAGCGCGCGTTCGCGGAGCGCGGGAACGCGCTGCGCCACCGGATCCTGGAGGCGTGGCAGGGCGCGCCTCCATCATCCGATCAGCTCTGAGGCGCCGCGCACTCCCCCTCGCACGGCAGGAACGACCGCCCGGAGCCAGCGACCTGCAGGCGCAGCGCGACGACGCGCGTGGCCGCCTCGGCGAGCCGCTCCTCGGGGAGCGTTCCCGCTGCCACCGCCGCGGCGATGCCCGCGGCCATGTCCGGAGCGGTCTGCGCGTTCGAGCTCGCGACGCTGAGGACGAGGTCGGCCCCGGCGGAGATCGCGGTGACCGCGTTCTGCACGGGGTCCTGGTATGCAGGCACGCGGCTCTGCACGAGCATCCCGAGATCGTCGGTCACCGCGACGCCCTCGAAGCCGAGCTCCTCCCGGAGGATGCGGTACCACTCCGGCGAGAGCGACGCGGGCGCGGCGTCGACCGCCGTGTAGGCGAGATGCCCGGTCATCACGAGCGGGACCTGCGCAGAGATGCCCGCGGAGAACGGACGCGCGTCGCGCGAGCGCCACTGCGACAGCGTCGTGTCGGTCGTGGGGATGGTGAAGTGCGAGTCCTCGCTGACGGCCCCGTGACCCGGGAAGTGCTTGAGCGCCGAGAGCGCATACGGGGCCTCGCCCGTCACCGCGGCGGCCACACGCGAGGTCGCGTCGCTCGGTGTCTCGCCGAGCACGCGGCGCCAGATGAACGACCCCGTGTCGGCGGTCGTGTCGGCGACGATGCCGAAGTTCACGCCGATGCCGGCACGCGCCACGAGGGCGCCTCGCGTCGCGAACGCGTCCTCGGTCGCTCCCGGCGACTCGTCGCGCAGCGCACGCGCGGAGTCGGCGCGGTCCCAGTAGAGCCGCGACACGGAGCCGCCCTCCTGGTCGACGGCGATGAGGGGCGGCAGCGCCGGGTCGACGACCATGGCGTCGGTGAGCGAGCGCACCTGCTCCTCCCAGCCGACGTTCGCGCCCATGAGCAGGAACCCGCCGAGATTGCTGTCGGCGAGATAGGCGCGCACGGTGTCGGCGTCGCGCGAGGGGATGTGCCCCATCACCACCGTGCCGGCGCGCTGCTCGGGGGTCATGTCCGCGACGATCTGCGCCGCTCGCTGGGTGTACGCGTCGGCATCGGCCGCCTCGACGCGGACGGTCTGCTCCGCGGGCGGCTCCGGCGCCTCGGTGGGCGCCTCGCTCGGGCTCTCCGAGGGCGCGGGGGTCGCGCCCTCCTCGGCGGGCGCGTCGGTCTCCGACGGCGCTGCGGTGTCGGTCGGCGACGCCGTCGGCGTCGGCGTCGGCGCGGCCGAGGGCGCCGCGGTCGCGGGCGCCGCGCCGAGCAGGATCGCGGTGAGGGCGATGGCGGCCGCCGCTCTCGTGAGCCCCTGAATCCCGCCGCGCCCGCCGTGTGCCATCCCCATAGCGCAATGCTAAGCCGGGCCGCGGTTTGTGACGGTCTTGTAAACACCCGCGGCGGCTCACTTCCCAGGTCCCGGCGCTGTGAAAACCCTGTGCGAGGATTCTCGGGTCAGCGCCGACGAACCCGTTCGGCGCTCCTTTCGATGTGCGAAGCATCAGGAAAGAGGAAAGTTCCATGACGACTGTCCACAACGGCGTCCGACGTCGGGCCTGGATCACGGCGGTCCCCGCCGTCGCGGCGATCGCCCTCGCGGGCTGCGCGGGCGGCCAGGGCGGCGGCGGCGAGGAGCCCGCAGCGGGCGAGAACCAGATCCTCGTCGGCACGACCGACAAGGTCACGACGCTCGACCCGGCAGGCTCCTACGACAACGGGTCGCTCGCGGTGCAGACGCAGGTGTTCCCGTACCTCGTGAACACCGCACCCGGCAGCACGGAGGTCGTGCCCGACCTCGCCGAGAGCGCCGAGTTCACGTCGCCGACGCAGTACACGGTGACCCTGCCCGAGGGCCTCGAGTTCGCCAACGGCAACCCGCTCACCTCGAGCGACGTGAAGTTCTCGTTCGAGCGCCAGATCGCGATCGCCGACCCGAACGGCGCCTCGTCGCTGCTCTACAACCTGGACTCGATCGACACCCCCGACGAGACGACCGTGGTCTTCAACCTGAAGACCGAGAACGACCAGGTGTTCCCGTACATCCTCACGAGCTTCCCCGGCGCGATCGTCGACGAGGACGTCTTCGCCGCCGACGCGCTCACGCCCGACGAGGACATCGTCGAGGCCGAGGCGTTCGCGGGACCGTACTCGATCACGTCCTACACGTTCAACGAGATCATCGAGTTCACGCCGAACGAGGCCTACCAGGGCCTCATCGACGCGCCCGCGAACGACGGCGTCATCCTGAACTACTACGCCGAGTCGTCGAACCTCAAGCTCGCGGTGCAGCAGGGCGATGTGGACGTGGCGTACCGCAGCCTGTCCCCCGCCGACGTCGCCGATCTCTCGGGCGACGACGCGCTCACGGTCCACGAGGGCCCGGGCGGCGAGATCCGCTACATCGTGTTCAACTTCCACACGCAGCCCTACGGCTCGGAGACGGAGGACGCCGACGAGGCCAAGGCGCTCGCCGTGCGGCAGGCGGTCGCGTCGCTCATCGACCGCGACGAGCTGAGCGAGCAGGTCTACAACGGCACGTACACGCCCCTCTACTCGTACGTTCCCGAGGGATTCATCGGCGCGACCGAGGTCCTGAAGGACCTCTACGGCGACGGCGACGGCGGCCCCGACGCGGCGAGCGCCGAGCAGATCCTCTCCGACGCGGGGGTGGAGACGCCCGTCGCGCTGAGCCTGCAGTACAGCCCCGATCACTACGGGCCGAACTCGGGCGACGAGTACGCCCTCATCGAGAAGCAGCTCGAGGCGGACGGCCTCTTCGACGTCTCGCTGAACTCGACCGAGTGGACGCAGTACTCGGAGGACCGCGTCGCCGACGTGTACCCCGCGTACCAGCTCGGATGGTTCCCCGACTACTCGGACGCCGACAACTACCTCACGCCGTTCTTCCTCACGGAGAACTTCCTCGTGAACCACTACGAGAACCCCGAGGTCAACGACCTCATCCTCCAGCAGGCCGTCACGCCCGACGAGGGCGAGCGCACGGCGCTCATCGAGCAGATCCAAGCGATGGTCGCCGAGGATCTCTCGACCGTGCCGTACCTCCAGGGCGCGCAGACCCTCGTCAGCGCGTCCGACATCGAGGGCGTGCTCCTCGACGCCTCGTTCAAGCTGCGCTTCGCACCCCTGACGCGCTGACCGCCGAGGAGAGGGCGGGCCGGACGACCTCCGGCCCGCCCTCTCCGGCATGATGGAGAACCTCCTGTGACCGACACCCTCACCCCGCCGGAGGCGACCACAGCGTCGCTCGTCCGGCGTGCGAGCGGAGGACACGGCCTCTGGCGCTACGTGCTCGTCCGCTTCCTGCTCATCTTCCCGACCGTCCTCATCCTCGTGACGACCGTGTTCGTGCTCATGCGCGCGACCGGCGATCCCATCACGGCCGCGCTCGGCGGTCAGCTCACGCCCGCGCAGCTCCAGGAGCGCATCGAGGCGGCCGGCTACGACCGGCCCATCCTCGTGCAGTACCTCGAGTACCTCGGCCGCATCGCGGTGGGCGACTTCGGCACGACGCTCGACAACCAGCCCGTCGGCGACGTGCTGCTCCGCTACGGCGGCGCGACGCTCGAGCTCGCGGTCTATGCGCTCATCGTGGCGTTCGCGGTCGGCATCCCGCTCGGCATGATCGCGGCGGCCGTCCGCGACCGCTGGGGCGACGCCGTGCTGCGCGTGTTCGCGATCCTCTGCTACGCGACGCCCGTGTTCTTCGCGGGGATCCTGCTCAAGCTCGTCTTCTCGGTCTGGCTCGGCGTCCTGCCGACCTCGGGTCGCGCGTCCCCGCGCGTGGAGATCGGGCTCAACCGCCTCGACGGCGCGACCGGGATCTACACGATCGACGCCATCCGCAGCGGCAACCCCGCCTACATCTCCGACGTGCTCTCGCACGCGGTGCTGCCGGGCCTGGCGCTCGGGCTCCTCACCGCGGGCGTGTTCCTCCGCCTCGTGCGGACGAACGTCATCGGCACGCTGTCGATGCCGTACATCGACGCGGCGCGCTCCCGCGGCGTCCGCGAGCGGCGCCTCGTCGCGACGCACGCGTATCGTCCTGCGCTCATCCCGATCGTGACGGTCATCGGCCTCCAGATCGCGATGCTCCTCGGCGGCGCCGTGCTCACCGAGACGACGTTCGAGTGGACGGGCCTGGGCTTCCAGCTCGCCGAGTTCCTCCGGGCACGCGACTTCGTCGCGGTGCAGGGCATCGTCGCCCTGCTGGCCGTCATCGTCGCGCTGTCCAACTTCATCGTCGACATCATCGCGGCGTTCATCGACCCGAGGGTGAGGTACTGACATGACGAAGGAATCCCTCTTCGCGCGTCTCCCCGTCGTCCGCTCGTACCGGCAGTCGGTGGGTCTCCAGCGGGGCATGCTCACCGCGGGCCTCGCGATCTGCGCGGTGTTCCTCCTCACGGCGATCCTCGCGCCGGTGCTCGCCCCGTACGGCTTCTCGCAGCTGTCGGATGCCGACGGCACCTTCGGCGCGCGACAGGCGCCGAGCGCGGAGCACGTCCTCGGAACGACCGCCGGCGGCTTCGATGTGCTCTCGCGCGTCATCTGGGGCACGCAGACCGCGCTGTTCGCGATCGTCGTCTCGGTCGCGATGTCGATCTTCATCGGCATCCTGCTCGGCGTGGTCTCCGGCTATCTCGGCGGCTGGCTCGACCGCGTGCTCGTCGTGATCTGCGACGCGATCTACGCGTTCCCCACGCTCCTGCTCGCGATCGTCGCGGCGATCGTCATCTCGGGCGGTCAGTCGAGCCTCGTCGGCGGCGTCTTCGCCGCCGCCATCTCGATCACGGTCGTGTTCATCCCGCAGTACTTCCGCGTCGTCCGCGCGGAGACCGTGCGCATCAAGTCGGAGGCGTTCGTCGAGTCGGCGAAGGTCATCGGCGCGTCGCCATGGCGGATCATGATGCGCCACGTGCTGCGCAACGCGACCCGCACCCTGCCGCTCATCTTCACGCTCAACGCATCGGAGGCCATCCTCACGCTCGCGGGGCTGGGCTTCCTCGGGTTCGGCATCGAGCCGACCGCGGCGGCCGAGTGGGGCTACGACCTCAACCGCTCGATCGAGGACGTCACGAGCGGCGTGTGGTGGACGTCGATCTTCCCCGGCGTCGCCATCGTGCTCGTGGTGCTCGGCATCACGCTCGTCGGCGAGAGCCTCAACGACCTCGCCGACCCGCGACTGCGCACGCGCCGTGCGGTCGCGAAAAGGGCCGCCGTGGCGGCCGAAGGAGGAGTGAGCGCATGACGCAGGAGCAGTCCGCGGTCCGCATCCAGGGTCTCGACGTCACGTTCGCGACCGATGGCGGCGACGTCCACGCGGTGCACGGCATCGACCTCGACGTCCGCTCCGGCGAGGTGCTCGCCGTCGTCGGCGAGTCGGGCAGCGGCAAGACCGTCACGGCGCGCGCGATCCTCGGGCTCCTGCCCGAGACCGCGCGCGTCGACGGCGCCGTCGTGCTGTCGGGGCAGGATGTCGTGGCGCTGTCGCCCGATCGCCTGCGCGCGGTGCGCGGCACCGAGGCGGCGATGATCTTCCAGGAGCCGATGACCGCGCTCAATCCCGTCTTCACGGTGGGATGGCAGATCGCCGAGGGCATCAGGGCCCACGAGCGCATCGGGAAGAAGGAGGCGCGCGAGCGAGCCGTCGAGATCCTGCGCAAGGTCGGCATCCCCGACCCCGAGCGCCGCGTCGACGACTACCCTCACCAGTTCTCGGGCGGGCAGAAGCAGCGCATCGTGATCGCGCAGGCCCTCGTCCTGGGCCCGAAGGTGATCATCGCCGACGAGCCGACGACGGCTCTCGACGTGACCGTGCAGGCCGAGATCCTCGACCTCCTGCGCCGGGCCCGCGACGAGTTCGGCACCGCGATCGTCCTCATCACCCACAACATGGGGGTCGTGGCCGATCTCGCCGACCGGGTCGCCGTCATGTATCGCGGCGACATCGTCGAGACCGCGCGCGCGGTCGACCTGTTCGCCCGACCTCAGCACGCGTACACGCAGCGCCTGCTCGCGGCCGTGCCGCGGCTCGCCATCGCCGATCGCCCCTACACGGGCGACGCCGACGCCGAGCCCGTCGTCCGCGCCGAGGGACTCGAGATCGAGTACCCCGGACGCTTCGGGGCGCGCGGCTTCCGTGCGGTCGACGGCGTGAGCTTCGACATCCGCCCGGGTGAGGTCCTCGGGCTCGTCGGGGAGTCGGGCTCGGGCAAGACGACGATCGGCCGGGCGATGGCCGCGCTCGCTCCCGTCACGGGCGGCTCGCTGCGCGTGCTCGGGGCGGAGCTCAACGGCATCCGCGAACGGGACTTCCGGGCGCGTCGGCGGGAGATCGGCTTCGTCTTCCAGGACCCGGCGTCGAGCTTCAACCCGCTGCTCACGATCGGCGCCTGCGTCGCCGAGCCGCTGCGCGTGCACGGCGTCGGGCAGAGCGAGGCCGACGACCGCGTCGCCGAGCTGCTCGAGGCGGTGCACCTGCCACCCGAGGTCGCACGGCGGTTCCCGCACGAGCTCTCCGGCGGCCAGCGGCAGCGCGCGAGCCTCGCGCGGGCGCTCGTGCTCGAGCCCAAGCTCGTGATCGCCGACGAGCCGACGAGCGCGCTCGACGTCTCGGTCCAGGCGCGCGTGCTCGAGCTCTTCACGGAGCTGCAGGAGCGATTCGGCTTCGCTGCCCTGTTCATCACGCACGACCTCGCCGTGGTCGACCTGCTCGCGCATCGCGTCGTCGTGCTCCACAGGGGCCGCATCGCCGAGCAGGGCCGCACCGCCGACGTGCTGGGCGCGCCGCAGGATGCGTACACCCGCCGGCTCATCGCGTCACTGCCCGTGCCCGACCCCGTGCTGCAGGCGCAGCGGCGCGCGGAGTGGGAGCGCGTCACGGCAGCGGGCTGACCGCTCCCGGTCGCCGGGCTCCGGCTCGGCGACCGGGACTCAGCCGCCGATCGCGTTCATCCCGCGTGCGGGCTGCAGGAACGACGGATCGTCGATCGCGTGGCCGGGCAGCTTGCGGATGATGCAGCCGCGCAGCATCGCGTCGAGGTGCTGCTCCTCGACGCCCGGCGCGTGCCCTGCGCGCAGGATCGGCAGCAGGTCGAACTCGGTCGTCGAGAAGAGGCAGTTGCGCAGCTGGCCGTCGGCCGTGAGCCGCAGCCGGTCGCAGGTGCCGCAGAACGGCGCCGTGACCGAGGCGATGACGCCGACCGAGTGCGGCCCGCCGTCGAGCAGCCAGGTCTCCGCCGGCGCGCCCCCGCGCCCGGGCACGGGCGTGAGCTCCCATCGCACGGACAGTGCGTCGAGGATCTCCTCGCGCGTGACCATCCGCTCGCGCGACCACGTGTGGCCCGCGTCGAGCGGCATCTGCTCGATGAACCGCATCTGCGCGCCGTGGCCGACCGCGAACGCGACGAGGTCGACGAGCTCGTCGACGTTGACATCGCGCATCGCGACGGCGTTGAGCTTGAGCGGACGCAACGGCGACGCCGCGGCCGCAGCGATGCCCTCGAGCACGTCGCCGAGCCGATCCCGGCGCGTGAGCTCCCGGTACCGCTCGCGGTCGAGCGTGTCGATCGAGATGTTCAGGCGGCTCAGCCCCGCCGCGACGAGACCGGGCAGGAACTCCGGGAGGCGGATGCCGTTCGTCGTCATCGCGATCTGCACGGGGCCATCCGGGCCTTCGAGCCGTGCGAGCCGCCGCACGACCTCGACGATGTCGGAGCGCAGCAGCGGCTCCCCGCCCGTGAGGCGGAACGTGGTGATGCCCGCGGCCGCCGCCACCGCCGCCACGCGCTCGATCTCGTCGAGGGAGAGGATGCTCGTGCGCGCGAGCCACTCGTTCCCCTGCTCGGGCATGCAGTACGTGCAGCGCAGCGAGCAGCGGTCGGTCAGGGAGATGCGCAGGTCCCGGTGGACACGGCCGTGCGTGTCGACGAGAGGCGGTGAGCTGCGCATCCGTCCAGCGTAGGCCCGCTGCGGCGCGCGGGGGCGCGCCGCCGTCGTCAGGCCGGCCGCACGCGGACGTCAGACGGGTCGACCGAGAGCCAGATCGGGTCGTCGCGCTGCAGGCGCAGCTCCGCGAGGCGAGCGGATGTCAGGTCGACCGCGATCTCGGGAGCGCTCGTGCGCACGCGGCCGCCCGCAGGCAGCGTCTCGATCCGCGCGACGCGCGAGAGCCAGCGGCCGGGCGACGCCGGGCTGTCCCTCGCCACGCGCACCGCGCCGGTCCAGGTGCTCTCTGCCGTGTGCTCGACGCGAACCGACCGCATCGGGAAGATCGCCGCGGCCGGGGCGCCCTCGGCGACATGCGTGCGGTGGGACGACGCGAGACGCGGCCCGGGGCCGGATTCGCGCGGCGTCCAGTGGCCATCCGCGAACACGCCCTCGAGCCGGTTGAGCCCCGCGATCTCCGCGACGTAGGCGGTCGCGGGCGCCGCGAGCACGGCGGGGATCCGGTCCGACTGCGTCACGCGCCCCCGCTCGAGGACGACCATCCGCTGCGCGAGCGCGACGGCGTCGACGAGATCGCGCGAGACGACGAGGGCGGTCGTCAGGGTCGCCGCGAGCTGCTCGCGGAGCATCTGGCGCACGTCGTCCGCCTCGCGTGCGTCGAGCCGCGCGAGCGGGTCGTCGAGGAGGAGCACCCGCGGTGCCGCCGCGAGGGCGCGCGCGACCGCGACCCGCACTCGGCCGCCGGGCGAGAGCTCGCGCGGGTGATGGTCGCCTGCTCCGGGGAGCCCGACGTGCCACAGCCACTCGTCCGCCTCCTGGCGAGCGAGACCGCGCGGGACCCCCCGATGCCGCAGCCCGTCGGCGACGATGTCCCGGAGGCGGAGGTGCTCGGGCAGGTCCGGCGCGCCGGCGACGAGCGCGATGCCCCGCCGCGCGGGGCGGAGGTGCCGACGGCGGTCGATCCGGATGCCCGCATCGAGCTCGATCGAGCCGTCGGACAGGCGGATGGTCCCGGCGAGCGCGGCGAGGAGCGTCGAGGCGCCCGAGCCGCGGGGTCCCATCACCGCGACGATCTCGCCGTGGTGCAGCTCGATCCGCGCGTTGAGCGCGAGCGCGCGGCTCCGGTCGACGCGCACATCCGCGCGGAGCACGGGCGGGCTCAGCCGCAGAGCGCCGGTGTCCACCGGCACGGTGTGCGCGCCCCTGCGCATCCGGACCGATTCCCCCATGAGCCCCCTCCCCCTTCCGATCCTGCCTCGGCGATGCCCGGAAGGGAATGGATCGCCCGAGAATCGCGGGCGACGCGGACGCCGTACCCTGATCCCATGCCGTTCCCGCCGCTCGTCGAGCCCGTCCCCGCGCTGAGCGCCGCCGAGCAGCGGCGCACGGCCCGCCACCGCTCGCTCGCTGCGCTCGGCGATGACGGGCAGCGCCGGCTCGCTGCGGGGCACGTCGCGATCGTCGGCGCGGGCGGGCTCGGCTCCCCGGCCGTGCTCGCCCTCGCCGCCGCCGGTGTCGGGACGCTCACGGTGATCGACGACGACGACGTGGAGCTGACCAACCTGCAGCGGCAGGTCATCCACCGCCTCTCCGACGTCGGGGCGCCGAAGGTCGACAGCGCCGTGCGCGTCGCGGGCGAGATTGCACCGGAGGTGCGGGTGCGGGCCGTCCGGGAGCGCCTCACGGACGACAGCGCGGCGCGCCTCCTCGCGGGCGCCGACGTCGTGCTCGACGGCTCCGACCTCTTCTCGACGCGCTCGGCCGTCGCGGCGGCCTGCGCGACATCGGGCACGCCGCTCGTCTGGGGCACCGTCCAGGAGACCGACGCGCAGCTCACGGTCTTCTGGTCGCGCCCTCCCGCGGGCGTCGCACCCGTCGTGCTCGACGACCTCTACCCGGCTGATCGCGTCGGCGAGCCGCCCACGTGCGCCGCCGTGGGCGTGCTCGGGCCCCTCTGCCTGCAGCTCGGAGCCCTCATGGCGACGCAGGCGATCGCGCTCCTCGCGGGCGTCGGCGACCCGCTCGTCGGCCGCCTGCTGCTCGTCGACGCGCTCGGCACGCGCTTCCGCGAGATCCCGCTGCGCGGCGCGGCGCAGTCGCGCGAGGGCGGGGCGACCAGCCGACCGCGCACGGTGACCGCGTCCGGCTCTCCCGCGCACCCGGTCGAGATCGTGCCGGTCGACGCCGCGGCTGCCGAGCTCGCGAGCCCCGCCGCCCCGATCGTGATCGACGTGCGCGAGGCCGAGGAGCTCGAGGCGGGCATCGTGCCCGGCTCGCGTCACATCCCCCTCGCCGACCTGCTCGACGCGCCCGAGCGCGTCGCCCGCGAGGTCGGCGACCGCCCCGTGCTCATCGTGTGCCAGATCGGGGGCCGAGCGCGGCGGGCGGCGACGGCCCTCGCCCCCTTCACGCGAGCGAGGGTGCTCGATGGCGGCTACGCGGCATGGCGCGAGAGGGAGGACGCGCGGTGAGCGGCCGCCTGCGCACCGTGGAGGAGCATCTCGCGGCCGTCCTCGCGGAGGTCCGCGCCCTCGACCCGGTCGAGGTCCCGCTCGCCGCAGCGGGCGGGCGCGTGCTCGCCGAGGCGCTGCGGGCGCGCGTCGACATCCCGGTGTTCGACAACTCCGCGATGGACGGCTTCGCGGTCCGCTTCGACGACGTCGCCGAGGCGAGCCCGGAGCGCGCCGTCACCCTGCGCGTCGTCGCCGATCTGCCCGCGGGCGATCCTGCCGACCCGGCGCTCGGCGCAGGGGAGGCCATCCGCATCATGACCGGGGCGCCCGTGCCGACGGCTGCCGACGCGATCGTGCCGTTCGAGGACACGCGCGACGGCCTCGCCGCGTCGCTCGGCGAGATCGCGGCGCTCCGGGCGCCGCGCCGCCGCGGCGCTCACATCCGGAGACGGGGCGAGGACCTCCGCGCGGGCGACGAGGTGCTCCCGGCCGGGACCGTGCTCACTCCCCATGCCCTCGGCGCCGCGGCCGCCGCCGGCATCGGCGGTGCGGTGCGGGTGCACCGCCGCCCTCGAGTCGTGGTCCTCTCCACCGGCAGTGAGCTCGTGCCGGCGGGCGAGCCCCTGGCCCGCGGCCAGATCCCCGAGTCCAACTCGACCCTGCTCGCGGGGCTCGCCGCCGCGGCAGGGGCCGAGATCGTGCGCGTGGCCGTGTCGTCCGACGATGAGCAGGCGTTCGCCGAGCTCCTGCACGCGGCGCACGACGCGGATGCGGTGATCACCTCCGGTGGGGTCAGCGCGGGCGCGTACGAGGTCGTGAAGAACGCGCTCGCTGGGCGGGTCGCCTTCGTCAAGGTCGCCATGCAGCCCGGCAAGCCGCAGGCCTTCGGCCGGCTCGCCGACGGCCCGCTGCTGTTCGGCCTCCCGGGCAATCCCGTGAGCGCCGCGGTGTCGTTCGAGGTGTTCGTGCGCCCCGCGCTGCGCGCGATGCAGGGCATCCGAGACACCGCTCGCCCCGTCATCCGGCTGCCCGCCGCGGTCGGATGGCGCACGCCCGCCGGGCGACGCCAGTACCTGCCTGCGTTCGTGGACACATCGAACCCCGCGCGCTGGTCGGTGCGCCCGGCCGCACCGGGCGGATCGGGCTCTCATCTCGCGGGGAGCCTCGCGGCGGCGACGGCGTACGCGGTCGTGCCCGCGGAGGTCGACGCTGTCGCGGCGGGCGACCCCGTGGATGTCATGCTGTTGTCATGACCTTCACGCACCTGGATGCCGCGGGCCACGCCCGCATGGTCGACGTCACGGCCAAGCAGCCCACGGTCCGCTCCGCGACAGCGCGCGGCTTCGTGCGCTGCGCACGCGCGACGGCCGACGCTCTGCGCGACGGCGCCGTGCCGAAGGGCGACGTCCTGGCTGTCGCGCGCATCGCGGGGATCCAGGGAGCCAAGCGCTGCGCCGAGCTCCTGCCGCTCGCGCACGTGATCGGCGTGCACGGTGCACGCGTCGACCTCGCCGTGGAGGACGAGGGCGTCGCGATCGAGGCGGAGGTCCGCACCGCCGACCGGACGGGTGTCGAGATGGAGGCCCTCACGGCCGTGACGGTGGCGGCGCTCGCTGTCGTCGACATGATCAAGGGCATCGACCGATCCGCGGCGATCGAGAGCGCGCGCATCGTCGCGAAGTCCGGCGGGCGCTCCGGCGACTGGATCCGCGACGGCGAGGCACCGGCATGACGCGTGTGCGCTACTTCGCCGCCGCAGAGGAGGCCGCGGGCGTCGCCGAGGAGGAGCGCACGGAGGCGACGCTCGACGCGCTCCGCGCGGCGCTCGTCGCCGACCACCCGGCCCTCGGGTCCGTGCTGCCGCGCTGTGCCGTCCTTGTCGACGGCGAGCGCCGCGACGACGACGCTCCGCTCGCGGGCGCCGTGCACGTGGACGTGCTGCCGCCGTTCGCGGGCGGGTGACCCTCAGCCCCCGATGCCCTTCCAGGCGGCCGTGCCGTCGGCCTCGACCTGGCGCTTCCACACGGGGAGCTCGCGCTTGATGTCCTCGATGAGCTGACGGCACGCCGCGAACGCCTCGGCTCGGTGCGCCGACGAGGCCGCGATGACCACCGCCGCGTCGCCCACGCCCAGGCGCCCGACGCGGTGGCTCACGGCGACCGTCGCGCCGTGGTCCGCGGCGGCCCGCTCGGCGAGCGATGCGAGCACGCGCTCGGCGTCCGGATGCGCGGTGTACTCGAGCGCCACGACCGCTCCCCCGGCGTCCGGGTCGTGGTCGCGCACACGGCCGACGAACGACGTCTCCGCGCCTGCGCGCGGATCATCGACGGCCGCGAGGTGCGCGGCGACGTCGAGCGGCTCGGCGCTGATGCGCGCGATCGCGACCCGACCGGCGCCGGTCACGCGTGGTCTCCGCCGTCGAGCTGCGACACGACGTGCCCGGCGACCGAGAGCACGACCGGCATCCCGCTGTCCACGGCTCGCGGCGCACCGGGCAGGTTCACGACGAGCGCCGCCCCGGCGATGCCCGCGAGGCCGCGGGTCAGCATGCCGGCCGGCTTCTCCTGCGCGCCGCGACGGCGCAGCTCCTCGGCGATCCCGGGCACCTCCCGATCGAGCACCGCGCGCGTGCCCTCGGGCGTCCGATCGCGCGGCCCGACGCCCGTGCCGCCCGTCGTCACGACGAGGCGCGCGCCGTCTGCGACCGCCTGCCGCAGGGCCGCCGAGACGGAGGCCTCGCCATCCGGGACGACCCGCGCGGGCTCGCACCGCCATCCCGCGGCACGCAGGGCGTCGACGGCCCGCGGGCCCGCGGCGTCCTCGCGCTCCCCCGCCGCCGAGCGGTCGCTCACGGTCACGACGACCGCGAGCGGCGGCGTCTTCTCGTCCGACATCACAGCGACCAGCCTAGGGCGCGATGCGGCGCGATACGCTCGTGGCCATGTCGTCCGCGCACGCACAGCTCCCGGCGTCGACGGCGCGCGCGCAGCTCGAGGCACTCGGGGCCGACCCGGCTTTCGAAGGCCCGTGGGCGCGCGAGCGGGCGCAGCTCATGGCGGCCGCCACTCGGCCCGCGGCCGTCCTCGTGCTGTTCGGCATCCTCGACGCGCTCCCCGCATCCGCCGGGCACGATCGCTGCGCGGTCTCGAGCGACCTCGACGTGCTGCTGCTCGCGCGCGCGACCACGCTGCGCTCCCATGCAGGGCAGATCGCCTTCCCGGGCGGCCGTGTGGAGCCCGGTGACCGCGACATCGTCGCGGCCGCCCTGCGGGAGGCGCGCGAGGAGACGGGGCTCGACCCCGCCGGCGTCGACGTTCTCGGCGCGCTCCGCGAGATCCCCGTGCCGGTCTCGGGCCACCTCGTGACCCCCGTGCTCGCCTGGTGGCGGCGCCCCTCGCCGGTTCGCGCGGTCGACGCGGCCGAGTCGTCGTCCGTGTTCCGCGCTCCGGTCGCGGATCTCCTCGCCCCTGAGAACCGCCGCACCTCCGTCACCCGCCGCGGCGGCCGCGAGTGGCGCGGCCCCGCGTTCGTGCTCGCGGATCCGCGCACGCGCGAGGAGCGCATCGTGTGGGGCTTCACGGCGGGTGTGCTCGACGCGATGTTCGATCGGCTCGGCTGGACCGAGCCGTGGGACGAGGGCCGGATCATCGACGTTCCGGTGTGACCCCGCGATCGGGGAGGATGGAGCGGTGACCCTCGGACTCCTCCTCGACGTCGACGGCCCGCTCGCGAGCACCGTCACCCGCACCCTGCGCGTGCCATCGATCGCGCCCGACCTCGTCGCCCTCGCTCATGCAGGTGCGCCCGTGGTGTTCAACACCGGGCGCTCGCACGCCTTCCTCGTGGCGCGGGTCATCCCGGCGCTCGCGGATGCGGGGCTCCGCGCCGACGCCCCGGTCTGGGGCGTCGGAGAGAAAGGCGCGACGTGGTTCGCGCTCGACGCGTCCGCCGAGACGCCGCGCGCCGGGCAGGTGCACGCCGACGAGGCGCTGCGGCCGCCGCAGGAGCTGCTCGACGCCATCCGCGCGCTCGCCGAGCGCGAGCGCGACCTCATGTTCTGGGACGACACCAAGCGGACGATGATCTCCGTCGAGCAGAACGTCGACACGGCCAACGCCGACTACCTCGCGGCGCAGCCCGCGTTCGTCGCGGCCTGCCAGGCCGTGATCGACGAGCTGGGGCTCGCCGCCGACTTCCACATCGTCCCGACGATCATCTCGGTCGACATCGAGCATGTGACGGCCGGCAAGGCCCTCGGCGCCGAGCGCGCGCTCGGCCTCATCGAGGAGCGGATGGCCGCGCCGCGCCGCTGGTTCACGGCGGGAGACTCCCCGAGCGACTACGACATGGCCGCCTGGCTGCACGCGCGGGGCGACGAGGTCGTGCACCTCGACGTGCGCCCTGCGGGCGGCGTCCCCGCCGTCGGATTCGAGGTCATCCGCGACATCCCGACCGCGGAGCGCGCCGAGGACGACCTGACCGCTGAGCACCTCACGCGCCTGCGCGGCGACCTCGGCGCCTGACGGCCCCTCTGCTCCCCCGCGCGACGTAGCCTGGTGACGCGGAGGTGATGGCGATGGCAGCACGCGAGCGCGAGCAGCCCGACGACCCGCGGCTCGCGGCCGCCCAGTACCGGATCGACCGCATCCGCGAGGAGCTCGGCGAGCCGGCGGATGAGGACGACCGCCGCAGCAGGGCGGGCTCCACGACCCCGGCCGATCGGCATGCCTACGTCGAGATGGTCATCCAGCAGGCGATGCGCCGCGGCGAGTTCGACGACCTGCCGGGAGCGGGCCGCCCGATCGAGGGACTCGGGACGTCGCACGACCCGGACTGGTGGATCCGCCGCAAGATCGAGCGCGAGGGGCTCACCGGGATCGGCCCGCCCGCTCTCCAGCTGCGCACCGAGCATGCCGCATTGCACGAGACCCTCGACGGCTTCTCGCGCGAGGCCGACGTGCGCGCGCATCTCGACGACTTCAACCGCCGCGTCAGGCTCGCGCGCATGCAGCTGCTCGGCGGGCCTCCCGTCGTGACGCCCATGGTCGACATCGACGCCGAGGTCGCGGCGTGGGCGGAGCGCCGCGACGAGCGTCGGCGCGCCGCCGCGCGTCCGGCAGGCCCCGAGGAGCCCCCGCGCCGGGGCTTCCTCCGCCGTCGCCGCACCTGACTCCTCCTCCGGTCTCGTAGCATCGTCCCGATGACCGATGCACCTTCCGGCGGCCCCACGGCCGGCGCACACGACCCCCGCACCGCCCGGCGCGTGCCCGAGGCGCTCGACGCGTACCAGCAGCGCGAGCGGAACCCGGAGTACCGCGTCGACGTCGAGCGGATCCGCTTCTCGCCGTACTACTCGCGCCTGTCGGCCGTGACGCAGGTCATCGCGCAGGCCGGCGCCGGCCTCGCGGTGCACAACCGGCTCACGCACTCGGTCAAGGTTGCCGCCGTCGCCCGCGGCATCGCGGTGCAGCTCGCGAACGGCGAGCATGCGGCCCTCGTGGATCGGCTCGGCGGATGCGACCCCGTCGTGGTGCAGGCCGCCGCTGCGGCCCACGACCTCGGCCATCCGCCCTTCGGGCACCTCGGCGAGCAGACCCTCGACCGGCTCGCGAAGGACCGCTTCGGCCTCCGCGAGGGCTTCGAGGGCAACGCCCAGACGTTCCGCATCATCACGCGCCTCGACGAGTACGACCGCGCGGGCGCGGGGCTCAATCTCACGGCGGCCGTGCGCGCGGCCGTGCTGAAGTACCCGTGGCTGCGGGGCGAGGGCGACGACTGGTTCGGCCGCGACGAGGCTCCGCGCGGGATCACGCCCGCGAGCCCCGGCACGGGCGCGTACAAGTTCTCGGCCTTCGCGCTCGACGTGCACGAGATGCACGAGGCCCGCGCGGCGTACCCCGAGATCGCACCCCTCCAGCAGACCGTCGAGTGCTCGGTCATGGACATCGCCGACGACATCGCCTACTCGCTCCACGACCTCGACGACTTCTACCGTGCCGGTCTGCTCAACCAGTCCACGATCTCGGCCGAGTTCCGGGCATGGCGCCGTGAGCGCGCCGAGCTGCACGCCGCCGAGCAGGGCGATCTCGTCCTCTCCCAGCGTGCTCCGGGCCGCGCCCTCGAGCTCCTGTGGCGCCGTCTCGCCGCGAAGGATCCGTGGATCGCCGACGAGGACGCGTTCGCGGACGCGGTCGCGCGCGTGAACGACGAGGTCATCGACGGCCTGCTCGCGGTCCCCTTCGACGGCTCGATGCTCACCGAGCGCACGCTCTCGCAGTTCACGGCCGCGTGGATCGCGCGCCTGCAGCACTCGATCGCGGTCACCGCGACCCCGCCCATCCGCTCGGGTCACGTGAGCCTCGACCGCACCGCTTGGCATGAGGTCGCTGTGCTGAAGTTCCTGCACCAGCGGTTCATCCTCGAGCGGCCCGATCTCGCGCTGTACCAGCGCGGACAGGCGAGCGTGCTCGAGCGGCTCGTCGACGGCTTCGCCGCGTGGCTCGACGATCCGCGCGACGTGCGCCGGGCGCCGCGCCGTCTGCTCGATCTCGTCGATCTCGCGGCAGAGGACTACGCGCGGGTGCGCCGCGAGGCGCCCGAGCTCGCCGACGCGTCGGACGGCGCCGAGCTCCGGCGGCGCGCCACCGGGCGCGGGATCGTCGACTACGTCGCGTCGCTCACCGACGCGCAGGCCATGCACATCGACGCGCTCATCAACGGCTCCCCCGAGCGCCTGTGGGACGCCGGCCAGGGGCTCTGAGCGCCCGCAGCGCGGCGTCCGCGCCCGCGGCGATCGCGACGCCGACGGCGTACCAGGCGAGGTCTGCGGCCGAGAACACCGTGCCGAGCACGAGCAGGAGGGGCGGGAAGGCCGCGCCCCAGCGCGCGGGGAGCCCGGACAGCTGCAGCAGCTCGACGGCCGTGCACCAGGCGAGAGCCGCTGCCGCGACGACGAGCAGGCGCGCGCGGGGAGCCGCGAACGCCGCGAGCAGGTACACGAGCACCGCGTAGAGCGCGTCGCCCGCCGCGTCGGACGCCGCGGTCTCGGGCAGAGCCGTGTGCACGAGGAGCCCCGCCGCGACCGTGAGCGCCCCCGCGACGGCGAGCGCGACGCGCCTCACCGCGCCGCGAGCGCCTCGTCGATGGGCGTCGCTCCGTTGCCGAACGGGATGGAGCGATCCGCCGTGGCGTCATCGGCCAGCACGGCCGCGGCGACCGCCGCGACGTCGCCTCGCGTCACGCGCCCCGTGCCCGGCTCCGCCGTCTCGATGAGACCGGTCGGCTCGTCGAGCGTGAGGGGCCCCGGCTGGAGGATCGTGTACGCGAGCCCGCTCGCGCGCAGGTGCTCGTCGGCGGCGGCCTTCGACTCCGCATACGCGAAGAACGGCTCGTCGCGCGGAACGCCGTGATCGGGTCGTGAGCCGAGATACGACACCATGACGTAGCGGTCGACGCCCGCCGCACGCGCGGCGTCCATCGAGCGGATGGCCGCGTCGCGGTCCACCGCGTAGGTCCGGGCCGGATTCCCGCCGCCGGCTCCCGCCGACCACACGATCGCGTCGTGGCCGCGCACGAGCTGCGCGAGCGCATCGACGTCGAGCGTCTCGACGTCGGCCACGCGGGCCTCCGCGCCGGTCGCCGCGACCTCGTCGGCGTGCGCGGGATTGCGGATCACGCTCGTCACCTCGTCTCCGCGGCCCGCGAGGAGCGGCGCCAGCAGGAGCGCGACCTTGCCGTGCCCTCCGAAGATCAGGATGCGGGCCATGGGATCCCCCTTCCGTTCGCGTTCTCCCACCCTACGGTCGCGCGGGGCCACAGGCGCGGAGACGCCGAGAGCCCGTGCCGGTCGGCACGGGCTCTCGCGAAGCAGGCTGCTCAGGCGCCGCAGAGCTCGGTGAGCTCGGACTGCGCCTCGGTGAGCGCGGTCGACGCGGCCGTCATGTCCTCGCTCACCTTGGTCATCGCCTCGGTGTCGGTCATGTCGAGCTCGCCCATGCCCTCGATCTGCGTCGTGAGGTCGCCGAACGCGCCCGCGAACTTCTCGTAGACCGGGGCGACCTCCTCGTTGGTGACCTTCTCGCCGATCGCGGCGACCTCGTCGTTGATGGCCGAGACCTGCTCGCTGAGCGCCTCGGTGTCGCCGCTCGTCATCGCGGTGGAGAGCTCGCTCATGCTCGAGTTCATGTCCGAGGTGCCCGAGGTGATGAGCTCGCACGCGTCGGCGACCGACTGCCCGCCGGCGCCGCAGGCGGCCAGGCCGGGAAGGAGGGCGAGCGCGGCGGCTGCGGCGAGAACGGTCTTGGTGGTGCGGCGGATGGCCATGAGTGCTCCTGTCGTCGTGTGCGGCGAGCCGCGCAGACGACACCACGCCGAGCACGATGCCGGCGACCCCCGCGATCGACCCTATCGGACGCGGTCGGCGCCGCGGGAGTCGCGCGGACGCCCGGGCGTGGGGACAACTCCCCCGTCGAGATCGACGCGCTCCGCCCCTGCGTACACGTTCATCGTGTCGCCTCGGAGGAACCCGACGAGCCCGATGCCCCGGCTCGCGGCGAGCTCGACCGCGAGCGACGACGGCGCCGACACGGCCGCGAGCAGGGGGACGCCGGCCATCGCGGCCTTCTGCACGAGCTCGAAGCTCGCGCGCCCCGACACCATGAGCACGGTGCCGCGCAGCGGCAGCATCCCCCGCGCGAGCGCCCATCCGACGACCTTGTCGACCGCGTTGTGGCGCCCGACGTCCTCGCGCACGACGAGGGGCTCGCCGCCCTCGGCAGGGAACAGGCCCGCCGCGTGCAGGCCGCCTGTCCGGTCGAAGAGCGCCTGCGCGGATCGGAGGCGGTCGGGCAGGGTCGCGAGAACCGGTGCCGCGACGCGCGTCGGGTCCGAGTGGATGTCGAACGCCGACACGGTCTCGACGGCCTCGATCGAGGCCTTGCCGCACACGCCGCACGAGCTCGTCGTGTAGAAGCCGCGTGCGACGGGAGGACGGATCCCGGGCGCGAGGGCGACATCGAGCACGTTGTAGGTGTTCTCGGTGCCGCCGGTCCCTGGCCCTCCGCAGTGGATGGCCGCGCGCACGTCGTCCTGCGCATGCACGACCCCCTCCGAGACGAGGAAGCCGGAGGCGAGCTCGACATCATGGCCCGGGGTCCGCATCGTGACGGCGACCGGCTCGCCCGCGACGCGGATCTCGAGGGGCTCCTCGACCGCGAGCGCGTCGGGTCGTCGCGCGGCCGACGCGCCGTCGTCCCCGAGACGGACGCGGACGACCGGGCGGTGCGCCGTGAGGCGGCCCATGCTCAGCGCGCCTCGAGCCGCACGACGACGGCCTTCGACGTGGGGGTCCCGCTCGTGTCGGCGACCGAGTCGAGCGGCACGAGGACGTTCGTCTCGGGGTAGTACGCGGCCGCGTTGCCGCGCGGCGTGTCGTAGGCGACGAGGCGGAACGCCTCGGCGCGACGCTCCTCGCGGCCGAGCGGGCCATCCCACTCCGAGACGAGATCGACGACGTCTCCCTCCGCGAACCCGAGCGCGCGGATGTCGTCGACGTGCGCGAACACGACGCGACGCCCGCCGCGGATGCCGCGATAGCGGTCGTCGTGGCCGTAGACCGTGGTGTTGTACTGATCGTGCGAGCGGAGGGTCTGCAGCAGCAGCCGACCCTCCGGGATGCGCGGGTGCTCGAGCGCATTCGCCGTGAACACCGCCCGCCCCGTCGGGGTGTCGAAGCGGCGCGCGTCGCGCGGCCCGTTCGGCAGCAGGAAGGTGCGGCCCTTCTCGATGCGGCGCTCGTAGTCGTCGAACCCGGGCACGACGCGCGCGATGTGCGCGCGCACGCGCGCGTAGTCGTCCTCGAGCGCGCGCCAGTCGGCACGAGGCGCGTTCGGCCGGTCCGCGAACACGCGCTCCGCGAGGCGCGCGATGATCGCGACCTCGCTGAGCAGGTCGCCGCTCGGCGGGGCCAGGCGTCCGCGCGAGGCGTGCACGGCGCCCATCGAGTCCTCGACGGTCACGCGCTGCTCGCCGCGCCCGCGGCGGTCGCGGTCGGTGCGGCCGAGCGTCGGCAGGATGACTGCCCGGCGGCCGTGCACGACGTGCGACCGGTTGAGCTTGGTGGACACGTGCACGGTGAGGTCGACGCGCGACATCGCCGCCTCGACGACGGCGGTGTCGGGCGTCGCCGAGACGAAGTTGCCGCCCATCCCGAGGAACACCCGCACGCGTCCGTCCCGCATCGCGCGGATCGCCGCCACCGTGTCGTGCCCGTGCGCGCGCGGGGCGCGGAACCCGAACTCGGCGTCGAGCGCCGCGAGGAACGTCTCGGACGGCTTCTCGTAGATGCCCATCGTCCGGTCGCCCTGCACGTTCGAGTGGCCGCGCACGGGGCAGACGCCCGCTCCGGGACGCCCGATGTCGCCGCGCAGGAGCAGCACGTTGACGACGTCGCGCAGCGTCGCGACGGAGTGCTTGTGCTGCGTGAGGCCCATCGCCCAGCAGACGATCGTGCCGCGCGAGCGCCGCACGCGCTCCGCCGTCGCCCGGATCGTCCGCTCGTCGAGCCCCGTCGCCTCCTCGATCTGCGGCCAGCCGACCTCCGCGACCGCCGCGGAGTACGCGTCGAAGCCCGTGGTGAAGCCCTCGATGAAGGCCCGGTCGAGGACGCCGCCCTCCTCCGCCTCGCACTCGAGCAGGTGCTTGCCGATGCCCTGGAACAGCGCCTGGTCGCCGCCGAGCCGGATCTGCAGGAACTCGTCGGCGATGCGCGTGCCGCCGAGCACGAGCCCGTGCGGGGTCTGCGGATTGCGGAACCGGATGAGCCCGGCCTCGGGCAGCGGGTTGACGGCGATGATCGTCGCGCCGCGCCGCTTCGCCTTCTCGAGGGCCGACAGCATCCGGGGGTGGTTCGTGCCGGGGTTCTGCCCCGCCACGATGAGCAGGTCGGCCTCGTGGATGTCCTCGATCGAGACGGTCCCCTTGCCGATGCCGATGGTCTCCGTGAGCGCCGACCCACTGGACTCGTGGCACATGTTCGAGCAGTCGGGGAGGTTGTTCGTGCCGAGCCCCCGCACGAGCAGCTGATAGAGGAAGGCCGCCTCGTTCGATGTGCGCCCCGAGGTGTAGAAGACCGCCTCGTCCGGGTCGTCCAGGCCCGTCAGCGCGCCCGCGACGAGATCGAGGGCCTCGTCCCACCCCGCCTCCCGGTAGTGCGTCGCGCCCTCGTCGAGCACCATCGGGGTCGCCAGGCGGCCCTGCTGGCCGAGCCACCAGTCATCGTGGCCGCGGAGCTCGTCGACGGAGTGCGCGGCGAAGAACGACGGCTCGACGCGGCGCAGCGTCGCCTCCTCGGCCACCGCCTTCGCGCCGTTCTCGCAGAACTCCGCGACATGGCGCCTGTCCTCCTCTGGCCATGCGCAGCCGGGGCAGTCGAAGCCGTCCTTCTGATTCACGCGCAGGAGCGTCCGCGCGCTCCGGACGACGCCCATCTGCTCGAGCGACGTCTTCATCGCGTGGTACACGCCCGGCACGCCGACCGCGGAGGTCTCCCGCTCCCCGACGACCAGCCGCGTCTCGTCGATGTCCGCCCGGGGTGCCCTCTTCGCCATTCCGCCATGCTACGGCGGGTTTCCCTGCGTTACACGGCGGCGTGACGGGCGCGGCGAGGGACCGTACCGTGGTCGAAACGCCCGACCGCACCCGTCGACAGGAGCATCCCGTGACCAGCCCCCTCCGCGCCTCCGCCGAGCACACCGTCGTGTGCCTGCACGAGGCCGGCGCCCTCTGCGCCGAGGTCGGACCGGGTCACGACATGCACCTCATCCAGCGGCGCATCGTCGCCGCGACCCCGAGCCGCTGGATCGACGCGATCGCGGGCGCCGTGGACGCCGACGGATGGCTCGAGCTGCGCGATCTCGAGGGTCGCGCGCTCACGCGCGTGTGGCACCACGCGCCGCTGGCGTCGATCGTGGCGCCCGGCGAGCCCGTCGCCCTGCACGCCGGCTACCACGTGCTCTCGACAGCGGGCAGCTGGCTGAACGTGCGCGACGAGCGCGGCTGAGCCGCGCCCGTCGCATCCGGCCCGCCGCGCCTCACATCGAGGCCGAGCTCATGCTCTTCATCATGGCGTCGCACGCGTTCGCGCAGTCCATGCACGCCTGAGCGCACATCCGCATCGCCTCGCTCGTCTCGGCGTGCTTCATGCACTCGTCGTAGCACGCCATCGCCATGGTCTTCATCGCCTCGTGCATGGCCATCATCGCGCCCATGTGCATGCCCATGGGGCGGAGCATCATGCGCATCATCGTGTGGCACATGTCGGCGCAGCTCATGCACATGCTGCGGCACATCGACATCTCGGCGCCCGACTCCATGTCGGCGGCCATCGTGCACGCCTGCTCGCACGCCATGCACGCCTCCATGCAGGCCTGCATGACGTCGTGGTCCATCGGCATCATCGTGTCCGAATCGGCCATCATGTCGGTCATGGTCTTCATGTCCATGTCAGCTCGCTCCCTGCGCTTCGCGCGAGCCGACGGCCGACCCGGTGGACGCGAAGCGCCTCCTTGTGGGCGATGCTACGACCGCTCCCCCGCCGTGTCGATGCTCACTTGAGCCCGGTCGTCGCGATGCCCTGGACGAGGTACTTCTGACCCGCGATGAAGAACCCGACGATCGGCAGGAGCGACACGACCGACATCGCGAACATCGGCCCCCACGACGCCTGGCCCTCCGAGTCCATGAACTGGCGCAGCGCGAGCGGCACCGGGTACAGGTCGGTGTCCGTGATGTAGATGAGCGGCGAGAAGAAGTCGTTCCAGGTCGCGATGAAGGTGAAGATCGCCGTCGTCGCGAACGCGGGCGTGCACAGCGGGAGGATGATCCGCCAGAAGATGCCGAAGGTCCCGCATCCGTCGATGCGTGCGGCGTCGTCGAGCTCCCGCGGCAGCGCGCGCATGAACTGCACCATGAGGAACGTGTAGAACGCGTTCGATGCGAGGAAGTGCGGCACGACGAGCGGCAGGTACGTGTTCACCCATCCGAGCTCGGCGAAGATGATGTACTGCGGGATGAGCAGCACGTGGCCAGGGAGCATGAGCGTTCCCAGCGTGAGCGCGAACATGAGGCGCCGCCCCGGGAAGTTCAGCCGGGCGAACGCGAACGCCGCGAGCGCGGTGGACACGAGGGTGCCGATGATGCTGAGGACCACGATGATGAGCGAGTTCACGAGGTACACGTCGAACGGATGCTCGAGGGCGTTCCAGCCGTCCGTGTAGTTCGCGAGATCCCACTCGGCGGGCCACAGGCCCTGCTCGGTGAAGATCCTGTCGTCGGGCTTGAAGGAGCTCGAGAGCATCCACAGCAGCGGGTAGAGCATGAAGAGCCCCACCCCCGCGATCACGACGTGCCGGAGGAAGCGCGAGCGGGCCGTCGCGCGACGGCGGCCGACCGCGCGGACATCCTGCGGGGGCCGGCTCCAGCGACGGGGCCGGACGACGGTCTGGACCTCGGTGACGGTCATCGCTCCTCCGCGTCCTCGTAGAACACCCAGTGCTTCTGGGCGATGAAGTTGACCGCGGTGAGCGCGGCGATGATGAGCAGCAGCAGCCACGCGAGCGCCGACGCGTATCCCATGTTGAAGCGTCCGAATCCCTCGATGTAGAGGTTGAGATTGAAGAAGAGCGTCGATCCGGCCGGGCCGCCCGACCCGTTGCTCATGACGTAGCCCTGCGTGAAGGTCTGCAGCGACCCGATGATCGACAGGACGAGGTTGAAGAAGATGATCGGGCTGATGAGCGGCACGGTGATGTAGCGGAACTGCCACCACTTCGTCGCTCCGTCGACCGCCGCGGCCTCGTAGTACATGGCGGGCACCTGCCGGAGCGCCGCGAGGAAGATCACCATGGGCGACCCGAACGTCCAGATGTTCAGCATGATGAGCACGCTGAGTGCGGTGTCGGGATCGGACACCCAGGCGGGGCCGTCGATCCCGAGCCAGCCGAGCGCCGTGTTCACGACGCCGCGCGTGCCGAACAGCTCGCGCCACAGCATCACGATCGCGACGCTCGACCCCAGCAAGGAGGGCAGGTAGTAGATCGCGCGGTAGAACGAGAGGCCGCGCAGACCCTGGTTGAGCGCCATCGCGACGCCGAGCGCCGCGACGAGCGACAGCGGAACCGACACGAACGTGTAGACGAAGGTCACGATGAGCGACTGCCCGACCCGGGGATCCGAGAGCATCTCGGCGAAGTTCTCGAAGCCCACGAAGACGGGGGCGTTCAGGAGGTTGTAGTCGGTGAAAGCGAGGTACAGCGAGGCGCCGAACGGGATGATCGTGAGGAGCATCCCGCCGTACCACGGGATGAGGAAGAGGTAGCCGGACCAGTCGATCCGGCCGGCCCTCGTCGGCTTCCGCCGACGGCGCACGACCGGCGCCGTCGGCGGAAGGGTGCGCTCGCCGCGGGGCGGCGCATCCACGGTGGCGACCATCGTCAGGCCTGCCCGAGGGCTTCGCTCGCCGCGGCCATGACCTGCTTCGCGGCCTCCTGAGCCGTGATGCGGCCGAAGGTGACCTCGGTCGCGATGTCGGTCAGCGCATCCTGCACGGCCTGGCCTCCGATGGGGTCGGGGCGCGAGTCCGGCAGCTCCTCCTCGGCGAGGGCCGTGATGTACGCGATCGAGCGCTGGTCCTCGGGGGTGAGGGAGTCCGCGATCGCCTCCGCCACGACCGTGCTCGCCGGAAGGCCGCGGGTCGCGCCGACGGCCTCGTTGCCCTCGACGCTGTTGACGATGAAGTCGAGCAGCTCGAGTGCCATCTCCTGATTCGGCGACTCCTGGCCGATCGACCAGTACATCGACGTGTCGATCGACATGCCGCGCCGAGCGCCCTGGACCTCGCCCGGCATGCGCAGCAGCTCGAGCGCGCCGCCCGACGCGTCGTTGTAGGCCTTGAGGTTGTTCGTCGGGATGACCTGCCCCGCGACGAGACCGGCGGCGAGCGGCGACTGCTCGGCCGAGCTGCCGACCGTCTCGATGTGCCCGGCGGGGGCGAGCGCGCCGGCCGCGCGCTGCTCGACCGACATCGCGAACCAGTCTGTGAGCGTCTTCTCGCTCGCGCCGAACGAGCCGTCCTCGTTGTAGAGCTCCTCACCCGTCTGACGCACGAAGACGACGAGGTTCTGCACGGTGTCGAAGGCCATGTCGACGCCGTAGACCTGACCGCCCGACGCGTCGGTGACCGCCTTGCTGAACGCCCAGAGGTCGTCCCACGACCACGTGTCGCCGTCGGGGATCTCGACGCCGTACTGGTCGGTGAGGTTCCGGTTGATGACGAAGCCGACCGCGTTGAGGCCCGCGGGGATGCCGTAGAGCGCGTCGCCCACGACGCCGAGCGGCGCCGTCTTGGGGACGTCGTCGAGGTTCAGCACGTCGAGGTGCTGGTTGAGGTCGAGCAGCGCGCCGCGGTCGGCGTACTCGCGCAGGCTGTCGCGGCGCTGGTTGAACAGGTCGGGGATGTCGCCGGCCGCGAAGCGGGTCGCCATCTTGTCGGCGTAGGGGCCAGAGTCCTGGTACTCGGTCTTGATCGTGAGGCCGTCGTGCTCCTTCGTGAAGACCGCGAGCATCGCCTCCGTCGCCTCGGCGCGGGCCGCGTCGCCCCACCAGATCATGTTGAGCGTGGACGCCGCCGTCGACGGCTCGGTGCTGATGCCGAAGCGGTTGCAGCCGGCCAGCATGAGCGCCGTGGCGCCCAGTCCGAGACCGAGGAGTGTCCGACGGCTCATCTCCACACGTGATGCGCTCACTGTCTTCCCTTTCGCGTCGTTGCGAGGACGAGAACCGGAGAAACCGGTTTCTGGCATCATAGGCGCACTCTCGGGGGTCGTGTCAAGCACGACGGGCGCCCGGGTCATCCTGCCTGTCGATCACCTGCTTTGCAACGTGGGAACACGAGGCGCGCGCAGACGGCGAGGCGCCCCGCAGGCGTGCCTGCGGGGCGCCTCGCGCGGGTCGCGGTCAGATGAGCTCGATCACGGCGCTCTCGTTGTTGAGGACGATCACGGGCGTCACGGTGGGATGGCCGGCCGCGCGGATGCGGTCGAGGTCGACGCGCAGCAGCGGGGTCCCCGCGGTCACACGCGCCCCGGCCTCGACGAGGGTCTGGAAGCCCTCGCCCTTCATCGCGACGGTGTCGATGCCGACGTGGATGAGCAGCTCCGTGCCGTCGTCGAGCACGAGGGCGATCGCGTGCCCCGTCTCGAAGACGTGCCCGACGGTCGCGTCGACCGGGGCGACGACCGTGTCACCGGTCGGCTCGATCGCGACGCCCGGGCCCATGATGCCCTCGGCGAACGTGGCGTCGGGCACCGACGAGAGCGGCACGACGGCACCCTCGATCGGCTGACGCAGCCGCACCGTCGCGGGAGCGGCGACCGCGGTCGCCGTCTGCGGCGGGGCCGCGACCGGCTCGGCGGTCGGCGCGGACGGCGCCGGCGCCTCGGCGCGTCCCGACATGATCTGCTCCATGGCGTCCTTCACGAACTGCACGTTGAGGCCGTAGATCACCTGGTACGAGCGCCCGCCGGGCTTCATCACGCCCGCCGCGCCCGCGCGCTTGAGCGCGGCCTCGTCGGCCTTCGCGACGTCACCCAGCTCCATCCGGAGCCGGGTCGCGCAGTTCTCGAGCTCCACGATGTTGTCGCGCCCGCCGAGCGCGTCGATGAAGCGCGCGGCCGTCGCGAGGTAGCCCCCGTCGGCCGTCGTCGCGTCGGCCCCGTCGAGCGCGACGTCGTCGTCCTCGCGGCCCGGCGTCTTCAGGTTGAACCGCAGGATGACGAATCGGAACACGAGGAAGTAGACGACGAACCAGAACACGCCCATGACGAGGATGAGCCACGGGTTCTGCGCCATCGGGTTCACCCATCCCAGGAGCAGGTCGATCCCGCCGCCGGAGAAGCCGAAGCCCATCCGGACGGGGAGGATCGCGCTGACGGCGAGCGAGATGCCCATGAAGACGGCGTGGATGAGATAGAGGACCGGGGCGAGGAACATGAACGCGAACTCGAGGGGCTCGGTCACGCCGACGACGAACGACGAGATCGCGCCGGAGAGGAGCAGACCCGCGGCGACCTTCTTGCGCGTGCTCTTCGCGGTGACGTACATCGCGAGCGCCGCACCGGGAAGGCCGAACATCATCACGGGGAAGAAACCGGTCATGTACTGGCCGGTGACGCCGTACTCGCCCGTGCCCGAGAGGAAGTTGTTGAGGTCGTTGATGCCGGCCACGTCGAACCAGAACACCGAGTTCAGCGCGTGGTGCAGCCCGAGCGGGATGAGCAGGCGGTTCATGAAGCCGTAGATGCCCGCGCCCACCGGGCCGAGCGTCGCGATGAACTCGCCGAAGGCGACGAGACCGCTGTAGACGAACGGCCAGATGAAGAAGAGGAGGATCACGACGAGGAGCGAGATGCCGGCGGCGACGATCGCGACCGAGCGCTTGCCCGAGAAGAAGGCCAGGGCGTCGGGCAGCTTGACATCCTTGAAGCGGTTGTACGCGAACGCGCCGATGAGACCCGCGATGATGCCGACGAAGACGTTGTTGATGACGCCGAAGGCCGGGTTGACCTCAGCGGCCTCGACACCCTGGAAGAGGGCGACGGTGTCGGTGCTCAGGAGCGTCGTGATCGTGAGCCACGAGACGAGCCCCGCGAGCGCCGACGTGCCGTCGGTCTTCGTCGCCATGCCGAGTGAGACGCCGATCGCGAAGAGGATCGGCATGTTGCCGAGCAGCGCACCGCCCGCGCCGTTGAGGAACGTCACGGCGATGTTGTCGCCTGCGACGTTCTGGATCCAGTACCCGACGCCCATCAGGATCGCGGCGATCGGGAGGACGGCGACCGGCAGCATGAACGACCTGCCGAGCCTCTGGAAGAACTTCATCGGTACCTCCTGGAAGGGGCGCACTTCGGGCGTGCGCGTGCTGTGATGCGCATGACGGTACACGCTCGCGGATGCCGCGCCAAGCTAATCGTTAAAATCCCTTACAAATCCGCGCGGGGCGTCGTGATGCGGATCGGAGGGCGCGCGGTCCTATGCTGTGGGAGGTGGCAGGCACGGAGATCTCACAGTCCGGCGATGACGAGGTGGACCTCATCATCGACGCGTGGTCGACGATCCTCCCCGACGTGGACCTCTCCCCTCTCGACGTGATGTCGCGCCTGCGACGCGTGGCGCGCGATCTGCAGCGCGTCCGCGAATCCGCCTTCTCCGCGTCGGGTCTGCGCGCATGGGAGTTCGACATCCTCTCCCTCCTCCGCCGCTCCCCCGACGACCTGTCCATGACGCCGTCGCAGCTCGCCGCGTGGACGACGGCGACGAGCGGCACGATCACGTACCGGATCGAGCGCCTCGAGGAGCGCGGCTACGTCGCGCGCACCGACAACCCTGCCGACCAGCGCAGCCGCATCGTCACTCTCCTCCCCGCGGGTCGCGAGCGCGTCGAGTCGGCCATGCGCACCCTCGTCGCGGCCGAGGCGCGCCTGCTCGAGGGCCTCTCCTGGAACCAGGTCGCGGCGCTCATCGACGCGCTGCGCACGATCGGCGCCTCCGCCGAGCGCGACGCGCGACCGTGACGCGCTCGCGCCGGAGCGTCCGCGGGAGGATGCTGACACCATGAGCCTTCGCCACGCCCTCATCGCCGAGCTGCTGCGCGGCCGCCGGGCAGAGCTGCAGCCCGAGGACGTCGGGATCCCCCGCGGCGACGGCCGCCGCGTTCCGGGCCTCCGCCGTGAGGAGGTCGCCGAGCTCGCCGGGATCAATCGCGACTACTACATCCGCCTCGAGCAGGCGCACGGGCACCTCCCGTCGCCTCAGGTCGTCTCGGCGCTCTCGCGCGCCCTGCAGCTGGATCCCGACACCACCGAGTACTTCCAGCAGCTCGCGCAGACGAGCGCGACGCGGGCCCTGTCGACGCGCGAGGGCCTCCCGGCCGGCGCGTTCGCCATCCTGCGCCTCGTCGAGCCCCACCCGGCCTACATCACGAACGGCGTCCACGACGTGCTCGTCGTGAACCGCTCGTGCGCGGGCATCGCGAAGGGATTCCTGGACGAAGGGCGGAACCTCCTGATCGAGGTCTTCGAGCACGAGCACGAGGCTCCGTCCGCCGAGGAATGGCGCGCGACGGCGACGCGCCTCGTCGACTCGATGCGCTTCCACACCGCGCCCGACGAATCGCGGTTCCAGGAGCTGCTCGCGCTCCTGCGGCGCCGGTACCCTGCCTTCCGGGAGCTGTGGTCACGCCAGCGCGCGCGGAAGCTCACGTTCGGCACGAGCCTGTTCTACGACGCCGAGCACGGCTGGCAGCGCGCGACCTGGCAGACCCTCATCGTGCCGGACCATCCCGACTCGCTGCTGACGATCATCCATCCGTGACGCGCGCGGCCCCGGTCGGCCCCGAGCGCCGTCGAAGCAGCTTGAGCGCGACGTGGAGCACGCTCCTGCGCACGCCGTCCGCGAGCTCCGCGCGGACCGGCTCTGGCAGGTTCTCGAGACGGTAGTAGAGCGTCGTGCGATGGAGGTGCAACCGCCGGCAGGCCTCGGAGACCCGCGCGCCCGCGTCGAGATACGCCTCGACCGTGTCGAGCTGCTGGCGATCCCCCGCACGCCACAGCGCGAATGCACCGGGCGACGCGCGCCGGATGAGGTCGATCGGCACGGGGAGCTCGTCCAGGAGCGCTCGAATGCCCGCCGGCGTGAGGTGGTCGGGGTCTTCGAGGAGGAGCCGCGCCTCCCGCACGGCGGGGCGGATGTCGTCCTCGTCCGGCGCGACGGCCGCGGTCGCGAAGCGCGCGGCGGGATGGCCATGGCGGTGAGCCGCCGACGCGAGGACGTCCTCGACGTCGCCGTCGAGCCTGCTCCGGGAGACGACGAGGACCGGATGGTCGGCGAGATCGCCGATGTGCCACGTCGCGCCGCGCCCGTCGGACTGGATCGCCGTCGCGAGACGCCGCCGCTCGTCATCCGATCCGACGGCGTCGAGGAGCGCGACGACGAGGCCGTCCGAGCGGTCGAGCCAGCGGCGATCGGCCGCCTGGGCGAGCGCGCGCACGCGCACGGCGCGCTCGTCGTCGAGGAGCCTCCGGAAGACGTGGACGCGAGCGCCTGACGTCGCGTCCCCTGAGATGTGCTCGATGCCTTCGCGCGATCCCCGCGTCTGAGACGTCACTGCCCACTCCGCCATGTCCTGCTCACCTCACGCCGCGCGCACGCGGCGCTGTCCTTCCCTTCGACGGTAGGACGGCGCGACCGCCCGGCGCGTGCCCTTGACGCACCCACCCCGGCGTCCTCGCGGTCCGCGACGGCGCATTTCCGACGATCGTCGGAAAAGCGCGCGCCTCCCGCGTCGGTGTGTCGAGGTCGTCCCCCGCGCCACGAGCGGGAGCGCGCCCTTCCGCCGTTCGGCCGCGCGGCCGCTCCGGCCGAGCGGCGCCCGGCTGCCCGGTCTAGCGTGACCGCCATGGGAGTGCTCTACTACGGCGCGAATGCCTCCGCCATCCACATCGACGACCGTGCGCTCGCGCACATCAAGGTCGTCATCATCAGCAAGCTGCGCCGTGACGAGAGCTTCTCGGTCTCGTGGCGACACCCCGACGAGGGCGAGAGCGGCCGCAGCACGATCTGGATCCACCCCGCGATCCCGCTGCGCTTCGAGTTCGACGAGGCCGATGCTCCGGCGCTCAACCGCGAGTGGCTCGAGGAGCTCGCGGTCTCCGCGAACGCCCTCGGCGGCATCCAGCTCGTCGAGGAGCACATCCGGACGCCCGAGACGCGCTGACGGCGCGACACGGCCCCCGCACTCCGATCACCGGAGCGGCGGGGGCCGATCTGCGCGGGTCAGTCGATGTCGCCGCGCCACGCACCGGTCTCGGTGCCGCGGGACTCGATGAACTCCTTGAACTTCCGCAGGTCCTTCTTGACGGCGTGGTCGTCGATGCCGAGGGCAGCGCCGACCTTCTCGGTGAGGTCCGTCGGCTCCCAGTCGAGCTGCACGGTCACGCGCGTGCTCGTGTCGCCGAGCCGGTGGAAGGTCACGACGCCGGCGTGATCCGCCTCACCCGCGACGCTCGTCCACGCGACGCGCTCGTCGGGGTGCTGCTCGGTGATCTTGGCGGTGAACTCGCGCTCGGCGCCGCCGATGTTCACCTTCCAGGCGAGCGTCTCGTCGTCGATCTGCCGGATCGACTCGACGAAGCTCAGGAACTGCGGGAACGTCTCGAACTGCGTCCACTGGTCGTACGCCGTCGTGACGTCGACGTCGACATCGATGCTCTCCGTGATGCGAGCCATGGGGTGTCCTTCCGATCGTTGGGTTGGGCTCCATCGTGTGCCGCGCTCGGATGACCCGTCACGGGGGTTGCCACATCGGGAGGCCTCGGGTATCGGGCGTCCTGCCGCGCGCGGGCCCTCGTAAGCTGTCGGCAGGACGCACGTCTCGAGGAGGGTGAGGACGCATGGCGCTTCCCGACCGGATCGGGCCCCGCGACGAGGATGCGCGCCGCGCGGTCTTCGCGTTCGACCAGGCCGTCGACGCGCTCGCCGAGGAGTCGGCGTTCCTGTCCGTCGGCCCCGACCGCCAGGCGGCCCGCTACCTCGCGGACGCGCATCGGACGCTCGACGGCGTGCGCACCTCGATGCACCGGATCGCGGCACGCGCCTCCGACACGGGCCTCCGCAAGGGGGCGCGGCGGCGCCTGCAGGCCCTCGCGGCGGATCTCGCCCAGGCGGGGCTGCGCGACGCCGAACACGCGCGGGCAGCGGCGCAGCGGCTGCGCGCCACCGCCGTCGCGCCGACCGGCGGCTGGGGTGCGACCCTCAGGAACCAGACCGCGAGGGCGACCGCGTGGGGCGTCGAGAAGTGGACGGGCTCGCCGCTCGCGCCGGTCGAGCTGCGCAGCGCGAAGGCGGCAGCGCTCGCCGAGTCGTCGGCCGACGCGATCGCGCAGCGCGGCCGCGCACCCGCGCGCTCCCGCGTGCGGACGTGGCTCATCGTCGCGGGGTCGGCCGCCGCCGCAGCGGTGATCGGCGGCGCCTCGCTGGCCGTGTACGGCGCCTGGAGCCTCATCGGGCTCCTCTTCGGCGCGGGCTGACGCAGGACAGCGGGCGGGCTCCGCGGAGCCCGCCCGCTGTCCTGCCGGAGTCAGCTTCCCTGCACGTTGTCGCGCGCCTCCTGGGCGCGCCCGGCCACGGCGTCGGCCGAGCCCTGAGCCTCCGACTTCACATGCTCGGCGGCCTCGGTCGCGGTGTCCCTGATCGACTCCGCCGCCTGCTGGGCCGGCTCCCTGAGGTGCGCGCCGACCTCCTGTGCGACGTCCTTGACCTCGTCGACGAGCGGCTGAGCCTGCTCCCTGACATCCTGCGCGATCCGCTTCTCCCTGCCGGACGCGGGGATGAGCGACGAGGCGAGCAGCCCCACGCCGAAGGCGATGAGGCCGACAGCCATGGGGTTGCCCTCGGCCTTCGCCGCGGCGCGGTGCGTCGCGTCGGCGACCGTCTCACCGGCGTCGTGCAGGCTCGAGCCGGCGTCGTCGGCCGCTCCCATCACGCGCTCGCGCAGCGATCCGAAGGCCCCCTTGAGCCTGCTCGTCTGCCTGTCCATGATCTTCGAAGGCGTCACCTTGTCGACGAGGGCGTCGGCGTCGCGGCCCAGCTCGCGGCGCGTGCGCTCGATGTCGGCGCGGATGGCGTCGGGTGAATCGGTCATCGGTTCTCCTCATCTCTCCCCAGAGCGCCGGGGATCTTCTTGAGCGACTCCACGGTCTGCGGAGCGCCCTTCACGTTCTTCAGGTCCTTGCGGCCGATCGCGAACATCACGGCCGCGGCGATCGCCCAGAGGACGGCGACGATGACGGCCGACCACCCGAGGCCCGTGAGCAGGCCGATGGCCCACCACAGCGCCACGGACAGGAAGAACACCGCCATGAGCGCGGAGTACGCTGCGCCGCTCAGCAGGCCGGCGCCCTTCCCCGCGCGGGTCGCCGACTCCCGCAGCTCCGCCTTGGCGAGCTCGAGCTCCTGCCTCATCAGCAGGGACATGTCGCTCGTCACCTCGGACAGGAGGTCGCCGAGCGAGGTCGTCGCCGCCTTCTGCTCCGACGGGGTCGGCTGGTCAGAGGTCATTCCCGATCCCCTCCCCCGGGCGCGCGCGCTCGGCGCGCGAGCGGTCGTAGACGGGCGTGCCCTCCTCGCGCGACGGCGGAAGGTCCGACGGCGTGGCGAGCGGGTCCGACACCGGCGCGCCCGGCGCGCCCGGCTCGCCGTATCCGCCCGGGGCTGCCGCTGACGGCGTGCCGTCGCCCGCGGTCGTCGTCGGTGCGGCGGCCGGCACGGCGGGAGCTGTCGGAGCCGCGGCGACGTCTGCCGCGCGCTCGGCCGACGCGCCCTGCGCGCTCTCCGCACCGCTCTCCGCCAGCGCGCGCGTGAGGCGCCCGGCGGCGAGCCCCGCGAGCAGCGCGCCCGCGATGAACACGCCGGGGCGACGGCGGGCGAACGAGGTGACCTCGTGCATGAGCGAGCCGGGGTCGCGGTCGTCGAGCCAGGTGGACGCGCCCTTCAGACGGGTGGAGGCCTGGCGCACGATGTCCGTCGCGACGCCGGGATTCTCCGAGCCCGCTGCGAGCGACTCGAGCTCGTCGCCGACCGAGCGGAGCCCCTCGGCGACGCGCCGCTGCTGCGCGGCGGCCTGATCCCGCAGCTCGCGCTGCGTCTGGCTGTAGACGTCCTTGAGCTGCGCCTTCGCCTCGTGGGCGACATGCGACGCCTCCTGCTTGGCGGTGTCGACGACGTGGCCGGCCTCGGCCCTGGCCGTCTCCGTGACGTCGGCGGCCTCCTGTCGCGCCGTGTCGACGGCACCCGTGGGGCGGCTGTCCGCCTCGGTCGGCACCTGACCAGAGAACTGAGACATGGGGGACTTCCTTTCCGTTACCGCTGCGGATGGATTCACCGGCGATGCAACACCGTCCCGCGTCCGATTTCGCGAGGGTTGACGGACCCCCTCCGCGTGTGGCACGCGCGGCGCGCGATCGAGAGGTCGCCGCCTCCGGCCGCCCGCGTCAACCCCGAGACACCGTCCGCCCGGAACGGGAGACTGGGTCCATGACGACCGACCGACTCGTGCGCGTGGCCGATGCGACGTTCCGCGTGCGCACGCGCGGGCGGCCCGGCTCCGGCCATCCGCCGATCGTGCTCGTGCACGGGATCGGCATCTCGCACCGCGCCTTCTCCCGGCTCGCCGAGGTGCTCGCCGCAGACGACGTCGTGCACGTCCTCGACATGCCGGGCTTCGGCGACCTGCCGCGTCCCGGGCATTCCCCCGACGTGCCCGCGATGGCCGAGCTGCTCGCCGACGTGGTCGCTGGCCTCGGCGACGGCCCGTTCGCGGTCGTCGGCAACTCGATGGGCACGCAGTGGGCGATCGAGCTCGCCTGCCGGCACCCCGGCCTCGTGTCGCGCGTCGTCGCGATCGGGCCGGTCGTCGACGAGCGGCGTCGCTCCGCCGCGCGGCAGGCCCTGGCTCTCGCCCACGACTGCCTGCGCGAGACCGTCTCCGCGAACGCGATCGTGCTGAGCGACTACGTGCGCTGCGGGCCGCGCTGGTACTTCCGCCAGCTCCCGCACATGCTCGCGTACCGGCCGGAGGAGCGCGTGACCGCGCTCCGTCGGCCGCTGCTCATCGTGCGCGGAGAGCGCGACCCGGTCGCCCGACGGGCGTGGTGCGTGCGCCTGCGCGACGCCGCGCAGGACGGCAGGCTCGTCGAGATCGCCGGCCAGCCCCACCTCGTACAGCACACCGCACCCCGCGCCGTCGCCGCCGTGCTGCGGCCGTTCCTCGCCGCCGACCGGGAGCCGTCGCGAGCGGGGGACGCGGAGGGCCCGTGATCGGGCCGCTGCGGCGGCTCGCCTGGTGGGCGGCCGACTACGCCTACGCGGCCCTCGCTCAGCTGCGCGCCCTCACGCGGCGTCGCTCCTCGGCCGAGTTCCGCTCGGGCTCCCTCGCACCGGTGGTCGTGATCCCCGGGGTGTACGAGTCGTGGCGATTCCTCACCCCGCTCGTCGTCGCCCTGCACGCACGCGGCCATCCCGTGCACGTCGTCGAGCCGCTCCGGCACAACCGCATGCCGTTCTCGGCCGGAGCGGACCTCGTGGCCGAGCTCCTCGAGACGCGCGAGCTGCGCGACGTCGTCCTCGTCGCGCACAGCAAGGGCGGGCTCATCGGGAAGCGCGCGATGTCGCTTCCGGCCGCCGCCCGGCGCGTGCACGGGATGGTCGCGGTCGCGACGCCGTTCGGCGGCTCGCGCTATGCGCGCTTCCTCGCCGCCCCCACTCTCCGCGCATTCTCGCCGCGCGACGCGGCCCTCCGTGCGCTCGCGCAGGCGACCGAGGTCAACGCGCGGATCGTGTCGGTGTACGCGCGCTTCGACCCGCACATCCCCGAGGGTAGCGAGCTCCTCGGTGCGCGCAACGTCGTGCTCGAGACGGGCGGCCACTTCCGGGTGCTCGCGCATCCGCGGGTCATCGCGGAGGTGGCCGCCCTCGCCGAGACGGCGGACCGATGAGCGCCTACTCGCGGTGCAGCCTGTCCTGCGCCGCGCCCGCGATCCGCTCGACCGTGTTCGGGACGTCCGTCGTGCCGTAGAAGCGCGCGTCCGGGTGCGTGGGCGCCGGCATCGGAGCCGTCGTCGTGGGCCCGTCGTGGTAGGTGAACTCGCCCTTCCCGTCGGGCGTCGGGCCCGACGCCCACGATCCGTCGCGGGCGGCCGCGCCGTCGCTGAAGTTCAGGTACTGGTAGGAGACCTCGCGGTCCTCCTTCGCCAGCGGGAAGTTGCTCGGCACGGGAAGCTCCTCGATCCCCTCCGACTTCAGCTCCTCCGCCGCCGCGAGCCACTGGTTCTGGTGCATCGTGTCGCGCGCGAGGAGAAACGCGAGCAGGTCCCGCACGCCGTGGTCATCCGTCATGTGGTACAGCCGCGCGACCTGCAGCCTGCCCTGCATCTCGGCGTTGGCGTTGGCCGTGAAGTCGGCGAGCAGGTTGCCGCTCGCGGTGATGTACGAGCCCGACCACGGGTTGCCGTTGCTGTCGACGGGGCGCGCGCCGGCGCCGGCGACGATGCCCTGCTGGACGTCGGTGCCGCCGACCACCGCCGCCACCGTCGGGTCGCTCTGCACGGCGTCCTCCGTGATCCCGAGCGGCGACTTCTCGAGGAGCTGCGCGATCATCACCGCGAGCATCTCGACATGACCCATCTCCTCCGCGCCGATGCCGAAGACGAGGTCGCGGTACTTGCCGGGCATGTGCATGTTCCATCCCTGGAACTGGTACTGCAGGGCGACGGTGATCTCGCCGTACTGGCCGCCGAGCACCTCCTGCAGCTTCCGCGCGTACACCGCGTCGGGAGCGTCTGGCTTGGCTGCGTGCTGGAGTTCCTGCCTGTGGAGAAACATGGATCGCCTTCCGTGTGTCGTCGGTTTCGGGCGCCAGTCAAGCTCGCGCGCCCCGTCGGCGACACGGGGTTCCGGATGGCCCGACCACGTGACACAATCACGCTCCGCTCGGAGGGGCGGCCTCGCGCGCGCGCTGCTTCTACTCCTCCTTCTCCTTCTCCGCAAGCCACTTCTGACGGGCGCTCCTCCTTCGCTTCAGTGGGAGCCAGACCTCTCCGCGAGCACTGCTCCGGAGCCGCAGACACCGCCCGCGCCACGGGCCGCACGCGTGCAGACGCGGTGCCCCAGCGCGCCCTCGCAACGCTTCGAAAGAGGTGCCCTATGCCCGTCTCCGCCATCGCTCCGACACCGGCTCCCGCCCGCCGCGCCCCGCGAGCGCAGGAGGATCGCAACGCCCGTGCGGTCGCGCTCCTCGAACGCGCGCGGTCCGCGCCCGAGGCCGAGCGCACGCGGCTCCAGCAGCAGGTGGTCGTGGAGTACCTCGACGTCGCCGATGCGGTCGCGAGCCGGTACGTCTCGCGACCGCAGGACGCGGGCGACGTGCGGCAGGTCGCGTATCTCGGCCTCACGAAGGCGGTCCAGCGCTTCGCGCCCGACCGCGGCGCGGACATCGTGTCCTTCGCCGTCCCGACGATCGCGGGTGAGATCAAACGGCATCTGCGCGACACGAGCTGGGTGGTGCGCCCGCCCCGGCAGCTCCAGGAGCTGCACGCAGAGCTCCGCACGGCCGTCCCCCGCATCGCCCAGCAGCTCGGGCACGACCCGTCTCCCGCCGAGATCGCCGCGGAGACGGGGTTCGCGGTCGAGCACGTCGTCGAGGCGATCGACTGCGGACAGGGCCGCCAGCCGGCCTCGCTCGACGCGCCGCACGCCGCGACCCCGGACGGGTCGCTCACCCTGGGCGACACGCTGCACGCGAGCGGCGCCGACTTCGCCCGCGCGGAGGTGAGCGCCGCGCTCGCCGCCGCCTGCCGCACCCTGAGCCCGCGCGAGCGGAGGATCCTCTACCTGCGCTTCTTCCACGAGCAGACGCAGGCGGAGATCGCCCGGGAGTGCGGGGTCACGCAGATGCAGATCTCGCGCCTTCTGACCAAGATCCTCTCGACCCTGCGCGGGCAGCTGACCCCCGACCTCCTCGCGGCCTGAGGAGAGCGCGGATGGCGGCCGGATTCCCCCTCCCCTCAGCGACGCACCGAGCGGGCCGCGGCGATCACCTCGTCTGCCTGGACCGCGAGCAGCGCAGGGTCGGGGGTCGCCGCGAACGCGTCGCCTCGGCGAGCGGCCGGATCGGTGAGGGCGATGTGCGGCCCCTCCGGCGGCCCCCATTCCTCGACCGGAGCCGGCCCGAACACGACGACCGACGGCGTGCGGTATGCGGAGGCGAGATGCGCCGCGCCGGTGTCGGCGGACACGACGACCGACGCGTCGGCCACGAGGGCCGCGAGCTCATCGAGGCGCGTCCGGTCCGCGAGCACCGCGTCCTCGTCGAGACCGGCGGCCGACGCGACGGCCTCCGCGCGCTCGCGGTCGGCCGCGCCGCCGGTCAGCACGATCCGGAGGCCGTCCGACCGGAGAGCGCGCGCGACCGCGGCGAACCGATCGACGGGCCACTGCCGCGATCCGTAGAACGCGCCCACGTGCAGCACCGCGGCGCCCGGGGCGGGCGATGCCGTCGACGGGAGGGCGATGGCGACGTCGTCCTCGTCGGCGATCGCTCCGTACGCCGAGACGAGTCGCGCCCAGCGGCGCCGTTCCAGGATCCCGTCGAGCCACTCGGGGCCATCCGGGTCGCTCGGCGAGCGGTGCACGATCCGGACGCGGGCGCCCAGCGCGTCGATCAGCGCCCGCGATTCCGGGCCGTTGCCATGGAGGTTCGCGGCCACGTCGACGATTCCCGCGTCGAGCGGCAGGGGGTCGTCGAGGCCCGGCGTCGGCAGCAGCGCATCGACGCTGCCGACGAGCGCGGCGACCGGCGCCAGCCACCCGGGAGCGGCGAGCACGACCTCGTGGTCGGGGTGCGCACGCCGCAGACCGTGCAGCGCAGGCACCGCGACGAGCAGGTCGCCCAGCTTGAGGGCCCGCAGCGCGAGGACGATGGGGCGATCGGACGGCTCGGTGAAGATGCGCACCGACCCATCGTGAACCGGCTCGCACGCCATCCGAACCCCCTTGCGCCGCGGCCAGGGCGGATGGCAGGAGCGCGGGACGCGAGGAGAAGTTCGCACCGGGGCGTTTGCCTCGCGGTGCGCGGGGGAAGTGCTTCTCGTATGGACGACCGTGACCGACCGCTCCGCGCGATCCTCTTCGATCGCGACGACACGCTCGTCGTCGACGTGCCGTACAACGGCGACCCCGACCGGGTCTCCCCCATGCCGACCGCTGCCGAGGCGCTGCGGCTCGTGCGCGCCCGCGGCCTGCGCACGGGGGTCGTCAGCAATCAGTCCGGCATCGCCCGCGGCACCCTGTCCGCCGACGACGTGCGCCGGGTCAACGCGCGCGTGGACGAGGTGCTCGGCCCCTTCGACGTCTGGCGGTTCTGCCCGCACGGGCCGGACGACGGCTGCGCGTGCCGGAAGCCGCGGCCGGGCCTCGTCCTGTCCGCGGCCGACGCCCTCGGCTTCGCGCCGGCCCAGCTCGCGGTGATCGGCGACATCGGGGCCGACATGGGCGCCGCCGCTGCCGCCGGGGCGCGTGCGGTGCTCGTGCCGACCGCCCGCACGCTGCCCGACGAGATCGCCGCGGCGCCGCGGGTCGCGCCGGATCTGGCCGCGGCCGTCGCACTCCTGCTCGGGGAGCCGGTGCCCGCAGGGAGGGCGGCCTCATGAGGCGGCGCGTCCTCGTCGCGCGGCTCGACAGCATGGGCGACGTCCTGCTGGCGGGGCCGGCCGTCCGCGCCGTCGCGCGCGAGGCCGAGGTCATCATGCTGTGCGGGCCCCGGGGCGCCGCGGCGGGAGCGCTTCTGCCGGGTGTGCGCGACGTCATGGTCTGGGACGCCCCGTGGATCTCCGATCCGGCGCCAGCGGTGACCGGTGGACGCATCGACCAGCTCATCCACCGTCTGCGCACCGCGCGCATCGACGAGGCCGTGATCCTCACGTCGTTCCATCAGTCTCCGCTCCCCCTTGCCCTCCTCCTCCGGCTCGCGGGCGTGGACCGGATCGCGGGGGCCTCCGTCGACTACCCGGGCTCCCTCCTCGACGTCCGCCTGCGCCCCGGAGAGGATCTTCCCGAGGACATCCCCGAGGTGGACCGCGCGTGCGCGATCGCCGAGGCCGCCGGCTTCCCGGCCGAGGCCGACCGGCGCCTGCGCGTGCGCGACGTGGCCGACGCGTCCGCCCTCGTCGGCGACGGGCGCTACATCGTCCTCCACCCGGGAGCGGCCGTGGGCGCGCGCCGCTGGCCGGCTGAGGGGTTCGCCGGAGCGGCGCGGCTCCTGGCCGAGTCAGGGCGCCGGGTCGTCGTGACCGGCGCGGAGGGCGAGCGCGACCTCACGGCGCTCGTCGCGAGGGCGGCCGGGCCGCACGCCGTCGACCTCGCGGGAGCCTGCGACCTGCGGCTGCTGGCCGGCGTGCTCGCCGGCGCCGACGCCGTCGTCGTCGGGAACACCGGGCCCGCTCACCTCGCCGCAGCGGTCGGGACGCCGGTGGTGAGCCTGTTCTCGCCCGTCGTGCCGGCCGTCCGCTGGGCGCCGTACGGCGTGCCCGTCGCGCTGCTGGGCGATCAGGATGCGCCCTGTCGCGGGACGCGCGCCCGCGACTGCCCCGTGCCCGGCCACCCGTGCCTCGCCGGCGTCGCCCCCGCGGAGGTCGCGGCGGCGGCCATCCGCCTCGCGGACGCTCGCGAGGCCCACCCGATCGAGGCGAACCCGATCGACACGAAGGACGGAGCGATCAGATGAGGATCCTGGTCTGGCACGTGCACGGCGGATGGATGAACGCCTTCCTCCGCGGGACGCACGAGTACGTCGTGCCCCGCCCAGACGACGAAGCGACGCCTCCGCACCTGCCGGATCGCGCGCGGGCCGTGGCCGAATCGGCGCTGCGCGGTGAGGAGGTCGACCTCGTCGTGCTGCAGCGTCTCGAGGAGCTGGCGGCCGTCGAGCGCCTCCTCGGGCGCGTCCCCGGCCGCGACGTGCCCGCGGTCTTCGTCGAGCACAACACGCCGAAGGAGCGGCCGATCGACCAGCGTCACCCGCTCGCGGAGCAGCGCGCCATCCCGATCGTGCACGTCACGCACTTCAACCGGCTCGTCTGGGACAGCGGCGACGCGCCTACAGCGGTCATCGAGCACGGCGTGCCCGATCCCGGTGCCCTCTACACGGGCGCCCTCCCCGCGCTCGGCGTGGTGGTCAACGAGCCCGTGCGGCGCGGACGGGTCACCGGGACGGATCTGCTGCCGGCCTTCGCCGAGATCGCGCCGCTGCACGCGTTCGGCATCGACACCGACCTCCTCCCAGGCGCGCTGGGCCTCGTTCCAGACCGGCTGCAGGTCGCCGGCGACCTGCCGACGCCCCTCCTGCACGGCGAGCTCGCGCGGCGGCGCGCGTACCTCCACCCGCTGCGGTGGACGTCGCTCGGCCTCTCCCTGCTAGAGGCGATGAGCCTCGGGATGCCCGTGCTCGTCCTCGCGACCACCGAGGCGGCCCGCGCCGTGCCGCCCGAGGCGGGTGCGATCTCGTCGGATCCGGACGACCTGCGCGCCGCCGCGCGGACGCTCATGGACGATCCGGACGAGGCGCGTCGCCGCGGGCTCGCCGCACGCGCGTTCGCCCGCGCGCACTACGGCCTCGAGCGCTTCCTGCAGGACTGGGACGCGCTGTTCGAGGAGCACGTCGCGGCGCACGCCGCGGCGCGACGCAGACGAGCGCGCTCGCTCGCGCATGCCACGCAGCCCGCGCTCGTCTCGATCATGGAAGGAACGGACCGATGAAGATCTCGATGGTCTCCGAGCACGCGAGTCCTCTGGCCGCGCCGGGAAGCGTGGACGCGGGCGGACAGAACGTCCACGTCGCCGCGCTCTCGCGAGCGCTCGCGCGGCGCGGGCACACCGTGACGGTCTGCACGCGGCGCGACGACCCCTCCCTGCCCCGTCGGGTCCGGCTCGATGACGGCGTCGAGGTCGTCCACATCGACGCGGGCCCGGCCGAGCACGTCGCGAAGGACGATCTCCTGCCGTTCATGGGCGAGCTCGCCGCCGGCCTCGCCGAGGAATGGCGGGACGACCGCCCCGACGTGGTCCACAGCCACTTCTGGATGTCGGGGCTCGCCGCGCTCGACGGCGTCGCCGCCCTCCGCGGCGCAGCTGCTCCGCCGCCCGTGCTGCACACCTTCCACGCCCTCGGGGTCGTGAAGCGCCGCCACCAGGGCGCGGCCGATACGAGCCCGCCCGAGCGGGAATGGCTCGAGCCCCGGGTCGGCCGCGAGGTCGACATGGTCGTGGCCACCTGCTCGGATGAGGCGTTCGAGCTCCGCGCGCTGGGCGTCCCGTCGCGACGCATCTCGATCGCGCCCTGCGGCGTCGACCTCGACCTCTTCCGGCCGCAAGGCTCGGTCGACGAGCGCGGAGCCCGTCATCGCGTGCTCAGCGTCGGGCGGCTCGTGCCCCGCAAGGGCGTCGACCTCGTGGTGCGGGCGATCGCCCGCCTCCGCGCCGAGGGGATCGACGACGTCGAGCTCGTCGTCGTCGGCTCCGACGGCGCGGCAGGCGCCGCCGATCCCGAGGCGGCCCGGCTGCGGGCGCTCGCGGCCGACCTGGGCGTCGCCGACCGCGTCGTGTTCCGAGGCCAGGTGAGCCGCGACGGCATGCCGGCTCTCCTGCGCTCGTCCGACGTCGTCGTGTGCGCGCCCTGGTACGAGCCGTTCGGCATCGTGCCGCTCGAGGCGATGGCGTGCGGCACCCCCGTCATCGCGGCATCCGTCGGCGGACTCATCGACACGGTCGTCGACGGCGCGACCGGGCTGCACGTGCCGCCGCGCGATGCCGACGCGATCGCCGTCGCGCTCCGGCGCCTGCTGCCCGACCGCGATCTCCTCCGCGCCTTCGGCACGGCGGGGCGCGAGCGCGTCGAGGCGCGCTACTCGTGGGATCGGGTCGCCGCGCAGACCGAGCGCATCTACGCGAGCACACTGTCCCGCGCCCGCCGAGCGGGCGGCCGACTGGAAGGAGCGGCGCTGTGACCATCGCCGAGACCCGAGGCGCGGCGCGCGTGGGCGCCCCCGCGCGTGTCGACCCCGTCCGCGACCACCTCCGCGGCCTCGGCGCGGCCCTCGCGTCGGCGGAGCGTCATGCCGAGCAGCTCGAGGCCTGGGGCGTCGAGCTCGCCGCCCGACTGCGGCGCGGCCAGCGCGTGCTCGTGGCGGGCAACGGCGGCTCCGCCGCCGAGGCGCAGCATCTGACCGCGGAGCTCGTCGGCCGCTACCGCGAGGAGCGTCCGGCGTACTCTGCGATCGCCCTCAACGCCGAGACCTCGAGCGTGACCGCGATCGGCAACGACTACGGGTTCGACGAGGTGTTCGCGCGGCAGGTGCGCGCGCACGCCCGCGCGGGCGACATCGTGCTCCTGCTGTCCACGAGCGGCGCGAGCCCGAACCTGCTCCACGCCGCCCGCGCGGGTCGCCTCGCCGGCGCGGCCACCTGGGCGCTCACCGGCCCCGGCCCGAACCCGCTCGCGGAGGTGTGCGACGAGGCCGTCTGCCTCGATGGACCGTCGCCGCACGTCCAGGAGTGCCAGCTCGCCGCGATCCACGCGGTGTGCCGCGTGTTCGACGCGATCGTCATGGATGAGGAAGGACGCAGCTCATGAACATCGTCGTGGTCGGGGACGTGCTCCTCGACGAGGACGTCGACGGCGCGTCGACTCGGATGTCGCCGGACGCCCCGGTGCCGGTGATCGACGTCGCGTCGCGCACGCAGCGGGCCGGCGGGGCAGGACTCGTCGCGACGCTGCTCGCGCGCGACGGGCACGACGTCGCCCTCGTCACGGCGCTGTCCGACGACCCCTCCGCCGACCGCGTGCGCGCGTGCCTCGCGGGTGTCCGGATCGTCGCGGGCGCCTCGCACGCGCCGACACCCGTGAAGTCCCGCATCCGCGCCAACGGCCATCCGATCGGGCGGCTCGACGACGGCTGCGGGCCGGCCCCGGAACCCGAGGTCACCGACGAGATGCTCACGGCGATCGCGGAGGCGGATGCGATCGTGGTAGCCGACTACGGCAGGGGGATCGCGGCGCGCGCGCCGCTGCGGAGCGCGCTCGCGCGCCGCGCCGCGCACGCGCCGCTCGTGTGGGACCCGCATCCGCGCGGCGCGCAGCCCGTGGCGCAGGCCCGCCTCGTCACGCCGAACCTCGCCGAGGCGACGAGCGCATCGGGCGAGGGCGACCCCGAGGACGCGGCACGCCGACTCCGCGATCTCTGGGGATGCGCGGCCGTCGCCGTGACGGCGGGTGAGCAGGGCGCTGTGCTCGCGACGGGCGACGGCGCGATCCGGCTGCCCGCGCTCCCCGTGGCGACGAGCGATCCGTGCGGAGCGGGCGACCGCTTCGCCGCGACGGCAGCCGTGGCCCTCGCCCGCGGCGACGACGAGCGCACGGCCGTCCGCGCGGCGGTCGACGCGGCGGGGGCCTTCCTCGCGGCGGGCGGCGTGTCGACGCTGGACGCGGCCGCGCTCTCCCGCCTTCCCGACGGCCGACGCGACGCGCGCGCGGTCGCCGAAGCGGTGCGGAGCCGAGGCGGCACCGTGGTCGCGACGGGCGGCTGCTTCGACCTCGTCCACGCGGGCCACGTGCGGACCCTCGAGGCGGCGCGCGCACTGGGCGACTGCCTCATCGTCTGCCTCAACTCCGACGCCTCCGTCCGCCGACTCAAGGGTCCGCAGCGCCCGATCATCGGCGAGAGCGACCGCGTCGAGCTGCTCAGCGCCCTGGCGTGCGTCGATGCCGTCGTCGTGTTCGACGAGGACGGTCCCGAGCGCGCGATCGAGGGCATCCGGCCCGACCTCTGGGTCAAGGGCGGCGACTACAGCGCCGAGAGCCTTCCCGAGGCGCGCATCCTCGAGCGCTGGGGCGGCCGCGCTCTCACGCTCCCGTACCACCTCGGCCGTTCGACCACCGCGCTCGCCTCGGCGCTCGCGAAGGTCGGCTGAGCCATCCCGATCGCCGGCGTCAGCCGGAGAAGGAGGAACCACATGCAGGACACATATCCGTGCCCCCTCGGCCGCGTGCTCGTGACCGGAGGCGGCTCGGGCCTCGGCGAGGCCGTCGTCCGCGCCGTCGCCGACGGCGGCGGAACGCCGGCCGTCATCGACCGGGATGTCTCGGGGATCGTCGGCGCGATCACGACCCGGCAGGCGGATGTCTCGGACCGGGTCGCGGTCGAGCGCGCGGTCGCGGAGATCGCCGAGGAGCTCGGCGGCATCGACGCGGTCGTGACGGCCGCGGGAATCGACCGCTGCGGACGACTCGACGCCGTCGCCGCCGAGGAGTGGGAGCGCGTGATCGGCGTCAATCTGCTCGGCACGGTCTCCGTGGTCCGCGCCGCGCTGCCGCACATCGAGCGGGCCCACGGACGCGTCGTGACGGTGGCGTCGTCGCTCGCGCTGCGGGCGCTCCCCGATGCCACGGCGTACTGCGCATCGAAGTTCGGCGTGCTGGGGTTCTCCCGGGCACTCGCCGCGGAGACGCGCGGTCGCATCGGGGTCACGACGCTCATCCCGGCGGGGATGCGCACGCGCTTCTTCGACGACCGCGACGAGCAGTATCGGCCGGGTCCCGACGCGCAGCTCAACGACCCCGCCGAGGTGGCGCGCACGGTGGTCTTCGCGCTGCAGCAGCCGCGCGGCTGCGAGGTCCGCGAGCTCGTCGTCTGCCCCGAGGAGGAGCCGTCGTGGCCGTGATCCGGTGAGACCCGCCGGACCCCGCTGACCGGCGGGGCTCGCCGGGTCTCACCGCGCGCGCTCCGCCGCGGCGTCCTCGAGGAGGCGCAGCGCATCGTCGCGCACGGCGGCCACCGGCACATCGGCGACGAACGAGACGTCGTGCGCGCACCGCTCGGCGGTCCATCCGACCTGTGTCGCGTTTCGCCCGCACACGGGGCAGTGCGTCGTCCACCCCAGCTGCACGCGGTGACGTCCCCGGCCGAGAGGCCCCGCGTTCACGACGTTGCCGAACCAGTACACCGCGGCGGTCCGGGCGCCGACCGCCTGCGCGAGGTGGCGCGGGCCGCTGTCGTTCCCGATCACGACCGCGGCGTGGGCGAGGACGCCGGCGAGCGCGCCGAGATCGAGCGCGCCGGACAGGTCCCGCACGCGGTCGGACGGCGCGTCGACCGCGGCGGCGATGCGACCGCACAGATGGGCGTCCTCGCCATCGCCGACGAGGACCACGCGGGCTCCCGCGTCCACGAGCGCGGCGGCGACCGCGGCGAAGCGCTCGGCGGGCCATCGGCGTCGCGGGTCCGTCGCGCCGGGATGGATCACGGCGACGGGGCGATCCGCTCCGCACCGCTCCGCGGCGTGGGCGCGCTCGCGCGCGGACGTGCCGAGGCGCGGCTCGAGAGCCACCGGCGCGGCGCCGGCGAGGCCGGCGACCTCGAGGCCGCGGAGCATCTCGTGCTGGTAGTAGACGTAGTCGATCGTGCGCTCGAGGGGAGCGGCATCATCCGTGCGCGTGCCGACCGTGTGCCGCGCTCCGAGCGACAGCAGGAACGGGTTGGAGAAGCGCCCTCCCCCGTGCAGCTGGACGGCCAGATCCCACCCTTCCTCCCGCTGCTCGGCCGCGAACCGCTCGATCTCCCGGACATCCGCCGCGGCGTCGGGCGCCGCGCCCACGCCCGGGATCGCCGGGAGGACGCGCACGCGATGCGGCGCGCCGTCGCGCCCCGGCAGGAGGGCGCGCGCGACGGGCGCGCCGAGCAGCGTCACCTCGGCCTCGGGATACGACGCCATGAGTGCCTGCATCGCCGGCACGGCGAAGAGGAGGTCGCCGAGGCCGCCCGCGCGCAGCACGGCGATGCGCCGCACGCCGGCGAATCGGTCGCGCGGCGGCGCGACCGCCGGAGCGGGTGCCGCGGGGCGGGTGCCCAGCGGATCGGCGAGCGCTGTCTCCGGCGTCATGTGCGGCTCCTTCTCGTGCGGCAGGGTTCCTCTCCTCCTTCCGTTCCCCCGCGCCGCGCACGGCAAACCCCGGCGAGCGCGGTGTGTGAACGCGCGGCGCAGTGGGTACGTGGGGAGGAGGAGCACGCGAGCGGAAGGAGCAGGACGATGAGCGGCGACACAGCCATCCGGACGCGAGACGAGATCGTGATCAGGGATCCGCGCGACGGAACGGTGAGCGGGTCGGTGCCCGTCGCCGATGTCGCGGAGGTCCGTGCCGCCGTCGCGAGGGCGAGGGCCGCGCAGCCCGCCTGGCGCGCGACCCCGGCCGCCGAGCGAGGTCGAGCGCTGCGGGCCGCCGCGCACGCGCTCGCTGAACGCGGCGCGGAGCTCGCGGAGGTCGAGCAGCGCGACAACGGGCGTCTGCGCGCCGATGCCGACGGCGGCATCGCGGCGGCCGTGGACACGCTCCTGCAGTATGCCGAGAGCGCTCCGCTCCACCGCGGCCGCAGCCTCCGCGGCGCCCCCGACGCGCTCGACCTCACGCGCGCGGAGCCGCGCGGCGTGGTGGCCGCCGTCACGCCGTGGAACGATCCCATCGCCGTGGCCGCCGGCCTCATCGGCGCGGCCGTCGCGACGGGCAACACCGTCGTCCACAAGCCGAGCGAGCGCTGCCCGCACGCCGGGCGCCTGCTCGGCGAGATCCTCGCCGCCGCCCTTCCCCCGGATGTGCTCGTGACCGTGCTCGGGGGCGCCGACGTGGGCGAGGCGCTGGTCAGCTCGCCCGGGGTCGACGTCGTGGCGCATGTCGGGTCGACGGCTGCGGGCGAGCGCATCGCGCGCATGACGGCGCTGACGGGCGCGCACCTCGTGCGCGAGAACGGCGGCAACGACGCGCTCATCGTCGACGCCGACATCGACCCGCGCTGGGCGGCGGCCCAGGCGGCACTCGGGGCGTTCGCGAACAGCGGCCAGATCTGCACGGCCGTCGAGCGCATCTTCGTGCACCGTGCGGTCGCGCAGGAGTTCACGAGCGCCCTCGTCGCGGAGGCGGAGAGCCGGACCCTCGCGCCGCTCGTCGACGCGCGGATGCGCGACGAGGTGCATGCGCAGGTGACGGCGTCGCTCGCCGACGGCGCCCGGGCCCTCACCGGCGGGACGATGCCGGACGGCCCGGGCTTCCGCTACCCCGCGACGGTCCTCGTCGGCTGCACGCCCGACACCGCGGTCTTCCGCCAGGAGACCTTCGGCCCGGTCGCCCCGGTCATGGTCGTGGACGACTTCGACTCGGCTCTGCGCCACGCCGTGCAGGACGCGTACGGTCTGGCCGCGACCGTGCTCACGGGCGACATCGCGCACGCGCATCGCGCGATCGACGCCCTGCCGGTCGGCACAGTGAAGATCAACGCCGTCTTCGGCGGAGCTCCGGGCGGCTCCGCCCAGCCGCGCGGCCGCAGCGGATCCGGCTTCGGGTACGGACCGGAGCTCCTCGACGAGATGACGAGCGTCAAGGTGGTCCACATGGCACCGGCGGTGACGCGGTGAGCGCGCTCGACGCCCTCGCCGCGATCCGCGACCGTGCGCCGCGCGTGACGGTCATCGGCGACTTCCTCCTCGACGGCTGGTGGAGCGGCGGCATCTCGCGGCTCGCCCGCGAAGCGCCGGCCCCGGTCGTCGAGGTCGCCGAGCGCGCCTGGGCGCCCGGCGGCGCGGCCAACACCGCGATGAACCTCGCCGCGCTCGGCGCCCGCGTGAGCGCCGTGGGGCTCATCGGCACCGACCACGCAGGACGGCTGCTGCGCGAGCGGCTCGCCGCGGCCGGCATCGACACGGCGCGGCTGCGCGACGTGGCCGATGCGCGGACGACCACGAAGATCCGCGTCGTGTCAGGCGATCAGGTGATGCTGCGTCTCGACGAGACCCAGGATTCACCATGGCCGGCGGATGCCCTCGCTCGTCTCGTCGAGGACGCGCGCGACGCGAGCGCGGGCGCGGACGCGCAGCTCATCTGCGACTACGCGTCGACCCTCCTCGCCGACGAGGTCGTCGAGGCGCTGGCTCGGCTGCCGCGGCCGCCTCTGCGCGTCGTCGACGCGCACGATGCGGCGCGCTGGCGGCGAGCCGAACCGGACGTGATCACGCCCAATGCGGCGGAGGCCGAGCGCCTCGTCGGAGCGGAGCTCGGCACGGGCGAGGAGCGGGTCGAGCGGGCCGCCGCCGTGGCCGACCGGCTGCGCGCGGCGGCGGGCGCGGGCGCCGCCGTCGTCACGCTCGACCGCAGCGGGACGGTGCTCCTGCGCCCCGGCCATCCGCCCGTCCGCACGCGCGCGCACCCGACCCCGGAGAAGCAGGCGTCGGGCGCAGGCGACGTGTTCGTGGCCGCGCTCACGGTCGCCGTGGCCTCGGGAGCGCCCCTGCCCGTCGCGACGGAGCTCGCGCAGGCCGCCGCCGACGTCGCGGTGAGGAAGCCGGGGACCTGCGTGTGCTCCCTCGACGAGCTCGCGGCCTGGGTGGGCCGCCCGTCGGATGCGGCTCTCGATGCCGACGAGCTCGCCGAGCGCATCGCGGCGCACCGGCGAGCCGGCGAGCGGGTCGTCTTCACCAACGGGTGCTTCGACGTCCTGCACCGCGGCCACACGAGCTACCTCCGCCAGGCCAGGCGCCTCGGCGACGTGCTCGTCGTCGCGGTGAACGGCGACGCGTCCGTGCGACGGCTCGAGGGGCCCGGCCGCCCGGTCAACAGCGCCTCGGACCGCGCGAACGTCCTCGCCGCGCTTGAGTGCGTCGACTACGTGACGGTCTTCGACGAGGACACGCCCGCCGCACTCATCCGGCGTCTGCGCCCGCACGTGTACGCGAAGGGCGGCGACTACACACCGGAGATGCTGGCCGAGACCGCCGACGTGCACGCGGTCGGCGGAGAGGTCGCGATCCTCGACTACGTCTCCGATCACTCGACGACCGAGATCATCGGACGGATCCGGTCCCGGCCCGCGCCGGCGGATCTCGCTCGCGAGGGGCGGCGCTGATGCGGAGCAGACGCGGAGCGGCGCGATGGGCGCTCGCCTCGCAGCCCGCGCCGCCGGCCGTCGACGTGCTGGTCCCCACCGCCGGCCGCACGTCGGCGCTCGCCGTGACGCTCGCCGGCCTCGCCGCGCAGGACGACCCGGCCTTCCGGGTGATCGTGAGCGACCAGTCGCCCTCCGCGCCTGTCGACGCAGACCCCGCCGTGCGCGCGATGGTCCGGGTCCTCCGAGCCCAGGGGCGCGAGGTCGTGCTGCTTCGTCACCTCCCCCGCCGCGGGATGGCAGAGCAGCGCCAGTTCCTGCTCGACGCGTCCCGCGCGCCGCGGGTGCTCTTCCTCGACGACGACGTATGGCTCGAGCCGGGCGCGCTGGAGCGGCTCGACGCCGCACTCACCGAGTCGGGCGGAGGCTTCGCGGGGTACGCGGTGCAGGGACTGTCGCATCTCGACGACGTGCGCCCGCACGAGCGCGAGGCGTTCGAGCCGTGGGGGCCCGCGGGCGTGCGCCCCGAGCGGATGCGCCGCGGCGCTCCGGGCTTCGAGCGGTGGCGTCTGCACAACGCCGCGAACATGGCGCACGAGGCCGCCGACCGCGGGCTCGACGACGACGCGCGGCTCGCCTACCGCATCGCATGGGTCGGCGGGTGCGTGCTCTTCGAGCGCGCGGAGCTGCTCGCCGCCGGCGGGTTCCGCTTCTGGCGCGACCTGCCGGCCGCGCACGCGGGCGAGGACGTCGTGGCGCAGTGGCGCGTCATGGAGCGTGCGGGCGGCGCCGGCGTGCTGCCGAGCGGAGCCGTCCACCTCGAGGCCCCCACCACCGTCGTCGACCGCGGGACGGAGGCGAGCGAGATCGTCTTCGCGGGCGAGTCGGCGCAGCAGGGCCCCGCGGGGCCCGAACGAGAGAGGAGAGAGAAGGATGAGCGAGACGCCAGGCCCCATCCAGGTGCAGAAGTTCCTGGGCGGCATCGACTATCCCGCGAGCAAGGAGGACATCCTCGCATCGGCGCGGGACGCGGGCGCGGATGACGCCGTGCTCGATGCGCTCGGCCGCATCCCCGATCGCGAGTACGACGCGCCGACGGCCGTCAGCTCGGCCGTGAGCGACGCGGAGTGACGCGAGGGGGCGCCGGCCGACGCCGGCGCTCCCTCTCGCTCGGTCCCATGAGGCATAGACTGCGATCTATGCCCGCCGCGACCTCCCCCGCTGTCCTCGCGACGGTCGCCGACCCGACGCGCGCCCGGATCATCCGGCTCATCCTCGACTCCGCTGAGGGCCGCGTGAGCGTGACCGAGCTCGCCGGCGAGCTCGGACTGCGCCAGCCGACCGTCAGCCACCATATGCGCGCGCTCGCGTCGGCGGGCGTCGTCGAGCGGCGGCAGGAGGGACGGCGGGCGTGGTTCTCGCTCGCACCGGATCGCGTCGATGAGGTGATCGGCCTCGTGGGCCATGCCCCCGCCGCCGGCCCGGACCTCGAGCGCATCGCCGCGGATCTCACCGAGCGGTACCGGGGCGTGCACGGCGCCGAGACCGTGTCGCTCTTCGTGCGGACGAGCCATGAGCTCCTCCGCCGACAGGAGCGCGCGCCGGCCCGCCTCGCCTCGCGGGTGTCGGCCCTCGCCGTCGAGCGCCTCGATGCGCTCACGCGCTCCCGATCCGTCGACCGCGGCGCGCCCGAGGTGCTCTTCGTCTGCGTGCGCAACGCGGGCCGCTCGCAGCTCGCCGCGGCGATCCTGCGGCATCTCGCCGGCGACCGGGTCCGCGCCCGCACCGCCGGGTCCGAGCCGGCCGAGGAGGTCAAGGCGCACGTCGTCGCGGTGCTCGACGAGATCGGGGTGCCGCTGGGAGACGAGTTCCCCAAGCCGCTGACGGCAGAGGCCCTGCGAGCGGCCGACGTCGTCGTCACGATGGGCTGCGGCGACGCGTGCCCCGTGCTCCCGGGCAAGACCTACCTCGACTGGCCGCTCGACGATCCCGCCGACCAGCCGCTCCCGCGCGTCCGGGCCATCCGCGACGAGATCGAGCGCCGCGTGCGCGGTCTTCTCGGGGACCTGCTTCCCATTACATAGACAACGGTCTATGCTTTGAGGCGACCCGACCCGGAGGAGCCATGACCGAGACCACCCGCCCCGCTGTCCTCTTCGTCTGCGTGCACAACGCGGGCCGCTCGCAGATGGCCGCGGGCTATCTGCAGGCGCTCGCGGGCGACCGCGTCGACGTGCTCTCCGCGGGTTCGCAGCCCAAGGACGAGATCAACCCGGTGGCCGTCGCCGCCATGGCCGAGGAGGGCATCGACATCGCGGGGGCCACCCCGAAGGTGCTGACCGTCGACGCCGTCCGGGAGTCCGACGTCGTCATCACGATGGGCTGCGGCGACGCCTGCCCGATCTTCCCGGGGAAGCGCTACGAGGACTGGCAGCTCGACGACCCGGCCGGGCAGGGCATCGAGGCGGTCCGGCCCATCCGGGACGAGATCCGGGCGCGCGTCGAGAGCCTCGTCGCGGAGATCGCGCCCGCCTGAGAGCGGGCATCATCGAGGACCTCTCGGCCCGCGGCAACCCCCTGTTCGCGGCCTTCCCCCGCGCCTAGTGTGCGGGGGAAGCCGACGACACAGGAGGTCCACATGACGCGCTTCGGATACACGCTGATGACCGAGCAGAGCGGCCCGCGAGAGCTCGTCGCGTACGCGCAGGCCGCGGAGGCGGCGGGGTACGACTACCTCGCGTGCAGCGACCACTACTCCCCGTGGCTCGTGAGCCAGGGCCACGCCCCCTACGCCTGGACGGTGCTCGGCGCGGTCGCCCAGGCCACGTCGCGCGTCGAGCTCATGACATATGTGACGTGCCCCACGATGCGGTACCACCCCGCCGTGGTCGCGCAGAAGGCCGCGACGATGCAGGTGCTCTCGGACGGGCGGTTCACGCTCGGACTGGGATCGGGCGAGAACCTCAACGAGCACGTCGTGGGCGAGGGATGGCCGGCCGTTCACGCGCGCCAGGACATGCTCGCGGAGGCGATCGAGATCATCCGCGCGCTGCACACGGGCGACCTCGTGACCTACGAGGGCGAGTGGTTCCGCGTCGACTCCGCACGCGTGTGGGACGCCCCGGACGGCGGCGTGCCGATCGGCGTCGCGGTGTCCGGAGACAACTCGGTCGCGGAGTTCGCACCGCTCGCCGACCACCTCATCACGACCGCTCCCGACGCCGACCTCCTCGCCTCCTGGGACGAGGCCCGGGGAGGCCGCGCATCCCGCAAGATCGGGCAGATCCCGATCTCCTGGGACCCCGACCGCGACGCGGCCGTCGCACGAGCGCACGAGCAGTTCCGCTGGTTCGCGGGCGGCTGGGCCGTGAACGCCGACCTGCCCACGCCCGCCGGCTTCGAGGGGGCCAGCGCATATGTGCGTCCCGAGGACGTCGCGGCCTCGATCGCGTGCGGACCCGACCTCGACGCCCTCGCGGAGAGCGTGCGCCCGTTCGTCGATGCCGGCTTCACGGATGTCGCGATCGTCCAGGTGGGAGACGCTCAGCAGGAGCGCTTCCTCGCCGAGATCGCGGAGCCGCTGCTCGACCGACTCCGCGCGCTCTGACGATTCCCCCGCAGGGCAGGCCGGCGCGGCTCAGCCGGACGGGTTGTCGAGCGGCATCCCCCGCTCGTCGGTGGTGTCCGGCAGCATCTCGTCGGCCACCTCGGCCGCGTCGGCCTCGCTCTGCTCGTCGCTCGCGACCCCGGTCGGCTCGCTGTCGACGACCCGGTGCGGCACCCCGAGGCGCTCGGCGAGCGCACGCCCGGCCTCGATGGCCTCCTCCCTGCTCGCCGAGCTCTGCGAGAGCGCGCTGTCGCCGGCGACCCGGCTGATCCACTGCCCGCGCTTGGCGAACGTCTCCACATGCGTTCCGGTCATGCGTCCTCCCTCGTCGATGTCGGGAGCGACGCTACGACGGGCGCCGGCATGTCGACAGGGGGTTGCGCCCTGGCCCGGTGCGCCTCACGCCGTCCGCGGGCAGCGTCATCCGAGAGCGGAATCCGGTCCCGCGAGCAGGCGTCGCGCGACCGTCGCGCCCGCGCCGAGGTGCCCGACGAGCGCGTCCGCGGCGGCCTCCAGCTCGGCATCCGTCGTCGGCGCGAGAGCGTCGAGGATGAACAGGGCCGTGCGCGTGCCGTCGGTCAGCCGCGTGCGGCGGCCCTGACGCCAGTTCCATCGGCGGCACGTCACGCCCTCGGCGTCGCACCAGACGACCTCGCCCGGGTCGGGGTGCTCGACGACCGGGTCTCCGCCGGCCACCGTGTCGAAGGGCTCCGTCCCGGTCGCGCGCACGAGGCGCGGCGCGCCGACGTACCGGTCGAGATCCTCACCGCCGAGCGGGAGCCCATGGAGGACCGAGACGGCGTTGTACACGTCGGTGAGGCGGTTCACTCGCGGCAGCGCATCCGCCGCACGACGGGTGAGCGCTTCGAGGCTGTTGCGCGTCCGCTGCGGCTTCGCCCCGAACGCGCGGTAGGCCTCGCGCCACGACGCGATGTGCGGCTCATCCTCGATCGGCCCGGCGGCGGCCACGCGCCGGGCGTGCTCCTCGGCGCGGACGAGCAGCGCCTCGCTCTCCGCGTCGCCTGCCGCCGGAGCGATCCCCTCGATCACGACGAGCATCGCCCGGTAGTCGGGGCGGAGGGCGAACACCTCCTCGTGGACGAAGCTGTCCTCGAGGATCCTGTCGATCCGCGTCGTTCCCGCCATGAGCTCCTCCTCGGTCTCCCGTTCCCCCCGAGCATAGTGCACGAAACTGCACTGAATGACCAGGCTCCGAGAAACCGGTATCGACGCGCCCGCAGGCGGGTGATTGACTCTCCGGGAGATGTCTCCTACGGTCGAGACACGCATATATTTAGATACTCAATCATCCGGGCGTCGATGCCCGGAGAGAGAACGAGGAACAGTGACACAGCAGTCCTCCCCCACTCCCGCTCGTCGCATCCGTGCAGGCGTCGTCGGAATCGGATGGGCCGGCCAGCAGCACATGGCGGCGTACGCCGCCCGCCCGGAGGTCGACCTCGTCGCGATCGCCGGGAAGGAAGACGACGTCCGCGCGCAGCTCGCGGAGACCTACGGCATCAACGAGACGTACGCCGACTGGGAGGAGATGATCGGCCGCGGCGACCTCGACGTCGTCAGCGTCGCGGTGCCGACCTTCCTCCACGCGCCGATCAGCATCGCGGCGCTGCGCGCCGGCGCGCACGTCCTGTGCGAGAAGCCGATCGCCCGCACGGGCGACGAGGGCCAGAGCATGGTCGACGCCGCGCGCGAGGCCGGGCGCATCCTCGAGATCACCTTCAACCACCGCCGCCGCGGCGACATCGAGGCGATCCGTGCGGCCGTCGACGACGGCACGATCGGTCGCCCCTACCACGCGCGCGCCATGTGGCTGCGGCGCTCGGGCATCCCGGCTCTCGGGAGCTGGTTCACGAACGCCGAGATGTCGGGAGGCGGGCCGCTCGTCGACCTCGGCGTGCATGTGCTCGACTGGACGCTCCACCTCATGGGCGAGCCCCGCGTGACCGCGGTGTCCGCCGTCACGCACTCCGAGCTCGGCCCGCGCGGCCTGGGCGGCTCGGGCGGCGTGAAGCACGGGACCGGTCACGCGTACGAGGTCGAGGACCTCGCCACCGCGCTCCTGCGCCTCGAGGGCGGCGGGTCGATCGTGCTGGAGACGAGCTGGGCGTCGCACCGCTCGACCCCCGATCAGTTCGGCATCGCGCTGTACGGCACCGACGGCGGCGCCGACCTCTCCGTCGTGGACTACGCCCCGTCGGGCGAGCTGACGATCTTCACGGGCGATGGCGCGTCGCGCCAGGACACCCCGATCCAGGCGCCCGCAGGTCGCGGTCACGCCGCCGTCGTGGAGACGTTCCTCGACCACGTCGCCGACCCCGGCACGTGGGCCGAGCACGACGGGAGCGTCGGGCTCAGCCGCGCGCGCCTCGTCGACGCCTGCTACGCGTCGGCCGCCGCCGGGCGCGAGATCGCCCTCGACACCGACCTCAACATCATCGGAGGAACAGCATGACCATCCGCGCCCTCGTCTGGAACGAGAACGTCCACGAGACGACGCAGGACGACATCCGCGCCATCTATCCCGACGGGATCCACGGCGCGATCGCGCAGGGTCTCGCCGAGCTCCTCGGCGACGACGTCGCGGTGCGCACGGCGACGCTCGCGGAGCCCGAGCACGGCCTGACGGAGGATGCCCTCGCGGCCGCGGACGTGCTCCTGTGGTGGGGCCACATCGCGCACGATCAGGTGGCGGACGAGGTCGTGGCGCGCGTGCAGCGCCATGTCCTCGGCGGGATGGGCCTCATCGTGCTGCATTCCGGCCACTTCTCGAAGATCTTCACGCGACTGCTCGGCACGACGTGCTCCCTCGCCTGGCGCAACGACGGAGAGCGCGAGCTGGTCTGGACGACCGCGCCCGGGCATCCGATCGCGGAAGGCGTCGAGAATCCGATCGTCATCGAGCGACAGGAGATGTACGGCGAGCACTTCGACATCCCGAACCCCGACGACCAGGTGTTCATCAGCTCGTTCGAGGGCGGCGAGGTGTTCCGCTCCGGCGTGACCTTCACGCGCGGCCGCGGGCGGATCTTCTACTTCAGCCCCGGCGATCAGGAGTACCCCGTCTACTTCCACCCTCAGGTGCGCCGCGTGCTCGCGAACGCCGTCCGCTGGACGGCCCCGACGCCGGGCGAGCGCCGACAGCCGGAGGTGAGCAACCCCGCGCGGAGGACGTGGTCCTGACGCCGTCTGCCCGATCGCGGCGACCGTGTCAAGCCTCGAGCCCCGTCTTGGAGAGGAGGCCGCGCGGTCGGTAGACATCTTCTATCGCCGCACCCCGCGGCCCCGAGAACGGAGGACAGATGTCGCTGATCGCAGAGACAGCCCCGCAGGCCCCCGCACGCACCGCGTCGACCATGAGGACCGGTCACCCGAGCCTCGGACGCGCGCCGGAAGCCGTCCTCATCCCCATCAGCCTCACGTGCTACCAGGTGGCGCTCGCAGACCAGGTGAAGGGGTACATCTGCGTCAAGGGACGCGAGTGGGAGTGCTTCGCCGGCGCGCACATGGCCGACGCGCGCTCGATCGGGACCCGCGCGAGCCTCACCGTCGCCATCCGCGATCTCGTGACCGACATCCCGCACCGTCTCACGGCCGTCTGACCGACCGCGACGAGGAGGCGCCGCCCGGATCGCCGGGCGGCGCCTCCTCGTCTGTGCAGACCCTCAGGCGAGAGCGCCGAACGCGGACATCACGGCCAGCGCGGTGCCCGCCACGACCGCGGAGAGGATCGCGCCGAGCCCCAGCGGGCGCCACCCGGCTCGGAGCACGGCTCGGATGTCGGTCGAGAGGCCCACACCCGCGAGCGCGGCCGCGATGAGGAATCCGCTCGCCTGCGAGACCGCGTCCTGCATCCCGGCCGGGATCCACCCGGCCGACCGGGCGAGCGCGAGGAGAGCGAACCCGATGAGGAACCACGGCACGAGCGCCGCGGCCCGGCTCGGGGTCAGCGGGCTCCCTCCCCCGCCCCGTCGGCTCTCGCCGATCGAGAGCGCGATGCTCAGCGGGATGATCGCGAGCGTGCGGACGAGCTTCACGGCGACCGCCACGGCGAGTGCGCCTCCGCCGAACACCCCCGCCGCCGCGATGACTGAGCTCGTGTCGTTCACGGCGGTGCCCGCGAGCACCCCGAACGCGTGCGCGTCGAGCCCCAGCGCGTGCCCGAGCACGGGGAACACGACGACAGCGAGGAGGTTGAAGAGGAAGATCGTCGACATCGCGTAGGCGATCTCGGCGCTCGAGGCGCCGATCACGGGGGCGATCGCGGCGATGGCGGACGCGCCGCAGATCCCGGTGCCCGCGCCGACGAGGGTCCGCAGTCGCCGCCCCACGCCGAGCACCCGGCCGACGACGACCGTCGCGAGCGCGCACGCCCCGAGCGTGGCGGCCATGACCGGAAGCGCCTCGGCACCGGCCGCGACGACGCTCTGGATCGGGAGGCCCGCGCCGAGGAGCACGATGGCGACCCGCAGGCCCGGGCCGCTCGCCCACGCCATCCCGGGGTGCAGCGCAGGCCCCGGAGCGCGGAGCACCGCGCAGCCGACGCCGAGGGCGATCGCGGGCGCCGCGCTGCCGACCGCGGGGGCTGCGCGGCCGATCACGAGGGAGACGAGGGCGATCGCGCCGCAGGCCGCGAGACCGGGGGCCGCCCGCATCGTGCGGTGCAGAAGGAGCTGGGGCATGCTCCCACGGTCGCCGGATCACGGGGCGCGCGGTATCCGGCTGGCGTGCGTGGGGGTACAGGGCCAGACTGTAGGGACCATGCGACACGTGCCCTCGATCGACGCCCTCGAGCTCCTGAGGGCCGTCGCGCACCACGGCTCGATCTCGGCCGCGGCCCGCGAGACCGGCTGCACGCAGCAGTCCGCGTCAGCGCGCATCCGCTCGCTCGAGCGCACGCTCGGCCTCGAGCTCGTGACGCGCTCCCCGCACGGCGTGGCACTCACCGCGAGCGGACGCCGGGTGCTGACCTGGACCGACGACCTGCTCGCGGCCGCTGAGCGGTTCCGCGCGGGCGTCGAGCGGCTGCGCGGGGAGAGCACGCGCGCGCTCGTCGTCGCCGCGAGTCAGACGGTCGCCGCGCACATGCTGCCCGCGTGGCTCCTCGCCCTGCGCGCCGCGCAACTCGAGGACGGGAGGGAGCCGACCTCCGTTCGCCTCGTGACGGCGAACAGCGACGAGACGGCCGAGCTCGTGCGCACGGGCAGGGCGGACCTCGGGTTCGTCGAGAGCCCGGACATCCCGGACGACCTGTCGAGCTCGACCGTCGCGGACGATGTGCTCGTCCTCGTCACGGCGCCCTCGCACCCGTGGACCGACCACGGGAGCGTGTCGCTCGACGACGTCGCCGACACCGCGCTCATCGCGCGCGAGGACGGCAGCGGCACGCGGAGGGCGTGGGAGTCCGCGGTCCGCAAGCGGCTCGGACGCACGCCGGTCGCGCCGGCCATGGTCCTGTCCACCTCGGCGGCCGTCCGGTCTGCGGTCGCCGAGGGCATCGCCCCCGCCGTTCTGAGCGACCTCGTCGTGGCGGACGATGTGCGCCTGGCGCGTCTCCGGCGGATCGCGATCGCCGGGCCCGCCATCTCGCGCCCGATCACGGCGCTCTGGCGCGGCACACCGCGCGACCTCGCACCGACGAGCCGCGACCTGCTCGAAGCCGCGGTTCGGCGCGGCATCCCGACCTGAGTCACCGGGCGAGCGCAGAGCTCCGCAGGTGCCCGACGACCCGCCCGGCCGGCGTCGGGCCGACGGCGATGGGCCGCCCCGGGCTCTGCACCCACCGGCTCCACGAGCCCGAGAAGACCCGCGCCTCGATCCCCGCTGTCGCGAGGGCGAGGGCACTGTGGGCGGATGCGACGCCCGACGCGCAGTACAGCCCGATCTCGCGGCCCGGTCGAGCCCCGATCCGCGCGAAGGCCGTGAGGATCTCGGCCGGCGTGCGCAGCGTGCCGTCCGGTCGGATGTGCGTCACGGCGGGGAGGCTGACGGCGCCCGGGATGTGGCCCGCCGTCGGATCGGCTCCCGCGTGCGCACCGCGGTATCGCTCAGGGGACCGCACATCGACGAGCACGCCGCGGCTCGGCAGGGTCGCCGCCTCGTCGATCGGCAGCTCCCCGGGATCGACGTCGCGCAGCGTCGCGTCACCACGGGGCGGAGCGACGTCGCCCGTGTCGAGGAGATGTCCGGCGGCGATCCACGCGCGCAGGCCTCCGTCGAGGACGCGGACCTCGAGCCCGGTGCGCCGGAGCAGCCACCACGCCCGCGCCGCGGCGACCGAGTCGTTGTCGTCGTAGACGACCACGAGGTCGCCGCGGCGCACGCCCCATCGGATGGCCGCGCGCTCGAGATCGCGGTGGGCCGGACGCGGATGCCGGCCCTCCTCCGGATGACCGCGACGGGCGAGCTCGGTCTCGAGATCGACGTACACCGCGCCGGGGAGGTGACCCGAGAGGTAGGCGGGTCGACCCTCCGGGAGGTCGAGGCGCCAGCGGACGTCGAGAAGGCTCACGCGTGCGCCGCCGGAGAGCCTTTCGTGCAGGTCGGCAGCGGAGATGAGAGGCGACATGAGGCCATCCTGACCCCGCGCACCGCATTCCCGATCATTCCGATAGGGAATATGACGTCGTGCGTCGTCGGCCCGGGCGCTACACGCCCGCGGCCACCGGGGACGACGTGGCGAGAGCCGCGCGCACCGACGGCAGCCCTCGACGCACCGTGAGCTCGAGCCGGTCGTGCAGAGCGGCCGAGGCGATGCGACCGTCCGTGAAGTCGGTGTCCCGCGCGTAGACCGCGAGCGGGAGCGTGAGGGACTGGAAGAACGCGAAGAGCGGGCGGAACTGATGCTCGAGGGCGAGGGCATGCCGATCGCTCCCGCCGGTCGCGGCGAGCTGCACGGGCGTGTCGACGAGGGCGTACTGGTCGACGAAGTCGAACACGTGCTTGAACAGCCCCGTGAACGAGGCGCGGTAGACGGGGCTCGCGACGACGAGGAGGGACGCGCTCTCGATGCGGCGCAGGGCGTCTTCCGCGCGCACCGAGAGCTCATCGCGGCGCAGCGCGCCGCTGAACTCGCGACCGAGTTCGCTGAGCTCGATCACGTCGGTCGTGACGAGATGCTCGTCGCCGAGGGCGTCGGCGTACGCGGTGAGGATGTCGCGCGCGAGAACGCTCGTGCGCGAGGGCGACTGGAGGCTGCCGGAGACGGCGACGAGGGAGACGGTGACCATGCGAGCACGCTACGAGCGCATCCGCGTCGACGGGGCCGAGCGCGTAGCCGGGCGACGAACTCGGTAACACGACGTCACCGGCGCACGTCGCGGCTCAGTCCCCTGCGGCGCGATCCGCGTGCCCGAGCGACTTGCCCGGCGCGATGAGGTCGCGCACGCGCCGCTTCAGGTCGGCGATGTCCGGGAAGCCGCCGTCGCGCTTCCGGTTCCACACGTGCGCCTCGCCGACGTCGATTCGGAACACGCCGCCCGTCGCCGGCACGAGCGCGACCTCGCCGATCTCGTCCTCGAACGACTGGAGGAGCTCACCCGCGTACCACTGGGCGCGCAGCAGCCAGCGGCACTGGGTGCAGTAGGTGATGACGATGCGCGGGGAGGCCATGCACCCACGGTATCGACTCGTCGCAGGGAGCTACGCCGTCGCGGCGCCCCCGTGCACGTGCGCGCGCTGCCCATGACGGCCGACGAGGCTCAGGTACTCGACAGCTCCCGCGCTCGTCGCACCGAACCAGTGCGGGGTGCGCGTGTCGAACTCCACCGCCTCGCCCGCGTGGAGAAGGAGGTCCTGGTCACCGAGGACGAGCCGGAGCGTCCCATTGAGGACGTACGCCCAGTCGTGCCCCTCATGCGAGCGGAGATCGGGAGCCCGGTCGTCCCGGTCGGCCGGCAGCACGAACTTGAACGCCTGCACCCCACCGGGGCGCCGGGTGAGCGGGATGATGACCGAGCCGTCGCCGCAGGAGATCGGGCGCAGGTCCAGCCGGGGGTCGGCCGTGCGCGGGGCGTCGACGAGGGAGTCGATCGTGACGCCGTAGTACCGGGCGAGGGGCAGGAGCTGCTCGAGGGTGGGCCGGCGCAGACCGGCCTCGAGCCGCGACAGCGTGCTGACGGAGATCCCGGTCGCCTCCGCGAGCGCCGTGAGGGTGATGTCGCGCCGCAGCCGAAGGTGCTTGAGCCTCGGCCCGACCGCGTCGAGAGTCTGGTCCGCAGATGGTCGCATGGCACCATTTTGCCATTCGGCAAGATTGCTTGCCAGGGCGACTTCCGAGGTGGGACGCTCTTCCCGCACCCCGCGCACGGTCGGGGAGAAGGAGATGAGCATGCACGACTTCGACAAGGCCTTCTGGGAGGATCACTGGTCCGCCCATGCCCCTTCGGATCCCGGGCTCGACGCACCCCACCCCTACCTGGACAGGGAGATCGGCGGCCTCGCGCCCGGCACGGCGCTCGACGCAGGGTGCGGGACCGGGGCCGAGGCGGTCTGGCTCGCCGAACGAGGATGGCAGGTCACCGGCGTCGACCTCTCCGCGAAGGCACTGGCAGCGGCCGCGGGTCGCGCCGCCGCTGCGGGGGTCGCGGATCGGATCGACTGGGTCGAGGCGGACATCGCGCGATGGCGGCCGAGGCGGACGTGGAGCCTCGTCGTGACGAGCTACGCGCACGCCGACATCGGCCAGCTCGATCTCTTCCGCCTCCTCGCGTCACAGGTCGCACCGGGCGGCACGCTCCTCGTCGTCGCCCACGCGCCTTCGCCCGCCCACGGGCATGGCACCGTCCCGCATCCCGCGCACGCGACCGCCTCCCCCGGCGACATCGCGTCGCTGCTGACCGCGCCCGAATGGCAGGTCGACAGCCGGTACACGTCGTCCCGGGCGCTGACGATCGGCACCCACCGGCAGCATCTCCGCGACGTCGTCGTGCGCGCTCATCGTGTCCACTGAACCGGAAAGGCCCGCTCCATGACCTCGACCTCCCCCGTCCGCGTCCATCCGCCGTCCCTCGTCGTCGACGATCCGCGGCGACGACGCGCGATCCTCTGGGCTGTCGGCATCGCGCTCATGGCCGTCGTCGCGTCGGTCTCCGGGCTCAACGTCGCGCAGCCGCAGCTCGCGAGCGCGTTCGCCGCGTCGCAGGGCGACGTGCTCTGGATCATCAACACCTACACGCTCACGCTCGCGGCTCTCCTGCTTCCTCTCGGCGCCGCAGGAGACCGACTGGGACGACGCCGCGTGCTCCTGCTCGGGCTCGCCCTCTTCGGGCTCGCCAACATCGCCGGCGCCGTCGCGCCCGTGCTCGAGGCGATGCTCGCCGCGCGGCTCCTGGCGGGGGTCGGCGCCGCGATGATCATGCCGGTGACGCTCGCGGTCATCACGGCCACCTTCCCCGAGGGCGAGCGCTCGCGCGCGATCGGAATCTGGAGCGCGGTCGCGGCGAGCGGCGGCCTCCTCGGCATGTACCTCTCGGCCCTGCTCGTCGACCTCGCCTCGTGGCGATGGCTCTTCGCGCTGCCCATCGCACTGACGATCGCGGCGCTCCTCGTCGCCATCCGAGCGGTGCCGGACTCGCGCGAGGTCGCGAGCGGCCGTTTCGACCTCGTCGGCGCCGTGACCTCGGTCGTCGCCGCCGTGGGATTCACGTTCGCGCTGCACGAGGCTCCGACGCACGGCTGGACCGATCCGGTCGTGCTCATCGCACTCGCGGCGGCCGCGCTCGCCGCCGTCGCGTTCGCGGTGTGGGAGCTCCGCGCGGACGACCCCCTGCTCGACCTGCGGTTCTTCCGCCGGCGCGGCCTCTCCTCCGGGTCCGCGATCCTGCTCGTGCTGTTCGGCGTGCAGGGCGGCGTCTCGCTGATGCTCTATCCGTTCCTCCAGGTCGCGCTCGGGTGGAGCGGCCTCCTCGCCACGCTCGGCCTGATGCCGCTGGCGCTCATGATGATGCTCGCGTCCGGCCTCGCTCCGCGGTTCGCTGCGCGCGTCGGCACACGGGCCGCGATGGTCGCGGGCCTCGGGATGGCGGCGGCGGGTCTCGCGCTCATGGCGGGTCTCGTGTCCGCGGATGGCGGCTACCTCAGCGTTCTGCCGGGCCTCGTCGTCCTGGGCATCGGCGCAGGGCTCACGATGACCCCGTCGACCGAGGCGATCACCTCATCGCTTCCCGAGGAGCGTCAGGGAGTCGCATCGGCCGTCAACGACCTCGCACGCGAGCTCGGCGCGGCCCTCGGCATCGCCCTGCTCGGCGGGCTCCTCGTCGCGGGCTACCGCGACGCGATCTCCGTGCGGCTGGACGGCGTGCCGGCGGAGTGGGCCGGCGCCGCGAGCGAGGGCATCGCGACCGCCGCCGCGATCGCGACGGAGGCCGGTCCCCATGCCGCGCAGATCCTCGATGCCGCACGCATCGCCTTCGTCGTGGGCTGGCAGCAGACGATGTGGGCGGGCGCCGCGGTCCTGGGCGCGGTCGCCATCGCCATCCTCGTGCGCGGACCGGTATCCGCCGTCGACCGCTCGCCGTCCGCGGACGCGAGCTGAGCCGGGACCTCGCCTCACAACGCGAGAGCGCCCCGTCTTCCGACGGGGCGCTCTCGCTCTTCTGGTGGACCTGAGGGGACTCGAACCCCTGACCCCCTGCATGCCATGCAGGTGCGCTACCAGCTGCGCCACAGGCCCAGACGCTGCCCGGTAGAAGCCCCGGACAACTCCTTTAGCTTACATGACGGTTTCCGCGCGGTGAAATCCGCTCAGTCCGCCGGGCGCGTCGCGGGGAGGTCGATCGGCACCACGGGGCAGTCCTTCCAGAGGCGCTCGAGCGCGTAGAACGACCGCTCCTCCTGGTGGAAGATGTGCGCCACGAGGTCGCCGAAGTCGAGGAGCACCCAGCGCGCCTCCGAGCGGCCCTCGCGGCGCAGGCACTTGTGGCCCGCCTCGAGGAGCTTGTCCTCGATCTCGTCGGCGATGGCCGCGACATTGCGCTCGCTGCGCCCGGTTGCCAGGAGGAAGATGTCCACGAGCGGAAGGGGCTGCGAGACGTCGAGCGCGACGAGATCCTCTGCGCCCTTGGAATCCGCCGCGGCGGCGGCGATCTGCAGCATGTCGATGGACGACTGTGTTGCCATCAGCCGAATACTCCTGTCGCGTAGGCGATGACGACGGCCGCGACGACGGCGATGCCGAGGCCTCCTGCGGTGATGCCGAGCGTCAAGATGAGCTTGTGGTTCTTCTCGGGCGCGGGAGGGCGGATTACCTCTCCCGGGCTCTTCGAGGTCGACACCGCGTCGCTCGCGGCGATCGGCGTCGGGGACGAGGAGAGCGGGATCTCGCCGTCGATGAGCACCGCGTCGACCTCGCGGCCGTCGGTCGTGCCCTTCGCGGCGCCGCTCGATCCGAAGCCCTCGGGGAGCTTGTGCGAGCTCGTGATGAGCAGCTCGCCGGTCGCCGTGATCGGAGCGCTGAGCGCCGCGGTCGCCGGGATCTCATCGAGGACGAGCGTGCTCGGGGCCGAGCTGGAGCCGCTCGTCTCCTGCGGCTGCGTGAGGAGCTCGTCGAACGACGCGGGCGAGTGCGTGATCGCCTCGACCTCGACGCCCTCTCCGAAGTCCGGGCGGAGCGTGGCCTGCTGCTCCCCCGCGTCCTCCGCGGTCGGCGCCTCGGACGACGCGCGCGGGGTCGGCGACGCGGCAGAGGCCTCATCCTCGACGGGCGCTTCCGGAGTCTGCTCCACGAGCTCGACGTCGACGGTGGCGGGCGCCGCCGTCTGCGGCACCTCGTCGGTGACGATGGTGGCCTCGATCGTCTCCGGCTCGGCCTGCGTCTCCGGCTCGGCCTGCTCGGCGTTCACCGTGGGGGTCGCGTTGGTGCGCAGACGCTCCTGCTCGCGCAGCTGACGGCGCGTCAGGACCGGGTGAGCGGGAGCGGGCGACGGGGCGCTCTCCCCCTCGGACGATGTCCGGTCGTCGGGCGTCGCCGACGCAGTGGGCTCAGCTGGCTCGTCCGCGGGCTCAGCGGGCTCGTCCACGGGCTCAGCGGGCTCGGCGTCCGCGGTCTGCGCCTCCTCGCGCTCCTCCTCGGCGACGGCCGGCACGACCTCGAGCTCCTCGACCTCGTCGGTCGCCTCGCCGTCGTCCGACGCGGGGGCGGGGTTCTCGTCGGACGGCTCGTCGATCGCGGGCGCTGCCGCCTCCTCCTCGACGGCTCTCGCGTCGCGGTCGGCCGCGATGTCGTCCTCGGTGAGGATCGGCGTCTGTCCGGTCTGGCGCAGCTCACGCAGCTGACGTCGTGTGAGGGGACGACCGTCTGATGTGCTCATGACTTGCTCCGATACAGATGATGCTTCGCGATGTACTGCACCACGCCATCCGGCACGAGGTACCAGACGGGAAGATCGCGTCTCACGCGGTCCCGGCAATCGGTGGAGGAGATCGCCAGTGCGGGGATCTCCAGGCGACTCACGCCGTCGTCGGGCAGTCCATCCGTGCTGAGCACGTGACCGGGACGCGAGACGGCGACGAAGTGGGCGAGCTCCCACAGCTCATGATGGTCCCGCCAGCTGAGAATCTGCGCCACGGCGTCGGCGCCGGAGATGAAGAACAGCTCGGCGTCGGGGCGCTCGGCCTTCAGGTCGCGCAGCGTGTCGACCGTGTAGGTGAGCCCTCCGCGGTCGATGTCGACGCGGCTGACCGTGAAGCGCGGGTTCGACGCGGTCGCGATGACCGTCATCTCGTACCGCGCCTGCGCGGGCGACACCTTCTCCTTCTGCCACGGCTGCCCCGTCGGCACGAAGACGACCTCGTCGAGGTCGAACGACGTCGCGACCTCGCTCGCGGCGACGAGGTGACCGTGGTGGATGGGATCGAACGTCCCGCCCATCACCCCGATCCGAGGAGCACGCGTCGTGGTCGTCACCTTCCGAGGCCTAGTGGCCGTGCCCTGCTTCGCCGTCGACGTGCTCGCTCGCGTCGGCGTGGCGGTTGGCGACGTTGCGGTACGACGCGGCCACGAGCGCGAGGACGCCGAAGATCCCGAAGGCGACGAGTCCGAAGGGCAGGGTCTCCAGGGCGACGTTGCCGTGCTCGGATTCTGCGGCGAGGGTCGCGATCGCGGTGGCGAAGTGCATAGATGTTCCGTTCTACGGTCGGGCGGACCCTTCCAGCTTACCGTCAGCCCCGCACCTGGCCGGAGCCACGCCCGACCCACTTGGTGCTGGTCAGCTCGGGAAGGCCCATCGGCCCGCGCGCGTGCAGCTTCTGCGTCGAGATGCCGACCTCGGCGCCGAACCCGAACTCGCCGCCGTCCGTGAAGCGCGTCGACGCGTTCGCGAAGACGGCCGCCGAGTCGACCTCGTCGAGGAAGCGCTCGGCGTTGCGCACGTCGGCCGTGACGATCGACTCCGTGTGGCCCGTGCTGTACCGGCGGATGTGCGCGATCGCGTCGTCGAGCGTGTCGACCACGCGCATCGCGATGTCGAGGCTGAGGTACTCGGTCTCCCAGTCCTCCTCCGTCGCGGGGACGATGCCGGACGCGAGCGCCGCGACGGCCTCGTCGCCGTGGACGGTCACGCCCTCCGCCTGCAGCGCCGCGACGACCGAGGGGATGAGCCGGTCGGCCGCCTCGCGGACGACGAGCACGGTCTCCGCCGCGTTGCACACGCTCGGGCGCTGCACCTTGGCGTTCACGACGATGTCGCGGGCCCAGTCCTCCGGGGCCGACGCATCGAGCACGACGTGCACGTTGCCCGCGCCGGTCTCGATCACCGGCACGATCGACTCCGTGACGACCGTCTCGATGAGACCTGCGCTCCCCCTCGGGACGAGGACGTCGACCAGCCCGCGGCCGCGCATGAGAGCGCGCGCGCCGTCGCGCCCGAAGTCGTCGACCGTCTGCACCGCGTCGCCCACGACGCCCTGTGCCTCGAGAGCGCGGCGCATCACGTCGACGAGGACCGTGTTCGACGACCGGGCGGCGCTGCCGCCGCGCAGGACGACGGCGTTCCCGGACTGCAGCGCGAGCGCCGCGATGTCGACGGTGACGTTGGGGCGCGCCTCGTAGATCACGCCGACGACGCCGAACGGCACACGGCGCTGCTCGAGCAGCACCCCGTTGTACATCCGCTGCCCCCGGACCAGCTCACCCACGGGGTCGGGCAGCGCGGCGACCTGGCGCACGGCGGCCGCGAGCGCGTCGATACGCGCCTCGTCGAGGCGCAGGCGGTCCAGGAGCGATGCGCCGATCTGCTGCTCCTCGCCGCGGCGCAGATCCTCGGCGTTCGCGGCGATGATCTCGGCGCGGTGCGCGATGAGCGCATCGGCGATCGCATGCAGCGCGGCCTTCTTCTCGTCGCTCGTCAGACGCGCCACCGCGCGCGACGCCTCCTTCGCGCGCCGCAGGCGGTCCTCCGGGACCTCGACCGCGGTGTGCTCGGGGGCGATGAGTGCGTCTGTCGTCATCCGCCCATTCTAGCGAGCGGGCCGGTCGCGACGGCCCCTCCGTCGGACGGCGCGAACCACGTGCCGACGGGCGCGCCCGCGAGGGCGTCGGCGACCTGGTCGGCGCTCGTGACGAGCACGCCGATGCCGGCGCTCGAGGCGAGACGCGCGGCCGAGGCCTTGGTCGCCGCTCCCCCGGTGCCGACGCTGTTGACGACCTTCGACCCGAAGGCGTACGAAGACAGATCGTCGTCCGGCTCGATGACGTGGATCGGCTCGGCCCCCGGCTCCCCCGGCGGGCGCGTGTACAGCGCCGTGATGTCGCTCAGGAGAACGAGCGCGTCGGCTCCGACGAGACGCGCGACGAGGGCGGCCAGGCGGTCGTTGTCCCCGAACCGGATCTCGTGCGTGGCGACCGTGTCGTTCTCGTTGATGATCGGGAGGATGCGCAGTCCGAGCAGGCGCTCGATCGCGCGACGCGCGTTGCTGCGGTGCGTCGGGTCCTCCATGTCGTGGGCGGTGAGCAGCACCTGCCCCGCCATGATGTCGAAGGGGCGCAGCGCCTCGAGGTAGCGGTACACGAGGACGTTCTGGCCGACGGCGGCGGCCGCCTGCTGCGTCGCGAGGTCGTGCGGGCGGGACTCCAGGTCGAGGAACGGCATCCCCGTCGCGATCGCCCCGGACGAGACGAGGAGCACCTCGGCGCCGCGCGCGTGCGCGGCCGCGAGGGCCTCGACGAGGACCGGGATCCGCCACGCGGCCTCGCCGCTGATCGACGATGAGCCGACCTTCACGACGATGCGACCCGCGGTCGCCAGCTCGCTCCTGTGCCGCACCGTCATTCGGCGTCGTCCTCCTCGTCGTCGCGACGCGCCCGGCGGCGCTCCTCCTCCATCGCACGCTCGAGCGTGCGGGCATCCTGACGGGCGTAGTACTGCTCGCGCCGCTCGGCCGTCGTGCGCCGGCGGTTCGGATCCAGGCGCGGGTCGAGGCCGCGCGGCGCCTGGATGAGCTCCGCTGCCGACGCGATCGACGGCTCCCAGTCGAACACGATGCCGGCGTCGCCGCCGATCACGACCGTGGAGCCGGGCACCGCGCCGAGCCGGAACAGCTCGTCCTCGACGCCGAGCTTCTCGAGGCGGTCGGCGAGGAAGCCCACGGCCTCCTCGTTCTGGAAGTCGGTCTGCTGCACCCAGCGCAGGGGCTTCTCGCCGAGCACGTGGTACACGTTCCCGTACGTTCCGCCCTCGACGCGCACCGTGAACTCCTTCTCGGAGCCCTTGGGGCGGATGACGACCCGTTCCCGCGGAGGCTCGACCGGCGCGGCCTTCCGGTGCTCGTCGATGATCTCGCCGAGGGCGAAGGTCAGCTCGCGGAGCCCGCGCCGCGCGACCGTCGAGATCTCGAACACGCGGTAGCCGAGCGCCTCGAGGTCGGGCCGCACGAACTCGGCGAGCTCATGCGCCTCGGGCACGTCGACCTTGTTGAGCACGACGATCTGCGGGCGCTCGAGGAGCGGCACCTGGCCGTCCGCCACCGGATAGTTCGCGAGCTCCTGGCGGATGGTCTCGAGGTCGGTGATCGGGTCGCGCCCCGGCTCGAGCGTGGCGCAGTCGAGCACGTGGACGAGCGCGGTGCACCGCTCGACGTGGCGGAGGAACTCCAGGCCGAGCCCGCGACCCTCACTCGCGCCCTCGATGAGGCCGGGCACGTCGGCGACCGTGTAGCGGATGTCGCCGGCCTGGACGACGCCGAGATTCGGGTGCAGCGTCGTGAAGGGGTAGTCGGCGATCTTCGGCCGCGCGGCGGAGATCGCCGCGATGAGGCTCGATTTGCCCGCCGACGGGAACCCGACGAGCGCGACGTCGGCGACGGTCTTCAGCTCGAGGACGACGTCGCCCTCCCAGCCGGGGGTGCCGAGGAGGGCGAACCCCGGCGCCTTCCGCTTGGGCGATGCGAGCGCCGCGTTGCCCAGCCCGCCGCGGCCGCCGGGGGCGGCGATGAAGCGCATCCCCGGCTCGATGAGGTCGACGAGCACCTCGCCGTCCGGCGACTTCACGACCGTGCCGACCGGAACCGGCAGCTCGAGGTCCTCGCCCTGCGCGCCCGATCGGTGGTCGCCCATCCCGAAGCCGCCGTTGCCCGCCGAGCGATGCGGCGAGTGGTGGTAGCTCAGAAGGGTGGTCGTCTGCGGATCGGCGACGAGCACGATGTCGCCGCCGTCTCCGCCGTTGCCGCCGTCGGGGCCGCCGAGCGGCTTGAACTTCTCACGGTGCACCGAGACGCAGCCGTTGCCGCCCTTGCCTGCGCGCAGGTGCAGCGTCACCTCGTCGACGAACGTGACCATGTCGGTTCCTGACCTCTCGCGGGAGCGTCCCGGACGAACCGGGGGAAAGAGAACGGGGCGGGCCGAAGCCCGCCCCGTTCAGATGCATGTGCGTCTGCGGTGATTACTCGCCCGCGACGATGTTGACGACCTTGCGGCCGCCCTTGGTGCCGAACTCCACGGCACCGGCAGCGAGCGCGAAGAGCGTGTCGTCGCCGCCGCGGCCCACGTTGGCGCCCGGGTGGAAGTGCGTGCCGCGCTGACGGACGAGGATCTCGCCCGCGTTGACGGTCTGGCCGCCGAAGCGCTTGACGCCGAGGCGCTGCGCGTTCGAGTCGCGGCCGTTGCGGGTGGAGCTTGCGCCCTTCTTATGTGCCATCTCTGGAGCCTCTTCCGCTTACTTGATGCCGGTGACCTTGACGCGCGTCAGGTCCTGACGGTGACCCTGGCGCTTCTTGTAGCCGGTCTTGTTCTTGTACTTCTGGATGACGATCTTGGGGCCGCGCAGGTCGCCGAGGACCTCGGCGGTGACCTTGACCTTCGCCAGCTTCTTGGCGTCGGTCGTCACGGTGTCGCCGTCGACGAAGAGGACGGCGGGCAGCTCGATCGTCTCACCCTCGGCAGCCTTGAGGCGGTCGAGCGTCACGATGGTCCCGACCTCGACCTTCTCCTGCCGGCCACCGGCGCGAACAACTGCGTAAACCACGTTCATACCTGTTTCATTGGGGAAGCCGTGCGGCTTCCGAATCTCACGGGAAGACTTCGCTTGCGGGTCGCACCGGATGTGCGAGGTGCGTCTCGGGCAAGACTTTCGTCGCGCCGCCAGTGGGAGAGCGCGCGACAGGGGACGCACCAAAGGAATACTTTACCCGATGTCGGGCGGTTCGGCCAAAAGCGGCGACGCGGCGCGTCGGGCGCGGATGTCCGTAGGCTGGATGGCCATGACCGTTCTCGTCGACCAGGCGATGTGGCCCGCGCACGGGCGCCTGTGGGCCCATCTCGTGAGCGACGAGAGCCTCGCCGAGCTGCATGCCTTCGCAGCGGCGAACGACATCCCACGGCGGGCGTTCGACCGCGACCACTACGACGTGCCGGAGGATGCGCTCCCCCGGCTCGTCGCGGCGGGCGCCACGGCGGTCTCGGCCCACGAGCTCACGCGCGCCCTCATCGCCTCCGGCCTGCGGGTGCGCGCTCGGGACCGCCGCTGAGGCCCCGAGCGCGCGTGGCGTCACTCCCCGTCGCGGGTCGCGGGATTGACGGTGACCGCTGTGCCGAGCAGCGCGGCCGTCGTGACACGACGGCGGGCACGGCCCTGACCGGGCGCCTTCGGCTCAGGCAGCGCCTCGAGCACGGAGTCGAGCAGCTGGGCGGCCTCCGACGTCGGCGCGACCGACGGGGGCTTCTCGACCGAGCGCTTCTTGCGGGGTCGCCGCGGACGCTCACGCTCCTCGCTCTGGGCGCCGCCGCGCGGCCCCTCGGGGAGCTCGATGCCGAGTGACGCGAGGTCGGCCGGCTGCTCCGCGCGCGCGGGCTGCTCGGGGCGCTGCGGCTCTGACGCCTCGGACTCCGGCTTCGCGATCGTCGACGCAGCGATCTGCGCGAGCGCCGACTTCACGCCGTCCGTGATGACGTGCGCGGCCGACGACGGCTGCGCGGGCGCGGCGCTCTGGGACGACTGTCCGCCGCGCGAGCGACGGCCGGAGCCGTTCGAGCCGTTCGAGCCTGCGCCGTTCGAGCGGTGCTTGACCACCGGGTCGTGATGGACGATGACGCCGCGGCCGGCGCACACCTCGCACGGCTCGCTGAACGTCTCGAGCAGGCCCAGGCCGAGCTTCTTGCGGGTCATCTGCACGAGGCCGAGCGAGGTGACCTCGGCGACCTGGTGCTTCGTCCGGTCCCGGCTCAGGCACTCGATGAGGCGCCGCAGGACGAGGTCGCGGTTGGACTCGAGCACCATGTCGATGAAGTCGACGACGATGATGCCGCCGATGTCGCGCAGCCGCAGCTGGCGGACGATCTCCTCGGCCGCCTCGAGGTTGTTCTTCGTGACGGTCTCCTCGAGGTTGCCCCCCGAGCCGACGAACTTGCCCGTGTTCACGTCGACGACCGTCATCGCCTCGGTGCGGTCGATGACGAGCGAGCCGCCCGACGGCAGCCAGACCTTGCGGTCGAGCGCCTTCTCGATCTGCTCCGTGATGCGGTACTCGTCGAAGGGGTCGCGGTCGCCGTCGTAGTGCTCGACACGGTCGAGCAGGTCGGGCGCGACGCCCGTGAGGTAGTCGACGATCGTCCGCTGCGCCTCCGCGCCCTGGATGAGGAGCTTCGTGAAGTCCTCGTTGAAGACATCGCGGATGATCTTGACGAGCAGGTCGGGCTCGCTGTGCAGCAGCGCGGGCGCGTTGCCCTTCTGCACGAGCTCGTTGATGTGCGCCCACTGCGAGGTGAGGCGGTTGACGTCGCGGGTCAGCTGCTCCTCGGTGGCCCCTTCCGCGGCGGTGCGGACGATGACGCCCGACGACTCGGGGAGCACCTCCTTGAGGATCTTCTTGAGGCGCGCCCGCTCGGTGTCGGGCAGCTTGCGCGAGATGCCGTTCATGGCACCGCCCGGCACGTACACGAGGTAGCGGCCCGGGAGCGAGATCTGGCTGGTCAGGCGCGCGCCCTTGTGGCCCACGGGGTCCTTCGTGACCTGCACGAGGACGCGGTCGCCCTGCTTGAGCGCGAGCTCGATGCGACGCGGCTGGTTGCCGGTCTCGACGGCATCCCAGTCGACCTCGCCCGAGTACAGCACGGCGTTGCGGCCGCGGCCGATGTCGACGAACGCGGCCTCCATGCTGGGCAGCACGTTCTGCACGCGGCCGAGGTACACGTTGCCGATGAGCGATGCGTCCTGGTTGCGCGCCACGTAGTGCTCGACGAGCACGTTGTCCTCGAGCACGGCGATCTGGATGCGTCCGTTCTTCGAGCGGACGATCATCTGGCGGTCCACCGCCTCGCGGCGGGCGAGGAACTCGGCCTCGGTCACGACGGGGCGACGGCGGCCCGCCTCCCGGCCGTCCCGACGGCGCTGCTTCTTCGCCTCGAGGCGCGTCGAGCCCTTGATGCGCTGCGGCTCGGTGATCACCTCGACGACGCGCTGCCGGCGGCGCGGCTCGTCCTGCGGCGCCTCGTCGACCCCGTCGGATCCGCCGCGACGGCGCCGACGGCGCGACGAGCGCCCGCCCTGCTGCTCCTCGGGCTCGGGCTCGGGGAGCGCGGGCAGCGGCGTGATGTCGGGCGCGTAGAAGTGCAAGTCCGTCGTGACGCGCGAGACGAAGTCGGCCGGGAGGAGGCCGAGGCTCACCGCGGTCACCGGCTCGGGCTCGGGCTCCTCCGCCGGCACCTCGTCCTCCGCCGCCGCGTCGGAGTCCGCCGCCGCGTCGGAGTCCTCGGAGTCCGCGGATCCGGCATCCGAGCTCTCGCCCTCGGCCGCGTCCGTCTCGGCGGCCGGCTCCGCGCCATCCGATGCCTGCTCGGCCTTCTCGACCTGCGGTGCGTCTGGCGCGTCCGGCGTCTCGTCCGCGGCGCTCTCGCGCTGCGCGTCGGGCTGCGTCGTGGGCTCGACAGCCGCCTCGTCGCCTCCGTTCGCGTCGAAGGTTCCGTCTGTGTCGTTGTTCACTTCAGCCATCGCTGGCGTACTCCCTGCGGGGCGGAGGTCCGCCCGAGAATCTCGTGCGGCCCCGCATCGCGCGGCCGCGAACTCCATCGGCATGCGACCGGCACTTCGCTCTGGTCGCGCGGGGCAGCCGTTGCCCCGAAGTCTTGTCACTCGACGGCTCCCCGACCTCGCCGGGGTGCACGTCGAGACCATTATCTCACTACCTGCTGTTCACCCGCACCCTGAGGCGCGAGGGAGGGTGCCCGGGCGCGCCGCACGGACGGCGCGCGCAGGCCGCGATGCGATAATCCGACCATGCCCGAGACTCGCACGCGCCCCACCGCTCTGGCCATCTGGCTCGTCGTCGCCGGCGTCATCGGCTGGTGGGCGGCGTTCTCGCTCACGGTCGAGAAGTTCCACCTGCTGGAGAACCCGAGTGCGGCGCTCGGCTGCGACTTCAACGTGCTCGTCCAGTGCGGGAAGAACCTCGACGCCTGGCAGGGCTCCGTGTTCGGCTTCCCGAACCCGCTGCTCGGGGTCACCGGATGGGTCGCCCCGGTCGTCGTCGGGATGGCGCTGCTCGCCGGCGCGCGCTTCTCCCGCTGGTTCTGGGCCCTGTTCACGCTCGGGATGGCGTTCGCGTTCGGCTTCGTGTGCTGGCTCATCGGCCAGAGCATCTTCGTCATCGGGACGCTGTGCCCGTGGTGCATGGTGACGTGGGTCGTCACCATCCCGTCGTTCTACGCGGTGCTGCTCCACGCCATCCGGATCGGGGCGATCCCGCTCCCGCGTCCCGTGCGCAGGGGCGCCGACGCGCTCATCGGCTGGCTGCCGCTCCTCGCCGTGCTGAGCTACGTCGCCATCGCGGTCATGGCGCAGCTGCGCCTCGACGTCCTCGGGATGCTGTTCTAGGCCGACGCACGCAGAGAGCCGGCATCGGGAGCGTTCCCGATGCCGGCTCGCTCGGCTCTCGGAGTGTCTAGAACCAGATCTCGAGCTCGCGGGCGGCGGACTCGGGGCTGTCCGAGCCGTGCACGAGGTTCTGCTGCACGGCGAGGCCCCAGTCGCGGCCGAGGTCGCCGCGGATGGTGCCCGGGGCGGCGGTCGTCGGGTCGGTCGTGCCGGCGAGCGCGCGGAAGCCCTCGATCACGCGGTTCCCGGCGACGCGGATCGCGACGACAGGGCCCGACAGCATGAACTCGAGGAGCGGCTCGTAGAACGGCTTGCCCTCGTGCTCGGCGTAGTGCCGGGCGAGCAGGTCGCGGCTCGGCTCGACGAGCTTGATGTCGACGAGCGAGTAGCCCTTCGCCTCGATGCGGCGGAGGATCTCGCCGGTGAGGCCGCGGGCGACGCCATCGGGCTTGACGAGGACGAGGGTCTCTTCGGTGGCCATGGGGGTGCCTTTCTCGTGGAACGGGTGGTGCGGGTGCCGGTCAGTCGGTCTCGGACTCGGCCGCGGCGCGCTGCGCGGAGACGCGCCGCTCGATCCGCGCCCCTCCGATCGTCGCATACGCCCACATGCCGCCGAACACGAGCGTGACGAGCAGGATCGCGGGCACGAAGAGCGCGCCGAGGGCGGTCACGACCTGGAGCGCCCATCCGACCGCGAACCCCCAGCGGTGCCGGAGCAGGCCGCTCGTGAGCACCATCAGGATGGCGACGACGGCGCCCGCGACGATCCCCCACCACGGGGCGATCGGCTCGGGAAGCGCGCGGAGCCCGTAGATCGACAGGCCGGCGAGGAACACGACGACCGCCTCGAACACGAGGACGATCGAGCCGATCTTCTCGGGCAGGGCGCGGTAGCGCGGCGCCCGGCGCGCGGCGCCCGTCACGCGCCGCTCACCGGCTTCCACTCCTCCTCCTGCGCGAGCAGGACGGCCTCTCCCGCGAGCACGACGGAGCCCGCGATCGCGACCGCGCGCCGCGGCGCCTCCTGCGCCCACGCGCGAGCCGCCTCTGCCGCGTCGTAGACGCCGGAGTGCACCGTGACGCGGAGGCCCGCGGCCTCCGCGATGTCGGCGAGCCGATCCGCGTCGCTCGCGCGATCCGACGACGGAGCCGTGGCGAAGACGTGCGCGGCGACCGGGGCGAGCGCGGCCACGATGCCCGCGGCGTCCTTGTCGTCGAGGACGCCGAGGACGACGCCCCACTCGTCGAAGTCGAACGACTCCTTCAGCGCGGCCGCGAGGGCGCGCGCGCCGTGCGGGTTGTGCGCGGCGTCCACGACGACGGTCGGCTCGATGCCGACGAGCTGGAGCCGACCCGGCGAGGTCGCCTGCTGGAGCCCGTCGGTGAGCACGCCCGACGCGATCACCTGGCTGCCCGCGCCGATCAGGGCCTCGACCGCCGCGATCGCGACCGCGGCGTTCTGCCCCTGATGACGTCCGTAGAGCGGGAGGTACTCCTCGTCGTACGAGCCGGCGAGGCCCTTGACGGAGATGAGCTGGCCGCCGACCGCGAGCCGGTCGTCGACGAGGGCGAAGTCCTGCCCCTCGAACGCGACGGTCGCGTTCCTCTGCGCGGCGACGCGGCGGATGACGGCCTCGGCCTCGGGACGCTGGACGGCGGAGACGACCGACGCGCCGTCCTTGATGATGCCGGCCTTGACCTCGGCGATCTCCTCCACGGTCGATCCCAGGCGGCTCACGTGATCGATGTCGATGGGCGTGAGCACCGCGACGTCGCCGTCGGCCGTGTTCGTGGAGTCCCAGCTGCCGCCCATCCCCACCTCGAGCACGAGCACGTCGACGGGCGCGTCCGCGCACGCGACGAACGCGAGCACGGTGAGGAGCTCGAAGAACGTCAGGCGCGCGTCGCCGCGGGCCTCGAGCTCGGCGTCGACGATCCCGACGAAGGGCTCGATCTCGTCCCAGGCGTCGGCGATCGCCGCATCCGCGATCGGCTCGCCGTCGATGAGGATCCGCTCGGTGAAGCGGGTGAGATGCGGGCTCGTGAACAGCCCCGTTCGGAGGCCGTGCGCGCGGATGAGGCTCTCGATGATCCGTGCCGTCGAGGTCTTCGCGTTCGTCCCCGTGATGTGCACGACCCGGTAGGTGCGCTGCGGGTCGTCGAGGAGCTCGAGGATGCGGCCGACGCGCTCGACACGCGGCTGCACCCACTGCTCCCCCGCCCTCGCCAGCAGCGCGTCGTAGACGGCGTCGGCCCTGGCCCGGTCGTTCGCGCTCACGCGGCGCTCCCCACTCGCGAGACGGCGACGGCGAAGTCGCCCGCGTTCGCGTAGGTTCCCGCGGGCACGGTCGCCGTGTGCTCCGCGGCGTCGGTCGTCGAGCCCTCGACGACCGCGTGCTCGACGGCGAGGGTCTCCCCCGCGACGTCGGCGACATCCCACGCGCGGCGCACGGCAGCGGCGTCGTCGGCCGACGCGAACGCGAGCTGCAGGCGGATGCGGTCGCTCACCTCGAAGCCCGCGGCCTTGCGCGTGTCCTGCACGGCGCGCACGACGTCGCGGGCGAGGCCCTCGGCCTCGAGCTCGGGCGTCGTCGTCGTGTCGAGCAGCACGAAGCCGCCCGACGGCAGGGTCGCGATCGCCTCGCCATCCGGCCGGCCCGACGTGTCGAGCGCGAGCTCGTACTCCCCCGGCTCGAGGGCGATGCCGTCGGCGGTCACGACGCCGTCCTGCTCGGTCCAGGCGCCCGACTTCGCGGCGCGGATGACCTGCTGCACCTGCTTGCCCAGACGCGGTCCCGCGGCACGCGCGTTGACCGTGAGGCGGTGCGAGATGCCGTACTGGGCCGCCGTGTCGTCGCCGAGCTCCACGAGCTCGACGGCCTTCACGTTGAGCTCGTCGCGCAGGATGTCGTCGAACTGCGCGAGCGCCTCTGCGTTCGCGGTCACCACGGTCAGCTTCGCGAGCGGAAGGCGCACGCGCAGCCCCTCCTTCTTGCGGAGCGCGTTCGCGACGCTCGAGGCCTCGCGCACGGCGTCCATGGCCGTCCGGATGTCGGCCGCATCGGCGAACTCGGCGGCATCTGGCCAGTCCTCGAGGTGCACGCTGCGTCCGCCCGTGAGCCCCTGCCACACGCGCTCGCTCACGAGCGGGATGAGCGGCGCCGCGACGCGCGTGAGCGTCTCGAGCACGGTGTAGAGCGTGTCGAAGGCCTCGCGGCTGCGCGGGTCGTCCGTGACGCCGAGCCAGAAGCGGTCCCGCGAGCGGCGGATGTACCAGTTCGTGAGGACCTCGGCGAAGTCGCGCAGCCGCGCCGAGGCCGTCGTGGAGTCGAGCTGGTCGAGGTCGGCCGCGACGTCGCGCACGAGGTCGCCCGTGAGCGCGAGGATGTAGCGGTCGAGCACATCCGTCGAGTCCGTGCGCCGCGTGGCCTCGTAGCCCGCGCCATCCGGGCCCGCTGCGGCGTTCGCGTACGTCGCGAAGAAGTACCACGAGTTCCACAGCGGGAGGAGGAACTCGCGCACGCCCGAGCGGATTCCCTCCTCGGTCACGACGAGGTTGCCGCCGCGCAGCACGCTCGACGACATGAGGAACCAGCGCATGGCATCCGACCCGTCGCGGTCGAAGACCTCCGACACGTCGGGGTAGTTCCGCAGCGACTTCGACATCTTCTGGCCGTCGTTGCCGAGCACGATGCCGTGGCACGAGACGCCCGTGAAGGCGGGCCGGTCGAACAGCGCGCCCGAGAGCACGTGCATGACGTAGAACCAGCCGCGCGTCTGCCCGATGTACTCGACGATGAAGTCGGCCGGGGCGTGCGTCTCGAACCAGTCCTTGTTCTCGAACGGGTAGTGCACCTGCGCGAACGGCATCGAGCCCGAGTCGAACCAGACGTCGAAGACGTCCTCGATGCGGCGCATCGTGCTCTTCCCCGTCGGGTCGTCGGGGTTCGGGCGCGTGAGCTCGTCGATGTACGGGCGGTGCAGGTCGACCTCGCCCTTCTCGTTGCGCGGGAGGCGGCCGAAGTCGCGCTCGAGCTCCTCGAGCGAGCCGTAGGCGTCCACGCGGGGGTGATTCGGGTCATCCGACTTCCACACGGGGATCGGCGAGCCCCAGAAGCGGTTGCGGCTGATCGACCAGTCGCGCGCGCCCTCGACCCACTTCCCGAACTGGCCGTGCTTGACGTTCTCGGGCGCCCACGTGATCTGCTCGTTGAGCTCGACGAGGCGGTCGCGGAAGTCGGTCACCCGGATGAACCAGCTCGACACGGCCTTGTAGATGAGCGGGTTCCGGCAGCGCCAGCAGTGCGGGTACGAGTGCTCGTACGACTGCAGGCGCAGGAGCCGCCCGCCCTGGCGCAGCAGGCGCACGAGCGGGGTGTTCGCGTCGAGCCAGAGCTCGCCAGCGACGTCCGGGACGATGTCGAGGAACCGGCCGTCGTCGCCGAGCGACACGATGGTGGGGATGCCCGCGGCGTCGTTGAGGCGCTTGTCGTCCTCACCGTAGGCGGGAGCCTGGTGGACGATGCCCGTGCCGTCGCCGGTGGTGACGTAGTCGTCGACGAGGATCCGCCACGCGCGCTGCGTGCCCCAGGTCTCGGCGTCGGCGAAGTAGTCCCACAGCCGCTCATAGGCGACGTCGCGGAGCTGCTCGCCCGTGACGCGGACGCGCACGGCCTCGCGCGCGGCGGCCGCGTCGTCGTAGCCGAGGTCCTTGGCATAGCCGCCGAGGAGGTCCTCCGCGAGCAGGAACTCCGCGCCATCCGCCGCCTCGCCTGCCCCGTTCGGGCCGACCGGGACGACCGCGTACACGATCTCCGGGCCGACCGCGAGGGACATGTTCGTCGGCAGCGTCCACGGGGTCGTCGTCCAGGCCAGGGCGCGCGCGCCCTCGATGCCCAGCGCCGCTGCCTTCTCGCCGACGAGCGGGAAGGTCACCGTGACCGACGGGTCCTGCCGCATCTTGTAGACGTCGTCGTCCATGCGCAGCTCGTGGTTCGACAGCGGCGTCTGGTCGCGCCAGCAGTACGGGAGCACGCGGTAGCCCTCGTAGGCGAGGCCCTTGTCGAACAGCGTCTTGAACGCCCAGAGGACGCTCTCCATGTACGTCGTGTCGAGCGTCTTGTAGCCGCGCTCGAAGTCCACCCAGCGCGCCTGGCGGGTGACGTAGTCCTCCCACTCGCGCGTGTAGGCGAGCACGGAGTCGCGGGCCTTGGCGTTGAACGCGTCGATCCCCATCTCGAGGATCTCGTGCTTCTCGGTGATGCCGAGCTGCTTCATCGCCTCGAGCTCGGCGGGGAGCCCGTGGGTGTCCCAGCCGAACACGCGGTCGACCTTGCGCCCGCGCATCGTCTGGAAGCGCGGGAAGAGGTCCTTCGCGTACCCGGTGAGGAGGTGCCCGTAGTGCGGCAGGCCGTTCGCGAACGGCGGCCCGTCGTAGAAGACCCACTCCTCGGCGCCCTCGCGCTGCGCGATCGACGCACGGAAGGTGTCGTCCGCGGCCCAGAAGTCGAGGATCTCGCGCTCGATCTCGGGGAAGCGGGGGCTCGGCACGACGGTGCTCTTGTCGGCGGCGGGGCCGAACGAGGACTTCGGGTAGGTCATCTCACTCCAGCAGTTCCTAGGGGACTGCGAGGACGACCTCCGCCGACGAGACGGCAGGAGCCGCGGTACCACCCCGCGTTGCGCCGCATGCGACGCCGCTCTCACTGCGGCTGTGACGGGCCTGCCCCGCGCGGTTCTACTGAGGTCCTTGCGTTCCCGTTCTTCCGCGAGCTCCCCGGTGATGGCCGGATCGGTGCCGATGCTCCCATCCTACCGCCGCCGGGCGCCGGTGCGCACGGCGTGTCGGCGCGGGCGCGTAGTGTCGACGGATGGCCAGGAAGCAGGATCGCCCGATCGCCCCGCGCGTGAGCGCACCGGATCTGCCGGACGCCCTCGAGGACGCCATCCCCCGGCGATACGCGGACCTGCAGCGGTCGCGCCTGGCGGGTCTCGCGGGCGACGTCGACCTCGAGCACGCGTCGCTCGAGGAGTGTGTCATCGCCGCTCCGTCGGTCGAGACCCTCGCCCTGCGCGGCGCGACGCTCATCGACGTCGAGATCTCCGACATCCGCGCCGTCTCCGTCGTCGCCCGCGACGCGACCATCCGTCGGCTGCGCATCACGGGCGGCCGCATCGGGACGCTCGACCTCGCGGACGCGGGCGTCGCGGAGCTCGAGCTGCGCGACGTGCGCGTGGACTACCTCTCGTTCGCGGGCGCACGACTGGAGGATGTGCGCATCGTCGACAGCACCATCCGCGCGATCGATCTGCCGCAGGCGCGCCTGACGCGGGTGGCGTTCGAGGGCTGTCGGGCCGACGAGGTCGACCCGCGCGGCATGCGCGCCGCCGACCTCGACCTGCGCGGGCTCGACGCGCTGTCCTACCTCGACGTGCTCGCCCTGCGCGGCGCCACGCTCACGGACGACCAGGTGCGGATGCTCGCTCCCGCGTTCGCGGCGGCCGCGGGCATCGACGTGAAGGGCTGAGGCGCGAGGGCGGGTTCTCGTCATCCCCGCGGCGCGCGATGGAGTCCCTGGGCTACGGCGCGCATGACGAGGTCCTGCACGGTCGCCCAGTCGTCGAGGATCTGCCTTCGCCCGACGCGGATCACGTGGTAGCCCATGAGCCGCAACGCCGCATCGTGCTCGTTGTCGATCATCCGCTGCGCGTCGACGTGGGTTCCGCCGTCGATCTGCAGGACGAGTCGCTCCCCGATGAGCAGGTCGACGCGGTGACCGGCGATCCAGATCTGACGGCGCATCGGGAGCCTCAGCCATCGCAGGCGCGGGATGACGATCGTCTCGAGGCCCGAATCGGCGAACGGCATCATGAGCTCGCACAGCTCGCGCGCCGCGGGTCGGAGTGGGTAGCCCGACATCGTCTCGCGGTCGGCCAGGCCCCTGCTGAGAGCCGATTCCCAGATCGCCAGGGCGTGCTCGCGAGGCTGGCACGCGGCGACGAGCGCGAGGACGTTCTCGATCGAGTCCTCGAACACGCCGGGCGGTCGCGGTACGAGCGGCGTCGACCAGTGCACGTGTGCGTCGGTCTGCTGAAGCAGCGCGGTGTGCGGCGCCGCCGCGACATGCCACTGGTTCGAGGGGTGCGTCCAGAGCTCGAGACGCCTCGCTTGCGAGACGCATGAGACGACCACTCCGATCCGCGCTGCGGCGATCAGCGCCGGGTCCACCCCCTTCTGGGCGATCCACCCCCGTCGGGGCGACTGCACCTCTCATGCGGCCACGGCGCGACGTATCCGCGATCGCGGCACACCCTCGGCGACGAGCGATGCAGAGCGGGCGATGCCCCCGTGCCGCGCCAGTGCCTCGTGCAGGTCCATCCTCCGAGCATCGACGGATGGCCGTCGTCATGGGGGCGAGGGACTGCCGACCGTGCGGGACGCGCCGATCGAAGCCGCCTGTGCACGCGACGACGAGCACCCGGGCCGGGGCGCGGCGTCCGGGTCGGGGTCCGGCGGGACGGCGCCTTGACCGTGCGGGCATCGACGCCTTCGCCGGCGCCGGCGCCAGGAGGATGACGCTTTCCCAGGGCGATTCCCGTCATATCGTCCTGGGAAAGCGTCATCCTCCTGGCTGCGCGCTGCGACACGGGTGCCTGCCCCGCCCCCCGCCGGCCCGCCGGCCCGGACGCCGCGCCCCGGCCCGGGTGCTCGTCGTCGCGTTGCCCGCTGTCGACGTACCAGCGCTCCGAGAGGCTCTCGCCGTCCCAGTCGTAGGCGACGAGCGTGGAGCGCGTGTAG